>NZ_JBICKP010000035.1:0-442 GCF_043104335.1 Pseudomonas sp. WSY_20
CGCCGCCTGGACGACTTGAAGGAAATGCAGCAGATGGAGCAGAACCGCCTGGAGGTAGCGCCGCTGGCGGTGCAGCCATCGATCACGGCAGTGATTGGGCATATTGCCGATGAGATAAAGAAGACATGCGAGGCCATCAAACAGACCATCAATGACGACCCGGACCTGCGCGGGCGACGCGACCTGATCACATCCATAAAAGGTCTGGGCGACACCACGGCAGCCTTGCTGCTTGCCGAGCTGGGCGACCCGCTGAAGTACAAAAGCCCTGCTTCGATCGTTGCATTTGCTGGGCTGAACCCGACAGTTCACCAATCAGGCGAAAAGGTCGGTCAGACGGCCATCTCGCGTGTTGGATCTTCCAGGCTGAGGGCGGGGCTGTTCATGGCTGGCACAGTAGCGATGCGCTACAACCCAGTGGTCAAGGCGTTGGCAGACCGGC
>NZ_JBICKP010000036.1:0-81859 GCF_043104335.1 Pseudomonas sp. WSY_20
CGCGCGCTTAGAAGCAAGATCAAGATCAAGATTGACGGTCTCGATGGCACTGAGGCTCTTTTGTATGAAGTGTCTTAAGTACTAAGAATTCATCTTGCTCTTTGCGGTGCAGCTGCCTTGTACAACATTACAGGGCTACCCCATTTCGTGTAGGAGCGGTCTTGTACCGCGATGGGCCGCGCAGCGGCCCCGGTTGTTTGGCTGTACCACTTACACAATTAACGCCGTTGTGCGGCCCATCGCGGCCGGTGCGGTGCCTAAAAATCTACTGCCCAAACGCCCGCCCCAGCCCTCCAGGCACACCACTGCTATCGGTCTGCTGCCAAGGCCCATCCGGGCTCACCGACCAGCTCCAGCCGTTGTCGAACCGGTAATACGTCCGCTGGCGGTAGAACGTGTTGGGTTTTTTGTCCAGCACATACACGCCCAACTTGGGGTCCCAGTGGCTCGCCCCGCCCGGCGGCGGGGCAAAGCTTGCCGAGGTGCGCGGCAATGGTTTGGCTGGGGGTGCAGGCTTGCTCCCAGGTCCAGCAGGCTGTCCACCTGGCAGCGGCTTGACCACCGGCCCTTTGGGCGGGAGCCGTTCGATCGGCGGTTCGGGCTCAGGCTGCGAAGCAGGGCCATGCACCGTACAGGCCGACAAACCCAGTGCCAGGGTGATCAGGCTAAGGCGTACCGTCGCGTGCATAGGGAACTCTCTTACGAATCAGGGCTGTCGATGATCAGGCGCTGCTGGGCCTGGGTCGTGTTGGGCAAAGGCGCGCTCTGGCCAACCCACTCGCCGCGGGTCGGCTGCCCATCCTTGGAAACGCGCGCAACCAGTTGGACTTCGGCGAAATCGGACAGTTTCATCTGCGCCATCATCGCATCCGCATCTGAAAGCTCGACCTCGATGGGCAACTGCGCCACCGTCACCCGCTTGGCGGCAAGTGGCATGGGCGGGCCGCTGCTGGCGCGGGCGAAAATGAAGACGGTGTCCTGTGCCTTGACCTTGTCCCGCAAAGCCGGGGCCAATTCCACCCGCACCTTCAAACGCACCGCAGCAGGTGCCGGCACCTGAGCAGACTGAGTGCCCAACCGCTCAGCCGCACGGTCAATGCCGCCCTGCAATGCCGCGCGCGACGCATCCCCTTGCGGCAACTGCGCCAACAGCCGCTTCCAGTACTCGATAGCCTCCTGATAGCGCTCACCTTCAAATGCCGCAATGCCACGCAGCCCCAAGCTGGTGACCTCATTGGGATCGGCTTTCAGCGCCTCGTCAGTCAATGCCTGCAGTTGCCCACTCCAGCGCTTGTCGGCCGCGAAATACAGGGCTTGGGCCCACTGGCCCAGCAACTCGGGCTGGCGACCGGCCAGGACTACTGCGCGCTCGAACGTGCGGGCCGCCTCGGCAGGGCGTTGTTCGGCCATGTAGGCACGGCCCAGGAAGTACACCGCCTCGGCCGAATCAGGTTGTGCCTGAACCACTCGCTCCAGGCGTGCCGTCATTTCTTCCATCGACTTAGGTGCCTGGGCAAATTCCTGGGTAAGGGCCACTTTGTCCGCCGCACCGAAGTGCAGGTACAGCCCCAACGCCAGCAGCGGCACCAGAACCGCTGCCAGCAACGGCAAGGCCCTGCCCAATTGACGCTGCCTGGCGGGTTCGGCGCCCTCGGTGTCGGCCAGCAGTTCACGGGCGGCTTCGTCACGGCCCTGACTCAATTGCAGGTCATCGAGCACACCCGACGCTTGCTGCGCGGCCAGCGCGGCGATGCGTTCCTGATAGAGCACCACGTTGAGCGCCGTGCGGTCTTGCTCCTGCTGGTGGCGACGGCCACGCAGGATCGGGATCAGCAGAAAGCTGAGGGCCGCGAGCAGCAACAAGCCCGCGCTAAGCCAGAATTCAGTCATGGGTGCGTTCTTTTTTCCAGCAGGTTGGCCAGCCGTGCGCGCTCCTCGGCTGACAATTCATCAGTGCCTTGCACGGCCGCCAGGCGACGACGCCGCACAATCACCGCCAATACGGCGAACCCGCCGACCAGCAGAATGCCCGGGCCAAACCAGAGCAACCAGGTCCGGCCGCTCAGCGCAGGCTTATAGCGCACGAAATCACCGTAACGGTCGACCATGAAGTCGACGATCTGCTGGTTGCTCTTGCCCTCACCCAGCATACGGAATATTTCCCGGCGCAGGTCAGCCGCAATGGGGGCATTGGAGTCGGCGATATCCTGGTTCTGACACTTGGGGCAGCGCAATTCCTTGGTCAGTTGCTGGTAGCGCTCACGCTCGGCCTGGTCACGAAACTGGTAGGTATCGATGGCGGCCTTGGCCACCCCACCGACGCACAGGCTCAAGGTCAGGGCTGCGAACCAGCGCTTCATGGCGTCGCCTCGTCGAGCAGCGCCTGGTAGCGTGGCGCCAACTGCTCGCGCCAGACACTGGCGTCGACCACGCCCACATGCTTGTAGCGAATCACGCCATCGCCATCGATCAGGAACGTCTCCGGCGCACCGTAGACACCCAGGTCCAGCCCCAGGCTGCCCTGCTCGTCACTGATGTCCAGCAGGTAGGGGTTGTGGAACTCGGTCAACCACTTCTGCGCTGCGGCGTTGTCGTCCTTGTAGTTCACCCCATAGATGACCACACCCTGGGAAGCCAGCTGGTTGAGATAAGGATGCTCGACCTTGCACGACGCGCACCAGGTGGCCCAGACGTTGACCAGCGCAGGCCGGCCCTGCAGGTCTGCCTGGGTAAGCGTACGGTCGCCTTGGGTGGAAGCCAGCGAAAAGACCGGGAACGGTTTGCCGATCATGGCCGAGGGCAATTCATCGGGCTTGAGAAACAAACCTTTGTACAGGAACACCGCCACCAGCAGGAACACCGCCAGGGGCATGACCATCAACCAACGTTTCATGCAACTGCTCCAGACACACCCAGGGCCTCGCGCACCCGGGACTTGACCTTGACGCGGTAGCGCCGGTCGAGGGCCGCCAGCAATCCGCCAAGGCCAGTCAACAGACCGCCCAGCCAGATCCAGCGGACAAAGGGCTTGATGTGCACACGCACCGCCCAGGCACCGTTTTCCAAAGGCTCCCCGAGGGCCACGTACAGGTCGCGGGTAAACCCTGCGTCGATCCCGGCCTCGGTCATCATCGACTGCTGCACGGTGTACAGGCGCTTCTCCGGGTGCAGGGTGGCCACAAGGCGACCCTCGCGGCTGACCACCACCGTGCCCTTGTCGGAAATGAAGTTGGGCCCTTCGAAGTGCCTGGCGCCCTGGAACAGGAAATGATATCCGCCCAGCTCCACGCTTTCGCCGGGGGCCATGCGCAAATCACGCTCGGCGCTATTGTTGCTCGACAGCACCACCCCAAGGGCACACACCGCAAGCCCCAGGTGAGCGACCTGCATGCCCCAATAGCTGCGCCCAAGACCGAGCAGCCCCCTGAGCAGCCCCTTGTGGCGCGTCTTGTCGAGCACATCGCGCAACCCCCCGAGCACTACCCAGGCGGCCAGGGCGAACGTGGCCAGCACCTGCCAGTCGAAATCGTCGACGATCAGGCCCGCCACCGGCGCCAGCACGGCGCTGCCGACCAGGACCGGCGTCATCATGCCCAGTAGCCACTTGCCAGGCGTATCTTTCCACCGCACCACCACCCCTACTCCCAGCACCAGCATCAGCAGTGCCATAAGCGGCAGGAACAGGGCGTCGAAATAGGGCGGGCCTACCGAGAGCTTGGCGCCGGTCAGGGCATCGAGCACCAGCGGGTACAAGGTGCCCAGTAAAATCATCGATGCCGCGACCACCAACACCAGATTGTTCGCCAGCAGCAGGGTTTCGCGCGACCACAGGGCAAACCCCACCTGGCTCTTGACCACCGGCGCACGCAAGGCGAACAGGGTCAGCGAGCCGCCGACCACGAACAGCAGGAAGAACAGGATGAAAATGCCACGCGACGGGTCGGCGGCGAAGGCATGCACGGAGGTGAGCACCCCGGAACGCACCAGGAACGTCCCCAGCAGGCTCAGTGAGAACGCGGCGATGGCCAGCAGGACGGTCCAGCTCTTGAACACCCCACGCTTCTCCGTCACTGCCAGGGAATGGATCAGCGCCGTCCCTACCAGCCAGGGCATGAACGATGCGTTTTCCACCGGGTCCCAGAACCACCAGCCACCCCAGCCCAGTTCATAGTAGGCCCACCAGGAACCCAGGGTGATGCCCACGCCCAAGAACGCCCAGGCCACCAGGGTCCAGGGCCGCGACCACCGGGCCCAGGCGGCGTCTAGACGCCCGCCGAGCAGGGCGGCGATGGCGAAGGCGAAGGCGACCGAAAAACCGACGTAGCCCATGTACAGCATTGGCGGATGCACGATCAGGCCAATGTCCTGCAGCAGCGGGTTGAGGTCCCGGCCATCGACAGGCACCTGTGGCAGCAGGCGCTGAAACGGGTTGGAGGTGATGATCAAAAAGCTCAGAAAGCCCACGCTGATCATGCCCATGACCGCCAGCACGCGGGCGAGCATCACCTGGGGCAATTGCCGCGAGAACACCGACACGGCGAAGGTCCAGCCCCCCAGAATCAGCGCCCAGAGCAGCAGTGAGCCCTCATGCGCCCCCCAGACCGCGCTGAACTTGTAGTACCACGGGAGTGCACTGTTCGAGTTGCTGGCCACGTAGGCAACCGAAAAGTTGTCGGTCATGAAGGCATGGGTCAGGCACGCGAACGCGAACGTCAGAAAGGCGAACTGCCCCCAGGCTGCGGGCCGCGCCAGGCTCATCCACAAGCTGTCACCACGCCACGCCCCAATCAGCGGCAGGCTGGCCTGCACAGCCGCGAAGCAGATGGCCAGAATCATCGACAGTTGGCCCAGTTCGGGTATCACCAAGGCTGCGTTCATGGCCGCGCCCCCGTCTGGGTTGCCGCCTGGCCGCTTTCTTTCAGCGCCTTGCTGACTTCAGGGGGCATGTACTTTTCGTCATGCTTGGCCAGCACTTCGTCGGCCACCACCACGCCGTCGCCGTTGAGCTTGCCCAAGGCCACGATGCCCTGCCCTTCACGGAACAGGTCCGGCAGGATGCCGCGGTAAGTGATGGGTACGGACTTGTTGAAATCGGTGACCACGAAGCGCACGTCCAGCGAGTCGGAGGAGCGTTGCACCGAGCCCTGTTCGACCATGCCGCCGGCGCGGATGCGCGTGTCCAGCGGTGCCTCGCCATTGGCGATCTGGGTGGGGGTGTAGAACAGGTTGATGTTCTGTTGCAAGGCAGTGAGGGCAAAGCCCACGGCAACCCCGACGCCGACCAGCAGACCGACGATGAGCAACAGGCGTTTCTTGCGCTGCGGATTCACTGCGTTTTCTCCCGGCGCAAGCGGCGCGCCTCTTCTTGCAGGTAGCGGCGCCGGGCCAACACCGGCACGGCGACGTTAAGCGCCAGCACCGCGGCGCAGATGCCGTAGGCCGACCACACATAAAGGCCGTGGTGACCCATGGCGATGAAATCACCGAAACTGGCGAAACTCATGGCACGACCCTCCCAGCCAGGCTGCTCGATATTTCTTCCTTCACCCAACTGGCGCGTGCCTCGCGCTTGAGTACCTCAAGGCGCATGCGCATCAAGAGCACCGCGCCAAAGAAGCAGTAGAAGCCCAGCGCCGTGCACAACAGCGGCAACCACATATCGGCGGGCATCGCAGGCTTTTCGGTCAGGGTAAAGGTGGCGCCCTGATGCAGCGTGTTCCACCACTGGACCGAATACTTGATGATGGGAATGTTCACCACGCCAACGATGGCCAGCACGGCGCAGGCTTTTGCCGAGCTGTCACGATTACTGATTGCCTGGCCCAGCGCAATGATGCCGAAGTACAGGAACAACAGGATGAGCATCGAGGTGAGGCGCGCATCCCACACCCACCAGCTGCCCCAGGTTGGCTTACCCCAGATGGCCCCGGTCACCAGCGCCACGGCGGTCATCCAGGCGCCGATGGGGGCAGCGCATTGCAGGGCGACATCGGCCAGCTTCATCTTCCACACCAGCCCCACCACACCGGCCACCGCCAGCAGAACGTAACAGGACTGGGCCAACATCGCGGCCGGGACATGGATGTAGATGATGCGAAAGCTGTTGCCCTGCTGGTAGTCCTGGGGCGCGAAGACCAGCCCCCAGACCACGCCGACCACTAACAAGAGCACGGCAGCGATGGACAGCCACGGCAACATGCGCCCGCTAATGGCATAGAACCATTTCGGAGAGCCCAGCTTGTGAAACCACGTCCAGCTCATTTTCATCAGGGTGCATCCAGGGTATTGGCCAGGCTTCAAAGCCCAGGCTCGTTATTCGCCGACGCTGATTTTCAGGCCGGCGGCGATCGCAAAGGGTGCCAGGGTCACGGCCAGGGCCGTCAGGCTGGCGAGCCAGAGCAGGTGGCCGGTGGCGGGCATATTCTGCAACGCCGCCTGCAATGCACCACTGCCCAGGATCAATACAGGGATATACAACGGCAGAATCAGCAACGCCAGCAACAAACCGCCGCGCTTGAGGCCGACCGTCAGCGCAGCGCCCACCGCGCCCAACAGGCTCAACACGGGCGTGCCCAGCAGCAGCGAGCCCAGCAGCACCGGCAGACAGTGCCCTGGCAGGCCGAGCATCAACGCCAGCAACGGTGCCAGCAACACCAGCGCAAGCCCGGAGAACAGCCAATGCGCCAGCACTTTGGCCAACACCATCAGTGCCAGCGGATGCGGCGAGAGCACCCACTGCTCCAGCGAACCATCTTCGAAATCGCTGCGAAACAGCCCGTCCAGGGACAACAGCACCGCCAGCAGTGCAGCCACCCATACAAGCCCCGGGGACAGGTTCTGCAGCATCTGGGTCTGCGCCCCGACGGCCAAGGGGAACAAGGCCACCACGATGGCGAAGAATACCAGCGGGTTGGCAAGCTCCGCAGGCCGGCGAAACAGCAACCGCGCTTCGCGTCGCAACAACAGGGTAAAGACGCTCATGCTGCCCACTGCCCCAGGTTGAGTTCTCGGTAGCCCGCAGGCGTGTGGGACAGGGTGTGGTGGGTGGTCAGCACCACGGTGCCACCGTGCTCGCAATGGGCGGCCAGATGGGTCTCCAGGTCCGCGACGCCCTGTTTGTCCAGGGCAGTGAACGGCTCGTCCAGAATCCACAACGGTGCGGCTGCCAGATGCAGGCGCGCCAGGGCCACGCGGCGTTGCTGCCCGGCCGACAAGGTATGGCAAGGCACGTCCTCGAAACCGCGCAGCCCGACGGCAGCCAGGGCCTGCCAGATCTGTTCGCGGCTGGCTGAACGGTGCAGCGCGCACAGCCAGGTCAGGTTCTCTTCGGCTGTGAGCAGTTCCTTGATGCCCGCGGCATGGCCAATCCACACCAGGATGCTGGCCAACGCATGCTGCTGTTCGTCCAACGGACGTCCACCGAGCAGGATCTGACCGGCGGTCGGCTGCATCAGGCCAGCCAGCAGGCGCAACAGGCTGGTCTTGCCGCTGCCGTTGGGGCCGCTGATCTGTAGCATGTCGCCTGGCCGCAGTTCGAAGGCAAGGTGCTCGAACAGCAGGCGCCAGTCGCGCTCGCAGGCCAGGCCCACGGCTTGAAGATGAAGAGTCACGGTTCTGCCTTATCGTTCTAGGGTTCGGATGACGCTACCCGGACCCCTACCACTCAAGTCACCCGGTGCGCTGCCGTTATACTGGCAATCACGGGCGGGCGGCATTATTACATGCACAGCCAGGCTGCCAAGAGGCTGGGTACCTAAGGTTGTATACAATCATGACTGAAATCAATAGTCTCGGCCTGCAAACCCTGAACGGCGCCCAGGCAATCAAGGCGGCGATGACCGGTGAACTGCTGCGCCTTACCCAGGCCCAGCCCGGTTTGCTTGGCCCTGGCGAGACCGCGCAGGCTGAAGTAGTTGCCATGCGCCAGACCGGCCAGGAGTTTCAGCTGGTTTTGCGTCTGCTGCAAGCCAACGGCCTGCAGACCCAACTGCAAGCCAGCGCCAGCCAGCCTTTGCCCCAGGGCAGTCAGGTGACCGTGAGCCAGCCCGAAGCCGGCCGGCTGGCCATTTTGCTGCAGCAGGCAAGTACCAGCCAGGTCTCGACCCTGACGCGCCTAGACACCGCCCGGGTACCGGTCGGTAGCCTGTTGCAGGGCAAGGTGTTGACCAATCAGGTGCTTCCCGGCCCCCCTGGCCAGCCTGCCAGCTACCGGGCGCTGGTGAGCCTTCTGAATACCGCCCAGGCAGGTGCCGTGCTGGCCGTGGACAGCCCCAGGCCGTTGGCGATCGGCAGCCTGCTCAGTGCGCGCGTGCAGGGTGACCAGTCCTTGCAGTTCGTCCCCTTGGCCGGCAGGCAGGATCAACTGGGTATCGCCCAGCATCTGGGCAGCCAGCAAAATCGCCAGGCCTCGCTCCCGAGCCTGTTGGCCGGCCTGCAACAGTTGGCGCGCGACCCGGAGGCTGACAGCCCGCTGCGCACGACGATCGAGCGCCTGCTTGGCGCGCTGCCGACGGCCCAGCAACTGGGTGATGCAAAAGCCGTTGCGCAGGCGCTGCTCAACAGCGGCGCCTTTCTGGAGGCAAAACTGATGACCGGGGCCACGGCGGGGCTGGGCGCCGACCTCAAGGCCAACATGCTTCAACTCATTACCCAGATCAGCACTAACGCCGCCCTTGGCCCACCACCGGCCAGCCTGGCAGCGGCCGTGCCGGCGCTGGTTCGAAACGCGCTGGGCACGCTCGAACGGGTAAGTCCCAAGCCCCAGCCGGGCGCATTCCCGCTGCCCTCAAGACTGTTGCAGGCCTTGGAGGACGAAGGTGATCTGGAGCAATTGCTGCGCTTGGCCGCAGCTGCCGTTTCGCGCCTGCAGAGCCACGCCATGAGCAGCCTGCAGCAAAGCGGCACACTGGAAAACGGCAACCTGCAGACCACTTGGCAGACCGAAGTGCCCATTCGCCACGGGCAGGAATTCGTGCCCCTGCAGGTCAAGCTTCAGCGCGAAGAACCCCCTCAACAGCAGGCCGACCGCGAGCATCAGGCCCCTGATGCGTTGCAACCGTTGTGGCGGATCGAACTGGCTTTCGATCTGGCGCCGCTCGGCCCGCTGCAGGTCCAGGCCCAATTGACCCAAGGCCGTCTCAACGGCCAGCTGTGGGCCGAGCGCGAACCGACCGCTCGCCTGATCGAGCGCCAGCTTGGTGCACTGCGTGAACGCCTGCTGGCGCGTGGCCTGGAGGTCGATGAGCTGCACTGCTTCCCCGGCGCACCTGCGCAGGGCCCCCGGACACGGGTCGAACAACGCTGGGTGGACGAAAACGCATGAGTACCCCTACCCCCCGCCAGGCCGTAGCACTGAGCTACGATGGACAACAGGCGCCCACACTCAGCGCCAAAGGCGACGATGAACTGGCCGAAGCCATCCTGGCCCTGGCGCGCGAACATGAAGTACCCATCTACGAAAACCCGGAGCTGGTGCGCCTGCTGGCACGCCTTGAGCTGGGCGAGCAGATTCCCGAAGCGCTGTACCTGACCATCGCCGAAATCATCGCGTTCGCCTGGCAGTTACGCGGCAAAGTGCCAGCGGGCTTCGACGATGCTCCGGCCCAACCACGCGACGTTACGCCCAGGCACTTGCGCCTGCCCGAAGGGTAGTAATCGGCTAAGGCCCCATGCGACGATGGGGCCGACACTGTATCGGCTCCTTTTACTGCATGAGTCGATGACCATGGCTGATACACGTGTCAATTCGGTTGGCCTGCGCTACGTGCGCGGCCACCTGCAACACATCCCCCGCCCCGACCGCCAGGCCGCCAGCGACATACGCGATTGGGCCTGCCGCCAAGGCCATGACCTGGACCCGGATCAGACCGACGTGGTCACCCTGCACTACAGGGGCGATCAAGCCGTCGTGGTTCAGCGCCTGTCCCTGACCGAAGCGGTGCTGTCCAACTGGCAAGGGGAAAACAGCAAGGATCTGGTCGGCCAGCTTTTCCCTGGCGGCTGGGCCGGCCATCTCCCTGCCCACCCACTACGCATTGTCGAGCGCTTGCCCGACCTGGGGCCATGGGCGCAGGGTGGCGCCTATTCTGTGTTCAACGGGCTGTTTCGCCGCACCGAACCTAGACGCTATGACATCACCACCCATTTACCCATCGACGTCGAGGCCATGCAGCGCTTCGTCTGGGAGCTGGACTTCCATGCCCGTTTCGTCGCCATGCTCGACGCGTATTGGCACGAGGCCAGCGACAGCCACCGACAAGCGCTGCAGATCGGCTTCGTGGCAGCCTGTAACAAGCAAGTCCAGGAAGGTTCGCTCAGCGAGGCAGGCCGACAGATGCTCTGGGAAGCCGCAGGCCTGGCGCCGCGCGCTGACAGCCTGAGGATCAGAGCGCTGAATGTGTATGGCTACGCGGCTACCGACCTGATTGGCATTGCCGACCAGAAGCGGCGCAAGGTCCTGCTCTACCTGCCAGGCAATGCCTCACCCTTCCATGAGTTCGGCAGCCTGGGCGCCATGAAGGACTGGGTCGGTGAACAGTGCCGCGATCCGGAAAAGCGTCAGGCCCTGCGCCGCTATTTTCGGCTGGCCGACACGCCGGATGGGCTCGACTTCAGCGGCTTGGACACTGCGCTTGAGGGGTTGGGCGCCTATCCTGCGATCCATTACCGATCACCCAACCGACCGGGTTTCACTACCGACGGCCCCTGGCCGCCGAAGAAATACGTGTACTACAAACTAAAAAAATACAGCCCGTTGATCGAGGGCGACCTATTCACGGCGCTTACCGAGCGCCAACGCAAGCGCAGCTATGCCGATGCCGACTTCATCATCACCAGTGACCAGGCCGTAACCAAGGCGAAATGGCGCGGGTATCTGGCTACCTCAATCAATTTGTTGGCGCCCTTGGCTATCGTTATGCCGGCACTGGCGCCCATGCTCGCCCTGGCAGGCGTGGCGCAATTCGGGCTTGGCCTGGACCAGGCAATTGATGGCAAAACGCTCGAAGACCAGGCTGAAGGCGTTTCCAACACGGTCTTCGGTCTGCTGAACGCCCTGCCTCTGGCTAGCGAAGCGGCGACGCGCGCCACCGAGCTATTTTCCCTCAAGCGCGTGCGATTCTTTACGCCTGTCCGTTTGAACGATCAGCTGGGTTACCCGCTGAGCCCGATCAACCCACCCCATTTTGCAGAACCCGAGATAGGCGCTTTCTTCGACAACGCCATCGAGCCAGTACAGGCTGATGACAGCCCTGTGGCGCGTTCAGTCATACGAATACCGGTCAGCGAGGAAGGGCCTGCGGAGCTGCAGACCGAAGTGGGCGGCTACAACATAACGGTGCTTTACGACAGTGAGCATGACGCTTTCATCACCGAACAGGCCTCGAATGATCTCAACCCGCCCTACTACCAGGCCATGCCCGGGCGACGCAGTTTGATCCGAATCGATGTCACGACACGCCCAGTGACCGATCAGATGCGCTCGGCGACCCTCAAGGGGCTTGGTGTCGATCTGCCGCTACCGATTGAAATGCCCCCCGTCGCGCAGGATACAGTGCACCCGATTCCTAAAACCATCTCCAGCCTTTGGGTTGGCAACAAAGTTATAGCGCCTGAGCTGGTGGATAACCTGGCGGCCAACGCCGAGCGCCTGAGCAACAGCTCGTTCAGTTACCGCTTGTACCTTTCCAAGGCAGACCCCGAGGCGTTCGAGACCAACCGCCAGTTACTCGGTCAGCGCGCGCCCAATCTGCAGGTGCTGCCATTAGAGGACCAGCCCTTCTATGCCCGTTTCAGTGAAAGCCCCCATTTCGAGCAATACCGGGATGCCGTAAACGCCCCCGGGGCCAATTTCTCCTCGGCATCGGACATTTTGCGCTACCCGATGCTACACGCGCAGGGCGGGATCTACATGGATGTGGACGATACGTTGCTTGCCCATCCCGAGGCGCCGGAGGATCCCGCGCGTGCAGCCATAGAGGCTGTGGACCTGGCCACGACCCCGGACGGTTTCATTCTGGGGGACCCGGCAAACAACGACACCCTCGGCATGCATTGCCACTACAACAGCAACATGATTGCCAGCCATCCAGGCAACCCCAACCTGCAAGCGATCAGCGAGGCCATGCATGCACGCTACCAGGCCAATGGGGACTTCTATCAGCATCGGCCAACGACCGACATGCCAGGTTTCAAGGCCTACGCCAGACGCCTGAACCACCTCACAGGCCCAGGAGTGCTCAACGACGTGATCGATCAACACCTCCCCAGGCTTCAACGCTTGCGCCAGCTCTGCAATCTGCAGAGCTTGCCGCAGAGCAAGCCATTGTTTTTGCTTGCAGGCAAAGAAGCGCAAATCAAATCAGCCGTAGAACACGACCTGGCCTTGAACCGTGTTGCCCGCGTAGGCAACTACCATTCCTGGAGCAAACCCTGAAATGCACAGGGCGACTTGCGTCGCCCTGATATTCAGTTGTTGCGGTGCAGTTTGCTCATCAGCTCAGCCTCGGCCTGGGTTAGACCGCAGGTTTCGGTAAGCTCCGACACGCTGGCACCCATGCCGACCAGCCGTGCAGCCTGGGTGAAGGTGACGCTGCTCGGGTCACGCTGCTCAAGCCGCTCCAACCGGTCGGGCAGCGTGGCCACTGCACCGCGCAGCTCATGGATGGCCTCGCCCATGCGCACGGTGACGTTCTGGTAATCATCGAGCCGCTTGCCGAGGTCCTTGATACGCTGGTCGCGCAGGGCATCGCCAATGGCCTGCTGAGCAGCCAGCTCGCGCTGACGCTTGGTGTAGTTCAGGAAGAACCACAGGCTCAAGGCCCACAGCAGGGCCAGTAAAATGACGCCGACCTCGAAAATCAAGTCAGATGTTCTCCAGTTCCGACCACTCTTCCTCGGTCATCATCTTGTCCAGTTCGACCAGAATCAGCAGTTCGCCATTCTTGTTGCACACACCCTGGATAAACTTGGCCGATTCTTCGTTGCCCACGTTGGGCGCGGTTTCAATCTCGGACTGGCGCAGGTACACCACCTCGGCAACGCTATCGACCAGAATGCCGACCACTTGCTTGTCTGCCTCGATGATGACGATGCGGGTGTTGTCGGTGACCTCGGTTGGCATCAGCCCGAAGCGCTGGCGCGTGTCGATCACGGTCACCACGTTGCCGCGCAGGTTGATGATACCCAGCACATAGCTGGGCGCACCCGGCACCGGGGCGATTTCCGTGTAGCGCAGCACTTCCTGCACCTGCATCACGTTGATGCCGTAGGACTCGTTGTCCAGACGGAAGGTAACCCACTGCAGGATCGGATCTTCAGAACCTTGTGCGGACGACTTTTTCATTCCCCTACCCCTTGAAATCCGCCTTTGGCGGTGTGTTCGGTGTGATGTGCGGTTTGGCGTGCAGCTGCTTGACGGCGCCGCTGGCGATCAACTCGGCCAGCTCCGCCACGTCCAGCAGTGCACACATGTGTTCAATGACCGTGCCGGCCAGCCACGGCCGCTGGCCCCGCTGGCTACGCCACTTGATCTCGGACGGGTCCAGGCGCAGCGAGCGGCTGACCTGATGCACAGCCAGCCCCCATTCATAGCCCTGGACAGAAATGACGTATTGCAGGCCCTGCCGGAAATCGTCGCGGTAGCGGTCGGGCATGACCCAGCGCGCGGTGTCGAGCACCTTGAGGTTGCCAGCCTGGCACGTGAGGATGCCCAGGAACCACTCGGGCTGCCCGAACAGCGGCGTCAGCTCGCGATCGGCCAAGGTATAGATCGAGCCCAGGCACACCAGCGGCACGGCCAGGGTCAGGCCGGCCACATCGAACAGCAGGCACTCGAACGGCTCGGCAGCCCAGGCCGGACGTCCATCGACGGTGGCCGGCGGTACGGGCACGTCCGGTGCGGGCAGGTGGACGTCCACCAGAGGCATTGCCGGCGCTACAGTCGGCGTATCGATCAGGACCGGGATGCTGGCCTCTGCCACTACTGCCTGTTCTACTACCGCCACCACCGGCGGCTGCACCGGTATCACGCTAGGCAATACCGCAAGCCTGGGCTCGGCGAACGGCCGTTCAGGTGCGGCAGGTGCCGGTTTTGCCTGGGTGGCCTGGCCTGGCTCGCGCCCATCGCGGGCCTGCTCTTGGCGCACCGCCTGGGCGAAGTCATCTGCCGTGTCTGACGCTGGCAGCGCCTCCAGGGGCTCGGTGGCTTCCTGGAGCAGACCGTCGAGATACGACTGCAGCGCCAACTGAGGCTTGCTGCTCACTTGCCGTGTTTGTGTCATCAGGCCACCTGCGCCGCGGGCGTGTAGGTCAACAAGTGCTTGAGCAGCGCCCGGTAGGCCACCAGCCCGCGGCTCTTGTTGTCGAATTGCGACGGCGTGACGCCCTGGCGGCTCGCATCGCGCAGCCGCGTGTCCACGGGAATATAGCCCTGCCATACCTGTTCGCCGTAGGCATCGCGCAGCAACTTGAGCGTTCCCAGGGAGGCCTGGGTACGCCGGTCGAACAACGTCGGCACGATCTGGTACGGCAGCGCCTGGCGCCGGGAGCGGTTGATCATGGCCAGGGTGCCGACCATGCGTTCAAGGCCCTTGACGGCCAAAAAC
Organism: Pseudomonas sp. WSY_20; assembly: GCF_043104335.1. Classification (NCBI taxonomy): domain Bacteria; kingdom Pseudomonadati; phylum Pseudomonadota; class Gammaproteobacteria; order Pseudomonadales; family Pseudomonadaceae; genus Pseudomonas; species Pseudomonas sp. WSY_20. The sequence continues at coordinate 14,604 of NZ_JBICKP010000036.1, forward strand.
TCTGTCTGCACCGGGATGACCAGTTGCTGGCTGGCCGCCAGCGCATTGACCATCAACACCCCCAGCAAAGGGGGACTGTCGATCAGTGCGAAGTCGAAGTCCTGCCACAGCTGCGCCAGACTCTTGGCGATGACCAGCCCCAAACCGTTCTGGCCGGGCGATTGCCGCTCCAGTACGGCAAGGGCGGTGCTGGAGGGGAGCAATGATATGCGCTCGTCACTGGTGGGCAACAGCAACTGCCCCGGCAGCCCATCCGGAACGCTGCCCTTGTGCAGGAACAGGTCGTAGCAGCTATGTTCCAGCGCATCGGGGTTATGCCCGAAATAGCTGGTCATCGACCCATGTGGATCAAGATCGACGACGATCACGCGCTTGCCGGCGTCGGCCAGCAGGCCAGCCAGGGCGATGGTGGTGGTGGTCTTGCCGACGCCACCTTTTTGATTGGCTACTGCCCAGACTCTCATCAGGCAAACTCTATCCGTGGGTGAGGCAGGGAGCATGGTGTGCCCGCTGCCTTGCTGGAAAATGAAGGGCTTGGATGGCTGTCGGTCAAGCGCCGCGCGTGGACATCCGCCAATGGGGCGACAGAGAATTGACGAGTCACTGCCCTGCCACCGCTGCTGAGCTTGCCGGTGCACTTTGTGTGCCAGCCCGGCGCAGTGCAGCATCGGGCGTGGCATTGGCAGCACCGGTGCTGGTCAGGCTGCGGCGCACCTCGAGGTTGCGGGATATCACCAGGACCACGCGCCGGTTGCGGGCCCGCCCTTCGGGGGTATCGTTGCCCGTCACAGGCTGATACTCGCCATAGCCCACCGATGCCATGCGCCCGGGGTTCACGCCGCCCATGGCCAACAGCCGGACGATACTGGCGGCGCGGGCCGAGGATAGCTCCCAGTTGGTCGGGTACTGCGCGGTACGGATAGGCTGGTTATCAGTGAAGCCTTCGACGTGCACCGGGTTGGCGAACGGCTTGAGTATGGCCGCCACCTTGTCGATGATGGCAAACGCATTGTCACTGGGCATGGCATCGCCACTGCCGAACAGCAACGAGGAATTGAGCTCGATCTCGATCCACAGCTCGTTACCCCGGATCGTCATCTGATCACCCCTGATAAGGTCGCCAAAAGCGTCGCGCACCTCCTCGGCGATGGTCTTGAGCGGGTCGTTGCTGGCGGTCGACACGCCAGCATCAGGCTGCTCGCTGTCCTTGACCAAGGGCTGCGCAGGTCGCACGGTCAACGGGCGCTCATCCCCGATGGGAATGGGCCTCATGCTGCGCTCAGGGTCATTGAACACCCCCAGCAGGGCTTGGGACACCACCTTGTACTTACCCTCGTTGACCGAGGAAATCGAATACATCACCACGAAAAAGGCGAACAGCAAGGTGATGAAGTCCGCGTAGGACACAAGCCAGCGCTCGTGGTTTTCCGGCTCCTCGGCATGACGGCGACGACGCATGGCTACTCCATGAAGCCTTGCAGCTTCAGCTCGATTGAGCGCGGGTTCTCGCCTTCGGCAATGGACAAGAGGCCTTCGAGGAGCATTTCCCGGTAGCGCGACTGGCGCAGTACCAGCGCCTTGAGCTTGTTGGCAATGGGCAACAGGATCAGGTTGGCACTGGCAACGCCGTAGATGGTCGCCACGAACGCAACGGCAATGCCGTTGCCCAGCTGCGCCGGGTCGGCCAGGTTGCCCATGACGTGGATCAGGCCCATCACCGCGCCGATAATCCCGATGGTCGGCGCGTAGCCGCCCATGCTCTCGAAGACTTTGGCGGCCTGCAGGTCACGGCCCTCCTGGGTCAGGAAATCCACTTCGAGAATACTGCGAATGGCTTCGGGCTCGGCACCGTCTACCAGCAACTGCAAGCCCTTGCGCGCGTAGGGATCGGGCTCGCCATCGGCCACCCCTTCCAGCCCGAGCAGGCCTTCCTTGCGCGCCGTCAGGCTCCAGTTCACGACCCGATCGACCCCACCCGGCAGATCGACCCGCGGTGGAAACAGGATCCAGCGCAGGATCTGCAAGGCGCGCTTGAACGAGGAGAGCGGCGATTGCAGCAAGGCGGCCGCCAGGGTACCGCCCAATACGATCAGCGCTGCCGGCCCGTTGATCAGGGCGCCCACGTGGCCGCCTTCGAGGAAATTGCCGCCCACGATAGCGACAAAAGCCAGGATCAGGCCGATCAGGCTGAGCACGTCCATCAGACGCACGCCTCCACCAGGTGCCGGCCGATATCGTCCAGGCTGTACACCGCATCGGCCAGGTTGGCCTTGACGATCGCCATGGGCATGCCATAGATCACGCAGCTGGCTTCATCCTGTGCCCACACCGTGCTGCCCGCCTGCTTGAGCAAGCGCGCCCCTTCCCGGCCGTCCGCGCCCATGCCGGTCAGCACCACGGACAGCACCTTGTCGCCATAGGACTTGGCTGCCGAGCCGAAGGTGATATCCACGCAGGGCTTGTAGTTGAGCCGCTCGTCACCGGGCAGAATCTTCACGGTGCCACGGCCATCGATCATCATCTGCTTGCCGCCGGGCGCCAACAGCGCAAGCCCGGGACGCAGGATGTCGCCATCTTCGGCTTCCTTGACGCTGATGCGGCACAGCTTGTCCAGGCGTTCTGCAAAGGCTTTGGTGAAGGCTGCCGGCATGTGCTGAACGAGCACGATCGGCGCCGGGAAATTGCCTGGCAACTGCGTCAGCACCCGCTGCAAGGCCACCGGCCCCCCAGTCGAGGTGCCGATGGCCACCAACTTGTACGGCTTGCGCTTGGGCGCTGGTGAATGCGCAGCGGCTGGCCTGACGGGCGCGGCGGCGCTTCGCACCGGGGCCGGCCCTGCAGCGCTCGTGGCCGTTGTGGGTGTCGGCGCGGAGGCCGCAGCGGGCGCGGGCGCCGGGCGGGCGTAACTGGTCATGCGGCGGTTGCTACGCGACAGGGTATGCACCTTCTCGCACAGCATCTGCTTGACCTTCTCGGGGTTGCGCGAAATGTCTTCGAAATTCTTCGGCAGGTAGTCTACCGCCCCGGCATCGAGCGCATCGAGCGTGACCCGAGCACCTTCATGGGTGAGCGACGAGAACATCAGCACAGGCGTCGGGCACCGTTGCATGATGTGCCGCACCGCCGTGATGCCATCCATCATGGGCATCTCGTAGTCCATGGTGATCACATCGGGCTTGAGCGCAAGCGCCTGGTCGATCGCTTCCTTGCCGTTGGTTGCAGTGCCCACCACCTGGATCGTCGAGTCCCCCGAGAGGATTTCCGAGACGCGGCGGCGGAAGAAACCGGAATCATCCACCACCAGGACCTTGACTGCCATAAACACTCCGTTAGGTGACGCCCCCGGCCAGGGGGACGCCACCGAGATCAAATACGCCGCGCGGCGTAACGCTTGAGCATGCTCGGGACGTCGAGAATCAGCGCAATGCGACCGTCGCCGGTGATGGTGGCCCCGGACATGCCCGGGGTGCCTTGCAACATCTTGCCCAGTGGCTTGATTACCACTTCTTCCTGGCCCACCAGTTGATCGACGACAAAGCCGATGCGCTGGGTGCCGACCGACAGGATCACCACGTGACCTTCGTGCTGTTCTTCATGCACCTGGCCCTGGACCAGCCAGCGCTTGAGGTAGAACAGCGGTAACGCCTTGTCCCGTACGATCACCACTTCCTGACCATCGACCACGTTGGTGCGCGACAAGTCCAGGTGGAAGATCTCGTTGACGTTGACCAGCGGGAAGGCGAACGCCTGGTTGCCCAGCATCACCATCAAGGTCGGCATGATCGCCAGGGTCAGCGGGACCTTGATGACGATCTTCGAGCCCTGCCCCTTGGCCGAGTAGATGTTGATCGAGCCGTTGAGCTGGGAAATCTTGGTCTTGACCACGTCCATGCCCACGCCCCGCCCAGAGACGTCGGAAATCTCGGTCTTGGTGGAAAAGCCTGGCGCGAAGATCAGGTTGTAGCAGTCCGACTCGCTCAAACGGTCGGCGGCGTCCTTGTCCATCAGGCCCTTTTCCACGGCCTTGACACGCAGCACGTTCGGGTCCATACCTTTGCCGTCGTCGGAAATCGACAGCAGGATATGGTCACCCTCCTGCTCGGCAGACAATACGACGCGCCCTGTGCGCGCCTTGCCCGCGGCCTCGCGCTCATCGGGCATTTCCACCCCATGGTCCACGGCATTGCGCACCAAGTGCACCAGCGGGTCGGCCAGCGCCTCGACCAGGTTCTTGTCCAGGTCGGTTTCTTCGCCCACCAGTTCAAGGTTGATCTCTTTCTTCAACTGCCGCGCCAGGTCACGCACCAGGCGCGGGAAGCGGCCGAACACTTTCTTGATCGGCTGCATGCGCGTCTTCATCACCGCCGTCTGCAAGTCGGCGGTGACCACATCGAGGTTCGACACGGCCTTGGACATGGCTTCATCGCCGCTGTTCAGGCCCAGGCGGACCAGACGGTTACGCACCAGCACCAGTTCGCCGACCATGTTCATGATCTCGTCCAGGCGCGCGGTGTCGACCCTGACGGTCGTTTCCGCTTCGCTGACCGCGTGCTTGTCGGCGCTCGACGCCGGCGCCCGTGGGGCAGCAGCAGGCTTGGGCGCTGCAGCAGGTGGCGCCGCGCCAGCAGGACGGCTGACTGCCGGCGCTTCGACCCTGGCTGGGGCTGCGGCCTGAACACTGGCAGGTGCTTCGACGCCAGCCACGTCGCCATTGAACTTGCCCTTGCCATGCAGCTGGTCCAGCAACGCTTCGAACTCCTGTTCGCTGATGTCGTCGCCCGTGGTGGCAGGCGCTGGCTCGACAGGCGTCGCAGCCTTGGCTGCGGGCAAGGCATCAGCCTGGAACGTGCCTTTGCCATGCAACTGGTCCAGCAGCGACTCGAACTCGGCGTCGGTGATTTCGTCACTGACCGGCTCGGCCGCGGCAGCCACCGGCTGGGCGGTCACTTCGGCACTGAACTGGCCTTTGCCATGCAACTGGTCGAGCAGCGACTCGAATTCGGCATCGGTGATGTCGTCACCCTGGCCGCTGACGGGCTCGGCAGGCATCTGCTCGGCCGCTGCGGCCTGGGCCTTCACCGCGTCGAGCGAATCGAGCAGCTGCTCGAATTCGCTGTCAGTGATGTCCGCCTCGGTCGCTTGCGGCGCCTGCTGCACAGGCGCGGGCTCAACCGGCACGGGCGCCGCCGGGGCCGGGGCCGCGTCGGCGCTGCCAGGCTCTGCCAGACGCGCCAGGGCTGCCAGCAGTTCTGCCGTGGCCGGGGTCACTTCGCTGCGCTCACGCACTTGGGCAAACATGCCGTTGACGGCATCCAGTGCTTCGAGCACCACATCCATCAGCTCTGCATCGACCCGGCGCTCACCTTTGCGCAGCACGTCGAACACGTTCTCGGCGATATGGCAGCACTCCACCAGCTCATTGAGCTGGAGGAAGCCGGCGCCCCCTTTTACAGTGTGGAAACCGCGAAAAATCGCATTGAGCAAGTCGGCATCGTCAGGGCGGCTTTCAAGCTCGACCAGCTGCTCGGACAATTGCTCAAGTATTTCACCGGCTTCTACCAGGAAATCCTGAAGGATTTCTTCATCGGCGCCGAAGCTCATCAAAGGTGCTCCTTAAAAACCCAGGCTGGATAGCAGATCATCGACATCGTCCTGACCGGACACGACGTCTTCACGCTTATCGGCATGAATCTGCGGACCTTCACCCCGAGTCGGATGTTTTTCTCGATCTTTTTCTGCGCGCAATTGATCCTGGTCATGCTGGATGCCCGCAAAGCGGTCGACCTGGCTGGCCATCATCACCAATTTCAGCAGGTTGCTTTCCACCTCGGTCACCAACGCCGTGACGCGCTTGATCACCTGCCCGGTCAGGTCCTGGTAATCCTGGGCCAGCAGGATGTCGTTGAGATGGCCGGCCACCTTGCGGTTACCCTCAGCGCTGTGTGCCAGGAAACCGTCGACGCGCTTGGCCAGGTCACGAAACTCCGTGGCGTTCACTTCGCGGCGCATGAAGCGCTGCCAATCGGCACTCAGCGCTTTGGCCTCGCTGGCCAGGTCGTTGAGCACAGGCGTGCTTTCCTCGACCAGGTCCATGGTGCGGTTTGCCGCCCCTTCGGTGAGCTTGACCACATAGGACAGGCGTTCGGTGGCGTCGGTAATCTGCGACACCTCCTCGGCCTGGGGTATGGTCGGGTCGATCTGAAAACTGACGATGGCGCTGTGCAGTTCGCGGGTCAGCTTGCCCACTTCCTGGTACAGCCCCCGATCGCGGGTCTGGTTCAACTCGTGAATGAGTTGCACCGCCTCGCCGAACCGTCCGCGCTCCAGGCTTTCGACCAACTCCTGGGCATGCTTCTTGAGGGTCGATTCGAACTCGCCCAATGACGTGTGTGATGAACTCATGGCGCGCCCCCCTGACGTGACTCAGCCGTTGACGCGTTCGAAGATCTTCTCGATCTTTTCTTTGAGCACCTGGGCGGTGAACGGCTTGACCACATAGCCATTCACGCCTGCCTGGGCGGCCTCGATGATCTGGTCGCGCTTGGCTTCAGCGGTCACCATCAACACCGGCAAGGTCTTGAGCTTGTCGCTGGCGCGGACTTTGCGCAGCAGGTCGATACCGGACATGCCTGGCATGTTCCAGTCGGTTACCAGGAAGTCGTAATGGCCACTTTCGAGCATCGGCAGCGCCGTCGTGCCGTCATCGGCTTCGTCGGTGTTGGCGAAGCCCAGGTCACGCAGCAGGTTCTTGATGATGCGCCGCATCGTCGAAAAGTCGTCGACGATGAGGATTTTCATGTTCTTGTCCAATTAGACCTCCAAGCAGTCTCAAACGCGCTCGGCCCCGAGCGCGCACTCAATCGATTCGGTACAACGTGGAAAACGGCAACGACGACGGCGGGCTCAACGGGCCCGCCATTCCCCCAGGCGGCTGCGCAGGCGCGCGGCGCATTGGCTGTGCAACTGGCTGACCCGCGACTCGCTGACCCCCAAGACCTCACCGATCTCCTTGAGGTTCAGTTCCTCGTCGTAGTACAGCGCCAGCACCAGGCGCTCGCGCTCCGGCAGGTTGGCGATGGCCTCGGTCAACGCGACCTGGAACCGCTCTTCCTCCAACCCACGGGCAGGTTCGGCCTGGCCGCTGACGCCATCCTCATGCAAGCCTTCGTGCTCGCCGTCCTGCAACAGGTCGTCGAAGCTGAACAGGCGGCTGCCCAGTGTGTCGTTGAGAATCCCGTAATAATCATCGAGGCTCAACTTGAGTTCGGCAGCAACTTCATGATCTTTAGCGTCGCGGCCAGTTTTGGCTTCGACCGCACGCATGGCATCGCTGACCATGCGGGTATTGCGGTGCACCGAACGCGGTGCCCAATCGCCTTTGCGCACCTCGTCGAGCATGGCCCCGCGAATGCGGATGCCGGCATAGGTCTCGAAACTGGCGCCCTTGCTGGCGTCATACTTGTTGGCAACCTCGAGCAGACCGATCATGCCCGCCTGGATCAGGTCCTCGACCTGCACGTTGGCCGGCAGTCGCGCCAACAGGTGGTAGGCAATGCGCTTGACCAGCGGCGCATAACGCTCGATCAGCTCATACTGCGCGTCTTTCGAGGCGCGGCTGTACATCTTGAAGCCGCTGGCGCTCATGACATCGAACCTGCACTGGTCGGCTGCACCAGGCGTTCGACGAAGAACTCCAGATGGCCACGGGGGTTGGCGGGCAGCGGCCAGCTGTCGACCTTCTGCGCGATGGCCTTGAAGGCCAGGGCGCATTTGGAGCGCGGGAACGCTTCGTACACGGCGCGTTGCTTCTGGACCGCCTTGCGCACGCACTCGTCGTAAGGCACGGCGCCCACGTACTGAAGCGCCACATCCAGGAAGCGGTCGGTGACCTTGGTCAGCTTGGCGAACAAGTTACGCCCCTCCTGAGGGCTCTGGGCCATATTGGCCAGCACCCGGAAGCGGTTCATGCCGTAATCACGGTTAAGCAGCTTGATCAGCGCATAGGCGTCGGTGATCGAGGTCGGCTCATCGCAGACCACCAGCAGCACTTCCTGGGCCGCGCGCACGAAGCTGACCACCGAATCACCGATGCCGGCAGCGGTATCGATCACCAGCACGTCAAGGTTGTCGCCGACTTCGCTGAACGCCTGGATCAAGCCCGCATGCTGGGCAGGCGCCAGGTGCACCATGCTCTGGGTACCCGAAGCGGCCGGGACGATGCGCACACCGCCTGGGCCCTGCAGCATCACATCGCGCAGTTCGCAACGCCCTTCGATGACATCTGCCAGCGTGCGCTTGGGCGCAAGGCCCAGCAACACATCAACATTGGCCAGCCCAAGGTCGGCGTCGAGCAGCATGACCCTGCGGCCCAGCTCGGCCAGCGCAAGAGACAGGTTCACTGAAACATTTGTCTTGCCGACGCCACCTTTGCCACCGGTCACGGCGATTACCTGTACGGGATGCATGCTACCCATGTCTGTTCTTTACCTTGTCTCGCTGGGACTCAGGCCACACGAAGGGCAATGCTGCGTATCCCTCGGCATAGCTACCTTGCACACATTTCATTTTCAACCCGCTCGCCGTGGGTTGTGGTAGAGATCAGCGAACATGTCGGCCATGGCCTCCTCGCTGGGCTCGTCCTGCTGCTGCACATTGACCGCGCGGGTGACCAGCTGGTGCCCACGGGGCAGGTGCAGATCGTCCGGGATACGCGGCCCATCGGTAAGGTAGGCCACGGGCAGTCGGAAACTGATGGCAAGGCTCAGGACATCGCCCAGGCTTGCCGACTCGTCGAGTTTGGTCAGGATGCAGCCGGCCAGCCCGCAGCGCTTGTAGCTGTGGTAGGCCGCGGTCAGCACCTGCTTCTGGCTGGTGGTGGCCAGGACCAGGTAATTCTTCGCCGCGATGCCGCGACCGGCCAGGGTATCGAGCTGCATGCGTAACGCCGGGTCGCTGGCTTGCAGGCCCGCCGTATCGATCAGCACCACGCGCTTGCGCAGCAGAGGCTCGAGCGCCGCCGCCAACGACTGGCCGGGGTCGACATAGGTCACCGGCACATTCAGGATTCGGCCCAGGGTCTTGAGCTGCTCCTGCGCCCCGATACGGAAACTGTCCATGCTCACCAGCGCCAGGTTGTGGGCGCCGTACTTGAGCACATAGCGCGCCGCGAGCTTGGCCAGGGTGGTGGTCTTGCCCATGCCGGCCGGGCCGACGACGGCAATCACACCGCCGTCCTCGATCGGTTCCACGTCGGGCGTACGGATCATGCGCGCCAGGTGCGCCAGCAGCATACGCCAGGCGTGGCGAGGCTCCTCGATGTCCTTGGTCAGCTCGAGCAATTCACGGGCGATGGGGCCAGACAGGCCAATGCGCTGCAGCCGGCGCCACAACGTGGCCTGCTGCGGCTTGCTACCTTGCAACTGGGTCCAGGCCAGCGACCCCAGTTGCACTTCCAGCAGCTCGCGCAAGCCGGACAGCTCAGAGCGCATGGCATCGAACAGGCGCGGGTCCACCGAGGCCTGGCTGCTTGCGGTGGTGGCCGGCTGCGGGGCGTCAACGTGCGGCTCGACCAAAGGCTCGGCCGCCGTGAGCGACTGACCGGCGAACAGTTGGCGATTGCTGTCACTGCTGTCCGGGCGCTGTTCGAGCTCGGCCTTGGCCGTGGCGATGCGCGTGTGGGTCTTGCGCAGCTCTTCTTCGAGTTCGACGTTCGGTACCCGAGGCGCCAGGGCGGACAGCTTGTAGTCCAGCGCGGCGGTCAGTTCAACGCCGCCTGCGATACGGCGATTGCCGATGATGGCCGCATCAGCGCCCAGCTCATCGCGGACCAGCTTCATGGCCTGACGCATATCAGCGGCGAAGAATCGCTTAACTTGCATTATCCACTACCTCAGCCATTAGGGCCCACGGTGGCAACGATGGTGACTTGCTTGTTGTCCGGTATTTCCTGATACGCCAGCACATGCAAATTCGGTACGGCCAGCCGACCGAAACGCGACAGCATGGCGCGGATCGGGCCGGCCACCAGGAGGATGGCCGGCTGGCCTTGAATCTCCTGGCGCTGTGCGGCTTCGATCAGTGAACGCTGCAGCTTTTCGGCCATGCTTGGTTCAAGAAGCACTCCGTCTTCCTGACCTTGCCCGGCCCTCTGCAGACTATTTAGCAAGATCTGTTCCAACCTGGGCTCCAAGGTAATCACAGGCAGCTCGGACTCAACGCCAACAATGCTTTGCACGATGGCGCGACACAATCCGACGCGCACCGCCGCGACCAGAGCGGCGGTATCTTGACTCTTTGCCGCGTTGTTGGCGATGGATTCGGCAATGCTACGAATATCGCGCACTGGCACCTGTTCTGACAACAAAGCCTGTAGGACTTTGAGAAGGCCTGACAGCGAAATGACACCCGGCACCAACTCTTCTGCCAGCTTAGGCGACGCCTTGGACAAGACTTGCAACAGTTGCTGCACTTCTTCGTGACCGATCAGCTCGTGGCAATGCTTCTGCAGGATCTGGTTGAGGTGAGTGGCTACCACCGTACTGGCGTCTACGACCGTATAGCCCAGCGACTGCGCCTGCGAGCGCTGACCGACGTCGATCCACACAGCCTCCAGGCCAAAGGCCGGGTCGCGGGCCGCGATGCCGTTGAGGCTGCCGAACACCTGCCCGGGGTTGATGGCAAGCTCGCGGTCCGGATAGATCTCTGCTTCAGCCAGGATTACCCCCATCAACGTCAGGCGATAAGCACTGGGCTGCAGGTCGAGATTGTCGCGGATATGCACGGTGGGCATGAGAAAGCCCAAGTCCTGGGACAGCTTCTTGCGCACGCCCTTGATCCGCGCCAGTAGCTGCCCGCCCTGGTTGCGATCGACCAATGGGATCAAGCGATAACCGACCTCCAGGCCGATCATGTCGATCGGGGTGACGTCGTCCCAGCCCAGCTCCTTGGTTTCGGCCGCCCGCTGCGGGGACGGCAGCAGCTCTTGCTGGCGCTGCGCTTCCTGCCGGGCCTGTACCTTGGTCCTTTGCTGTTTCTTCCATACCAGGTAGGCGCCGCCGCCCGCCATCAGGCCCAGGCTCAGGAACGCCAGGTGCGGCATGCCCGGCACCAGCCCCATGACGATCATGATGGCGCCGGACACGGCCAGGGCCCGGGGCGAGTCGAACATCTGACGGTTGATCAGCTTGCCCATGTCCTCCGAGCCCGAGGCACGGGTGACCATGATGGCTGCGGCGGTGGAGAGCAGCAGCGAGGGCAGCTGCGCCACCAGACCGTCACCAATGGTCAACAGGGCATACACCTTGCCGGCGTCGCCGAAGCTCATGCCATGCTGCAACATACCGATCAGCATGCCACCGATCAGGTTGATGAACAGGATCAGCAGGCCAGCGATGGCGTCACCGCGCACGAACTTGCTGGCACCGTCCATCGAACCGTAGAACTCAGCCTCCTGGGCGACTTCGCTGCGGCGCGCCTTGGCTTGCGCCTGGTCGATCAGGCCGGCGTTCAGGTCGGCGTCGATGGCCATCTGCTTGCCCGGCATTGCATCGAGGGTGAAGCGTGCGCTGACCTCGGAGATACGCCCCGCACCCTTGGTCACCACCACGAAGTTGATGATCATGAGGATGGCGAAGACCACCGCACCGACCACGTAGTTGCCACCGATGACCACATCGCCGAAGGCCTGGATCACCATGCCCGCGGCGCCGTGGCCTTCCTGGCCATGCAGCATGACCACGCGGGTGGACGCCACGTTCAGCGCCAGTCGCAGCAAGGTCGCCACCAGCAGGATGGTGGGGAATGCGGCAAAGTCCAACGGGCGCAAGGCGTACACGCTGACCAGCAGCACCACGATGGACAAGGCGATGTTGAAGGTGAAGAAAACGTCGAGCAGGAACGGTGGTATTGGCAACATCATCATTGCCAGCATCACCAGCAGCAACAGCGGCACGCCGAGGTTGCCCCGTCCGAGACCGGCCAGGTTATGGCGAGCGTTGCTGATTAACTGAGTGCGATCCACCGCGAGTCCTCTTCTTGCAAAACTTTGACGCCTGTCAGGCGACTGGCGCTGCCATTGCAAGAAGCTTTCCAACTTTGTCTGGTGGGGGATTTATATTGCTTGTATCGCCCCTTTTGCAGGCGTATCAGCAAAAGGACTCACCATGCTACGCAAGGTCAGCTGTCACGGCGCAGATCGGGTGGAATGGGCAAGTCGGTCTTCAGCGGATCTGGCCGCTTGCCCTTCCCTGCGTGGTACTGACGTATCTGAAAGACGTACGCCAACACCTGGGCCACCGCCAGGTACAGGCCGGCAGGAATTTCATGCTCCACCTCGGTGGAGTAGTAGATCGCCCGGGCCAAGGCGGCGGATTCAAGAATCTGGATGTTGTGCTCAGCGCCAATCTCGCGAATCTTCAAGGCCATGAAGTCGCTGCCCTTGGCCAGCAGCAAGGGGGCCGAATTCCCGTTTTCCGGATCGTACTGCAGCGCGACGGCGTAATGGGTCGGGTTGGTGATGATCACATCGGCCTGGGGCACAGCCGCCATCATTCGCCGCTGCGACACCTCGCGTTGCAACTGCCGGATACGCTGCTTGACCTCGGGCTTGCCCTCGCTGTCCTTGTACTCGTCGCGCACTTCCTGCTTGGTCATCTTCATTTTCTTGTGCGTTTGCCACAGCTGGAACGGGGCGTCGGCGGCGGCGATCAGCAACAGCCCGGCCGACATCCACAGGGCGCTCCACCCCACCACTTGCAAGCTGTGGATGATCGCCTGCTCCAGCGGTTCGTTGGCGATTGACAGCAGGGCTTGACGGTCGCTGGCGAGCACCGCCACGGCCACCACCAGGATCACGAAGAACTTGGCCAGCGCCTTGAGCAACTCGGTCAGGGCATGCATCGAGAACATGCGCTTGATGCCAGAAAGCGGGTTCATTCGGCTGAATTTAGGTTGCAGCAAGCTGCCGGAGAAGACGAAACCGCCCAGTACGATCGGCGCAACGAAAGACATCACGAAAAGAAGGATCAGAATCGGCTGTACGGCCCAGATGGCCATTTTACCGGAGGTGAGCAAGAACGCCCCCATGGACCGCTCATCGACGATGATCTCGCGGGTCAGGCTGAAGTTCATGCGCATCATTTCCAGCAGGGTCTCGGCCAGATACCCGCCGAAGGCTAGGACGCCACCGGCACCGGCCAGGGTTACCGACACAGTGTTCAGCTCCTTGGAGCGCGCGATCTCCCCTTTTTCCCGCGCATCGCGCTTGCGCTTCTCGGTGGGTTCCTCTGTCTTGTCCTGACCGCTTTCGCTTTCCGCCATTCAACCGGCCCTCGCCAAATCGCGTAGCCACAGCAGCGTTTCGCTGGCCAACGCCTGGTAATGGGACAACACATCGGCAAGGCCGATCCAGAAAATGAGCATGCCCATGACCAAGGTCAGCGGGAAACCAATGGAAAAAATATTCAACTGCGGCGCTGCACGGGTCATCACGCCAAAGGCAATATTGACGACCAACAAGGCTGCGATCACCGGCAGGATCAATATCAGCCCGGCGCCGAACACCCACGCCATGCGCCCCACCAACTCCCAAAAATGAGTGACCACCAGGGCATTGCCCACCGGGAGCGTGGTAAAGCTCTCGGTCAACACTTCGAACACCACCAGATGGCCGTTCATCAGCAGAAACAGCACGCTCACCAGCATGGTCATGAACTGACTGATCACCGTGACGTTGACCCCGTTGCCAGGGTCGACCATCGAGGCGAATGCCATCCCCATCTGTACCGCCACGATCTGCCCGGCGATCACGAAGGCCTGGAACAGCAACTGCAACGCCAGACCGAACATAGTGCCGACGATGATCTGCTCGGCACACAGCAGCGCCCCTTTGAGGCTCAACGGATCGAACGGCGGCAGTGGCGGGAGCGCCGGCACAATGACCACGGTGATCGCCACGGCAACGTACAGGCGCACCCGCGCCGGCAACATGCGCGTGCCGAAGATGGGCATGGTCATCAGCACCGCCGTCACCCTGAACAGCGGCAGGATGAAGGTGGCCACCCAGGTGCCGATTTGCGTGTCGGTCAGCTCAAGCATCGGCGCATCAACCGATGAGCTGGGGGATGTTGGTGTACAGGGTAGTGATGTACTCCATGAACTTCTGTACCAGCCACGGCCCGGCCACGATCAGCGTGATCAGCATCACCAGCAGGCGCGGCAGAAAGCTCAGGGTCTGCTCGTTGATCTGGGTGGCGGCCTGGAACATGGCCACGATCAGGCCCACCAGCAGGCTGGGGACCACCAGCACGGCGACCATCAGCGTGGTCAGCCACAGGGCGTCGCGGAACAGGTCGACGGCTACTTCAGGCGTCATGCACGGCCCTCCCAGGCAAAGTCACACACCACCGAAACTGCTGGCCAGCGTGCCCATGATCAAGGCCCAGCCATCGACCAGCACGAACAGCATGATCTTGAACGGCAACGAGATGATCAGCGGCGACAGCATCATCATGCCCATGGCCATGAGCACGCTGGCCACCACCATGTCGATGATCAGAAACGGAATGAAGATCATGAAGCCGATCTGAAAGGCCGTCTTGAGCTCCGAGGTGACGAAGGACGGCACCAGGATACTCAGCGGCACCTGGTCGGGGCTGGCGATGTCGGTGCGCTTGGACAGGCGCATGAACAGGTCCAGATCGCTCTGCCGAGTCTGGGCCAGCATGAAGTCCTTGAGCGGACCCTGCGCACGGTCGATGGCCTGCTGGGCGGTCAACTGCTCGTTCAGGTAAGGCTGCAAGGCCGTCTGGTTGATGCGGTCGAACACCGGCGCCATGATGAACAGGGTCAGGAACAGCGCCATGCCGGTCAGAATCTGGTTCGACGGCGTCTGCTGCAGCCCCAGCGCCTGGCGCAGGATGGAAAAGACGATGATGATCCGGGTGAAGCTGGTCATCAGGATGACGAACGCTGGAATGAAGCTCAGCGCCGTCATGATCAACAGGATCTGCAGGCTGACCGAATACTCCTGCTGCCCATCGGTACCGTTGGACAGGGTGATGGCTGGAATCGACAGCGGGTCGGCAGCCAGTGCCAACGGCGCCGCCAACAGCAGCGCGAGGGTGAACAACAGTCGCAGCGCTGCGCTCATCGGGTCTTGTCCTTAGGGTCCTTGCCCATCAGTTCCATTAGCCGCTGGGCGAACTCAGGCGTCGCCTGGCGAGCCCCCTGGGGTACATCCACAGGCTCGGCCAGCACGTGCAACGCTTCGATGCTGCCGGGTGTATGACCAATGAGGATCTGTTCCTTGCCCACCTGCACCAATAGCAGCCGATCACGCGGCCCGATGGCGCGGCTGCCGATGATGTCGATCACCTGACTGCCCTTGACCGCCGAGCCTTGCATCCGGCGCAGCAGCCAGGCGAGCAGGAAGATCAGCCCGACCACCAGCAGCAGGCCGAAGACCATCTGGGCCAGTTGCCCGCCCAGGCTTCCTGGCGGGTTGGCCGGTGTCGCGGCAGGCGTGGCGGCGGCCAGGCATACCTGGCTGGCCAGTGCCGCGGCCGCCGCTGCGATGACGCGCACCCTGGCCTTCATCAACGCAGCTTCTTGATGCGTTCGCTGGGGCTGATCACGTCCGTCAGGCGGATGCCGAACTTCTCGTTGACCACCACCACTTCGCCATGGGCGATCAGCGTGCCATTGACCAGCACATCCAGGGGCTCGCCTGCCAGGCGGTCCAGCTCGATCACCGAACCCTGGTTGAGCTGCAGCAGGTTGCGGATGTTGATTTCGGTGCTGCCCACTTCCATCGAGATGCTCACCGGGATGTCGAGAATCACATCCAGGTTCGGGCCTTCGAGGCTGACATTGGCATTGGGCTTGGGCGAGCTGGCGAACTCTTCCATCGGCAAGCGACCGGGCCCCTGATTCTGGCTGGTATCGCCCAGCAGCGCATCGATGTCGGCCTGGCCGGCCGCACCGGTTTCTTCCAGCGCAGCAGCCCACTCATCGGCGAGCGCCTGGTCCTCTGGAGAGGTGATCTCGTTTTCGTTAGCCATGATTTCCTCGACAGGCATTCAATTCGTTGGGAGCGGCCGCCATCAGCGGCGTTCGACCGGGTCGATGATCTGCAGCGCCAGGTTGCCCTTGTGCGAGCCCAGGCGCGCCTTGAATGCCGGCACGCCGTTGGCGCGCAGCACAAGGTGCTCGGGCAGCTCGACCGGGATGACGTCCCCGGGCTGCATGTGCAGGATATCCCGCAGTTTGAGCTGACGCCTGGCTACCGTGGCCGTTACCGGCACGGCAACATCAAGCACGTCCTCACGCAGCGCCTTGACCCAGCGTTCGTCCTGGTCGTCCAGGTCGGACTGGAAGCCGGCGTCGAGCATTTCACGTACCGGCTCGATCATCGAGTACGGCATGGTCACGTGCAGGTCGCCCCCGCCGCCGTCGAGCTCGATATGGAACGTGGACACCACCACCGCCTCGCTGGGGCCGACGATGTTGGCCATGGCCGGGTTGACCTCGGAGTTCATGTACTCGAAGTTCACCTCCATAATCGCCTGCCAGGCTTCCTTCAGGTCGATGAAGCACTGATCCAGCACCATGCGCACTACGCGCAACTCGGTCGGGGTGAACTCGCGGCCTTCGATCTTGGCGTGCCGGCCGTCCCCGCCGAAAAAGTTGTCCACCAGCTTGAACACCAGCTTGGCGTCGAGGATGAACAGCGAGGTGCCGCGCAGCGGCTTGATCTTGACCAGGTTGAGGCTGGTGGGCACGTACAGCGAATGCACGTACTCACCGAACTTCATCACCTGCACGCCGCCCACGGCCACATCGGCCGAGCGGCGCAGCAAGTTGAACATGCTGATGCGGGTGTAACGGGCAAATCGCTCGTTGATCATCTCCAAGGTCGGCATGCGGCCCCGGACAATACGGTCCTGACTGGTCAGGTCATAGCTTTTGATACTGCCGGGCTCGGATACACTTTCAGTCTGCACCAGGCCATCGTCGACACCATGCAGCAGGGCATCGATCTCATCCTGGGACAGCAGGTCCTGTACGGCCATTGCGTGCTCCTACTGCAATACGAAATTGGTGAACAGCAACTGGTCAATCACAGGCTTGCCGACTTCTTTCTGGGCCACTTCCTGCACCACGACGGTCGCTTTCTGGCGCAGCATTTCCTGGCCGACCGAGCTGCTGGCCAGGGTCTCGAAGCCGACCCCGGAGAACATCATCACCAGGTTGTTACGTATGACCGGCATGTGCACTTTAAGGGCATCGAGGTCAGCCTGATTGCGCCCCTGCAAGGTGATGCTGACCTGCATGTAGCGCTGGCGACCATTCTGGTTGAAGTTCACCACGAACGCGGGCGTAAGCGCTTCGTAGATGGCCGCTGGCTTGGTGGTGCTGGCGCCTTCTTGTTCAGCAGGGGCGGGCTCGCTCTTGTGCATGATGAACCACGTGGCGCCCACGGAAATGCCCACGGCCACCAGCAGGCCACCCACGGCCAGGAGGATCAGTTTGAGTTTGCCTTTTGGGGCAGGGTCTTTGACTGCTTCGGTATTCGCCATGCCAATATTCCGTCGTCCATCGGGAGTAACTGGGAAGATGGCTTGGGGTGAGCAAGTGTTATGCCAAATACGCGTGCGTCAAGGCATGCCGGGACTTACAGCAGTGCCGTACGAACAAAACAGAGGGGCCGTTTAGTAGCCCCTGCCCCTACATGCGCCTCAGGCGTAATAATCCACAGCGCTGTCCCCGATCACCACCTGCTGCTCCGCAGGCCGTTCCCGCTCGGCAGCGTCGACCGAACCCTCACCCGCCCGCGCAGCAACGCCGGACAGGCTACTACCCCCCTGCCCCTGCGCCGCCTGCCCGTGTTGCTGCTGACCACGCGACTGGTCGGCCACATTGACATCCGGCTGGGCCAGGCCCTGCTGGGCAAAGAGTTCGCGCAGCCGGTGCACCTGGCTGTCCAGCGTATCGCGCACACCGACGTGGCCGCTGATGAAGGTCACCTGGGTGGCCTGGTCGGCGGCGACGTTGACGCGGATGTTCAAGCGCCCCAGCTCGGCAGGCTCGAGCTGTATATCGGCCGACTTGAGGTTCTGGCTGGACAGGTACATGACCCGGTTCACCAGCCCCTCGGTCCACGCGTTCTGGTTCATCGACAACGGCTGCTGCAACGGGTTGGGGTTCACCGGCACCGCGTTGGCCGTCTTGGCCGTTGCGGCCTGGGTGAGGTTGGCCAGGCGGCTGGCGAAGTCATCGATACGGGTATCGCTGCTGGCGCCCTTGGTGTCTTTCAACCCTTCTTCGAGCAATGCGCCGAAGGCCTTTTCACCGGTGTCGGTGGAGGCTTCCTCGGCCACCTGACCCGCCTGCGCCAAGGTATTGACGGATGCAGCTTGAGCCTGCTGCTGGCCAGGGTCTACGGCATGGGCCGAGGTGGCCCCCTTGGCCTGGGCACTGTGCTCCAGCGCCAGGCGCAGGGTAGGCAGGTTCGCCAGGGCATCGGCAGCAGGGTCGAAGTCAGGCGCTTTTTCGGAAGGCGGCTGGTCATTGGCAGCCTGCAAGACAGGCGCTACTGCCTCGGCCTGGGCCTGGATCAACTGGGCGCCAGGCTGCGCGTCAGTGACCTGCCCGGCAACCAGGCTGGCATCGCGCATGCCGGTATCGGCCTGGCTAGCTTGCTCGGTTGGCGAGCCATTGCCGTCATCGGCAACGGCGCGCTTGTCAACGGGCTTGCTTTTGCCGCTTGAGGTCCCCTCAGCCTTGTCAGCGGCCTTGCTCGCAGCAGGCTTGTCTGCAGCACCGGCAACCTTGTCACGCCCCTGCTTGGCCATCACCTGACCGAAGCCATCGCCCTGCTCGCCCAGTGTCTGCTGGGGTTTGCCGGCTGTGGCGCTAGCAGAGCGGGATGCGTCGGCCTTGATGTTGGCTTGCAGCAAAGGGTTGGATGCAACAGGCATTGAGCAGTCTCCGCGCCATAAACAAAATGATCACGGGTATTACTCAGCAAAACTCGCGCCAACTAATACAGAGGCGGTAAGCGCATGGGCTAACCGGCCGATATACGACGATGTTCGGCCCGGTAGAAGCGCTGCACTTCGGCAAACTCCACATCAATACGGCTGATGAGGTCTTCGATCCCCAGCAGCGGAGGATGGCGGGCCTTGTCCTCGAGTTCCTGGCAAAGGGTTGCCAACGCAACGGCACCCATGTTGCTGCTGCTACCTTTGAAACTGTGGGCGGCGGCGCCGAGTTCAACTGCGCTGCGGGCAGCGTGAAGTTGGCCAAGGCGCCTTTCAGAATCGTCCAGGAAGGTCTGCACTAGCTGCAGATAGCCGTCTTCCATGATTTCACGCAGGTCACTGAGTACCTTGTGGTCGATATGCATGTCAGCCACTTGTTCGCTCCTTGATCAAGTCAGATTATGGCAGAGCCCGACGCGGACTCACCAGATGAACTCAACGTGCGCACAGCGCCCGCCCTCTGTCCAGCGCGCCACCGTAGACAGGCGCCTGACCAATGCCAGTCCTCGGCCACTGAGGCCTCGCTCTGGCAACGGCTGCGCAAGCACCTGCTGCACGTCGAACCCATCGCCGCTGTCCCTGACCTCCACTTTCAGACGCCCACCAGCGGCAAGCGGTTCAACTGCAAGATCGATGCGCACGTAACCTTCCTCGATCACCTGCAAGCGCCTGGCTCGCTCCTGATAGTAATCGGCAAAGCCTGGCGCGTCGCATTTGAGCCGAGCGTCCAGCCCCAGCACGCCATGTTCAAGCGCATTGGAATACAGTTCGCTCAGCACACTGTAGAGGGTGCCGGCCGATGAACGCAGGTCGTGTATTTCCTGCAACAACTGCACCAGGTAGGGCACCGGGTTGAAACGGCGCAGACTTTCGCCCCTCACATCGAAACTGAGCGACCAGTCCATGGCGCTACAGCGGCCCAGGTCCGGAGGCAACACCGGCATGGGCTGCGGCAACTGCGCACCCAGCATGCGTATCTCACACAAGCTGACATCGTCACGCGCCGGCCCACCGAAGCGTTGCAGCGCGTCGAGCAGCTCGTCGAACAACAGCGCGGGATCGCGATTGTCTGCCAGTACTGCCCGCAGGCGTTGCTCCCCGAACAAACGCTCCTGATCGTCGGCGGTTTCCAGCACCCCATCGGACATCAACAGCAGGCGCTCGCCCGGCGCCAGCGGCCAGACTTCGGTCTGGTCGTCGAATTGCTCGGCACTCAGAACCCCCAGCGGCAAGTGCCGGGAACTCAACGCAGACAACACCTGGCCCTCAGCAGCCAGCACGAAGCCATCAGGCATGCCACCATTCCACACCTCCACTGCGCCGCGCTGCATGCTCAGGTTGACCAGCAGTGCGCAGCAGAACATGTCGCCAGGCAGGATGCGCTTGAGCTTGGCATTCATCTCTCGCAAAACTTGCGCCATGCCATAACCCTTGGCCGTCATGCCGTAGAACACTTCAGCCAATGGCATGGCTCCCACGGCAGCCGGCAGCCCGTGCCCGGTGAAATCCCCCAGCAGCACGCGCATGTCCCCGGACGGCGTGAGCGCGGCCAGCATCAGGTCGCCGTTGAACAGCGCGTACGGCGATTGTAAAAAGCGGATGTTCGGTGCATCCAGACAGCCGGAATGGGCAACCTTGTCGAACACGGCTTTGGCCACCCGCTGTTCATTGAGCAAGTGGTGGTGGTGCCGTGCTATCTGGTCGCGCTGGTCCAGCACTGTGGCCTGAAGCCGCCTCAGCCGGTCCATGGCCCGAATCTTGGCTGCCAGAATGACTGCGCTGTAGGGCTTGGGCAGAAAATCATCACCACCGGCTTCCAAGCACCGCACCAGGGCCTGCTCTTCGTTGAGTGCCGTGAGAAAAATGATGGGCACCAGGGCTTCGCCAGCCAAGGCCTTGATCTGCCGCGCCGCCTCGAAGACGTCCATGACCGGCATCAGCGCATCGAGCAGCACCAGCTGTGGGCGTTGTGCCTTGAACACGTCCACGGCTTGCTGGCCATTTTCCACCGTGAACACTTGATGCCCTTGGCGCCTGACGATCTGTGCCAACAGCAGACGATCGGCCGCGCCATCTTCAGCCACCAGCACGGTCAACCCAAGCTCATCAGCCATCGGCGCGCTCAACTGATGTCGAAGAGCTTGTCGAAATTGGAGATGGCGAGGATCTTGCGTACATCGCAATTGGCATGGACGACCCGCACATCCGCCGCGTCCCCGCCGACATGATCGCGCAACAGCAGGAGCATGCCCAATGCCGAGCTGTCGAGGTAGGTCACCTCCTGCAAGTCGACGATGACCGCGTCAGGGCGGCTTGGCTGGCGTTCGTAGGCCTCGCGAAAGGCCTGGTGCTTGCCGAAATCGAAACGTCCCTTGATCTTGATCGTCAGCTTTTTACCGTCCTGCGAGACATCGGTTTCCACTGCCATGCTAGCGATTCCTTCGATGATGGCGGATGCGGCTCCATGAAGGTGTAGCAGTCATGGGGCGAGGGGGCAAGCGGGTGAGGGAAGTGGTGTAGATTGACAGGCATGGCGCAGGGCCGTGTTGGGTGCTTAGCCCCCGCGGATCTTAGGCGCTCAGCATAGATCGCTGGGGCCGCCGTGCGGCCCATCGCGGCGCTAGGCCGCTCCTACCCTGACCGCGTAGCGCCTGGGTCAGTAGGTTCACAGGGCCTTGTAGGAGCGGTCTTGTGCCGCGATGGGCCGCACAGCGGCCCCAAGACTTCCCCGCTACAACGGCCCCTGCCGCGGCAGCCGCTGGGACAATTCGTCGAGCAAGCGCTGCTCGCGCTTGTCCTCGGCGCGCCGAGCCTCGTCCATATAGCGTTGCACCAGCTTGCGCAGGCCCTCTACCCGCGCATACGCCTGCTGCCAGGTGTCGCGGGCGTTGGCGAGGTTGTTCTGGTGCCAGGTGAGGCTCTGGCGCTGTTGGGTCATGGCCGTTTCCAACTGGCCGAGAAAGCGCTGGTAGTTGACCAGCCAGTTCCCGTCGACACCCTGGCCGCCCCGGTTGAGCCACTGCTGTTGATAATCCTCGCGAAAGCGCTCCAGTTCCGTCAGCTTGGCCTGGGCCGTGACCACCTGCTGCTGGAAATGGCCCAGACGCTGGGCCGCCTTGCGCTCGGCTTCCTCGGCCATGTCCACCACGGGAGCCAGGCGCGCCGCACGTCCGGGCAGTGCCATGGCCTATCAGCCCGCCGGGGGCGTGAAGATCGCCCCCAGTTGGTCGCGGCTTTGCGCCATGCTCACGTTTTCACGCAGCCCTTGACGCAGAAATTCCACCAGCCTGGCCTGCAGCGCGATGGCAAGGTCGGTCTCGGGGTCCCCGCCCGCCACGTAGGCACCCACGCTGATCAGGTCGCGGCTCTGGGACAGCCGAGACCAGAGCTGCTTGAATTTCTGCGCCTGGCGAAGGTGGTCGGCATCGACCACCTGGGGCATCACCCGGCTGATGGACGCTTCGATGTCGATTGCCGGGTAATGGCCCTCCTCGGCCAGCCGTCGCGACAGCACGAAGTGGCCGTCCAGCACCCCCCGCGCCGAGTCGGCGATCGGGTCCTGCTGATCGTCCCCCTCGGACAGCACCGTATAAAACGCCGTGATCGAGCCGCCACCCGGCTCACCATTGCCAGCTCGCTCCACCAGCTTGGGCAGCTTGGCGAACACCGAAGGCGGATAGCCGCGCGTGGCGGGCGGCTCACCGATGGCCAGGGCAATTTCCCGCTGCGCCTGGGCAAAGCGGGTCAGCGAATCCATCAACAGCAGCACGTTCTTGCCCTTGTCGCGAAAGTACTCGGCAATACGGGTGCAGTACATGGCCGCCCGCAAGCGCATCAGGGGCGCATCGTCCGCGGGTGAAGCCACCACCACAGAACGCTTGAGCCCCTCCTCGCCGAGAATGTGCTCGATGAATTCCTTCACTTCGCGGCCCCGTTCGCCAATCAGGCCGACCACGATGATTTCGGCTTCGGTGAAGCGGGTCATCATGCCTAGCAGCACCGACTTGCCCACACCGGTACCGGCGAACAGGCCCAGGCGCTGGCCGCGTCCGACGGTGAGCAGGCCGTTGATACTGCGAATGCCCACGTCCAGCGGCTTGCTGATCGGGTCGCGGTTGAGCGGGTTGATCACCGGCCCGTCCATCGGCACCCAGTCCTCGGCCTTCATGCCGCCCTTGCCGTCCAGCGCGCGGCCCGCGCCGTCCAGCACCCGCCCCAGCATGCTCATGCCCATGGGCAGCCGACCACCGTCGTCGAGCGGCACCACGCGGGCACCGGGGGCGATGCCGACAATGCTGCCAACCGGCATGAGGAACACCTTCGACCCGGAGAACCCCATCACCTCCGCCTCGACCTGTACCGGGTGGTAGCTGTCGTCGTTGACCACCAGGCAGCGGCTACCCACAGCCGCCCTGAGCCCCTCGGCTTCCAGGGTCAGGCCCACCATGCGCAGCAGTCGCCCCTCGACCACCGGTTGCGCCGGCACCTCAATGGCCTCGGCATAGCTGCCCAGGCGCTTGGCGAAGCTGGTACGGTCAAGGCGCATCGGGGTTCTCCACCGGCGCGTCCAGGTCAACACTCACATCCGGCGCTGCCGGGTGCAGCGCATGATCATGCATCTGGTCGAACAACTGCGCGACGGTCTTCTCGATGCGGGTTTCCATGGTCGCATCGATACGGCTATGGGCGGTCTCGATACGGCAGCCACCGGGAAGCAGGGTGCTGTCTTCGAGCAGGCGCCATTGTTCTTCGTGGCGCTCGCGCAAGGCCTTGGCCAGTTCGAAATCCTGCGGGTTCAAGTGGATACGGATGTTGTCGGCACCCATGGGCAGGCGCTTGAGGGCTTCGCGCAGCACCTGGGTGATCTGGCTGGAATCGCTCGTGAGTTCCCGGCCGATCACCTGGCGCGCCATGTGCGACACCAGGTGCACCAGGGTTCTCTCGATCTGGGTGTCCTGCTCGGCGATAGGCTCCATCAAATGGGTCATCAGCTTTTCCAGGCTGGCCAGCTTGGCCTTCAGGGCCTCGTCGGCCTCTTGGCGCACTTTGAGCTGGGTGCTGTGAAAACCATCACGCTCACCTGTGGCGAAGCCTTCGTTATAGGCTTCCTGGCGAATGGCTTCCAGCTCTTCGAGGGTCAGCGGATGGACTTCCTCCAGTGGCACTTCCTCGACTTCTTCCTCCACCTCGACCGGTTCGGGCTCAGGCTCGGGCGCGGGCTGGGGGTCGAAGCTGGGCAATGTCCAGACATCCACGCCCTCAAGGTCGCGGGCCCGGATCAGGTCACTGGGGTGGTGTTCTTTGGTCGACATTCAAAAACCTGTCTGTCAGGGTGCCAGGCGCCATGCCGCCTGTCGAAGACTGCACGCTAAGGCAGATTGCGTGCGCGACGCAATCGCCTTGCGCGGACCCATTGGCGGCTCGCCGCTTAGATCATTTCCTCGGCACCTTTGCCACCGAGCACGATTTCGCCGGCTTCGGCCATGCGACGGGCGATGGTGAGGATTTCCTTCTGGGCCGTCTCGACATCGCTGACACGGACCGGGCCCTTGGCCTCGAGGTCGTCGCGCAGCAGTTCCGAGGCCCGCTTGGACATGTTCTTGAAGACCTTGTCCTTGACCCGCTCGTCCGCGCCCTTGAGCGACACCACCAGCACGTCGGAGGACACTTCGCGCAGCAACGCCTGGATACCCCGGTCATCCACATCGGCCAGGTTGTTGAAGACGAACATCAGATCTTCGATCTGCTCGGACAGGTCGCTGTCGATTTCACGGATCGAATCCATCAGGGCGCCTTCCACCGAGCTGTCGAGGAAGTTCATGATGTCAGCGGCACGCTTGATGCCACCCAGGGTGGTGCGCGCGGCGTTGGAATTGCCGGAGAACTGCTTCTCCAGAATCTGGTTCAGCTCCTTGAGGGCAGCAGGTTGCACGGTATTGAGCGATGAGACGCGCAATACGATGTCCAGCCGAACCTTGTGGTCGAAGTTGCTCAGCACCTCACCGGCCTGGTCAGGGTCCAGGTAAGCCACGACAATGGCCTGGATCTGCGGGTGCTCGTAGCGGATCACGTCGGCCACGGCGCGTGGTTCCATCCACTTGAGGCTGTCCAGGCCACTGGTGTTGCCACCGAGCAGGATGCGGTCGACCAGGCCGTTGGCTTTGTCCTCGCCCAGTGCCTGGTTGAGCATCTTGCGAATGTACGCATCGGAGCCCACGCCCAGGCTGGTCTGATCGCCAACCACCTCGACGAACTCGCTCATCACCTGTTCGACCTGGTCACGGTGCACGTTGCCCATCTGCGCCATGGCCACGCCCACGCGCTGCACTTCCTTGGGCCCCATGTGGCGCAGTACCTGCGCGGCATCGGTTTCACCCAGCGAGAGCAGCAGGATGGCTGCTTTGTCGACGCGGCTCAGCTTGGCGGTAACGGCTCGGTTATCACTCATCGGCGTTGATCCAGTCTTTCACGACCTGGGCCACACGGCCCGGGTCTTCGGCCACAAGGCCTTTGATTGCGTTGAGCTGTGCCTCGTAACCCTCGGTCGGGCTAGGCAGCAGAATGCTTGTCGGGCCACCCAGGCTGACGCGGTCGTTGGCCAGTTCGCCATCCAGACCGATCATGCCGCCCAGCTCCATGTCGTTTTCCAGGGCAGGCTGCTTGCCACCCCCTGTCAGGTTGTTGAGCACAGGACGCAATACACCGAACACCAGCACCAGGATGAACAGCACACCCAGCACTTGCTTGAAGATATCCCAGAACCAGGGCTGCTGGTAAAACGCGATATCGGCAATCTCTTCGCCACGGTCTGGCGCAAACGGCACGTTGATCACGGTCACGCTGTCGCCCCGGCTGGCATCGAAGCCAACGGCGTCCTGGACCAGCCGGGTGAAGCGCGTGAGGTCCTCGGCAGCCCACGGCACATGGGTAGTCTCCCCGGTGGCGGCGTCCACCTTGACCTGATCGTCCACCACGACCGCCACGGACAGGCGTGTCATGCGCCCCTGCTGCTGGCGGGTGTGGCTGATGGAGCGGTCAAGCTCGAAGTTCTTGGTGCTCTGCTGGCGTTTATCCGACGGATACGGCGCGAGCATAGGCTGGCCAGTGGCTGGGTCCATGATCTGCTGGCCATTGGCATCGACCAAGGGCTGGCCAGGCTGAATGGCGCCTGCTGCACCCGCGGTGCCACCCGTGGTCTGTGGCGCCGACGCAGCACCCGGCGGCTGGTTGCTCAGCGCGCCCGGCACACCTTGCGGGCCCTGGCTGCTGGCGCGCTGCTCGTCGACCGACTGCTCACTGCGCAGCGCCGGTTGGTCCGGATTGAACTGCTCGGAGGTGGACTCGACCGCACTGAAGTCCAGGTCGGCGGACACTTCGGCCTTGTACCGGTCGTTGCCCAGCACCGGTTGCAGGATATTGTGCACGCGCTGGGTCAGCATGCTTTCCATCCGGCGACTGTAGTCGAACTGCTTGCCGGCCTGGGTCAGGGCAGAATCCTGGATCTGTTCGGACAGCAGGTTGCCTTTCTGGTCGACCACGGTGACCTGGGACTTGTCCAGCTCCGGCACACTGGTGGCAACCAGGTTGACGATGGCCATCACCTGACCAGGCTCAAGCGCACGACCTGGATAAAGCTCGACCAATACCGACGCGCTGGGCCGACGCTCGTCGCGCACGAACACCGAGCTTTTGGGAATGGCCAGGTGCACGCGGGCACCCTTGACGTTGTTCAGGCTCGACACGGTGCGCGCCAGTTCACCTTCCAGGCTGCGACGGTAGCGCGTGGCTTCCATGAACTGACTGGTGCCCAGGCCCTGCTCCTTGTCGAGCAGCTCGAAACCGACGTTGCCGTCGGTAGGCGCCACGCCCGCTGCCGCCAGCTTCAGGCGCGCGCGGGAGATATCGTCAGCCTTGACCAGCAGGGCCCCGGAATTGGGTTCCACGTTGTAGGCAATGTCGGCCGCCGCCAGGGTGTCCATGACCTGCTTGGTGTCCATGCCCGACAGGCTCGGGTACAGCGGACGGTAGTCCGGCTGCTGCGACCACAGCACCACGGCAAAGCCGATCGCCACGCTGGCCGCCAGGCCGACCATCAGGCCGATCTGACGCAGCATGGGCATCTGCGCAATGTTTTCCAGGAACGCCAGGCGCACCAGGGGGGCCTTGGGCGCTGGCGCGCCGCCCTTGGCGGGCGCGTTGTCGACGACTGCTTCAGCCATGGTCTACGTCTGCCCTCAAACCGGCATTTGCATGATGTCCTGGTACGCCTGAACGAGCTTGTTGCGTACCTGGGTCAAGGCCTGCATCGAAACGCTGGCTTTCTGCGAAGCAATCATCACGTCGGTGAGATCGACCCCGGTCTTGCCGATTTCGAAGGCGTTCGCCAGCTGCGAAGAGGCCTGCTGGGTGTCATTCACCTTGCCGATGGCCTGGCCCAGCATATCGGCAAAGGTACTTTGCCCTGGGGCCAGCTCAGGGGCGGCTGATACTTTCGGCAGCGACATGGCATCGGCCTGCATGGCGCGCATGTCCAGCATCAGACGATTGAATTCAACACCTTGGGTCATGGGCTTCTCTCTCCGGCGGCCGCATATTTTTGACAGTCATGCGGCGGATAGCCTTCGTAAAGCAACAAAGGTGCCAGCCTTGAAAAAGGGTGGATGCATCGGGGAAAAACCGCGGATATCAGGCTAAGAGGCACCGTGAAGATCAGTCCCGCCTGGCGAGCACTGGCTAAAAGCGGGCTGCATTGCACAGGCTCGAGAGGACGTCCGCAGGCTAAAACGGGACCGTCTCACTCGCCAAACAGGCTGGCTTCGACGTCGAAACCGGCGTCGCGCATCTGGGCAAGCTTATAGCGCAGCGTGCGCGGGCTGATGCCCAGACGCTCGGCCGCTTCCTTGCGCCGGCCCCGCTCGGCCCGCAAGGTGACGATGATCTGCTGGTACTCGTGACGTCGCTTGTCGTCGCCCTGCTCGACGGACTGTTCACGCTGCCCAGATAATGGCACAGTGCCACCTGACAAGGGAATGGCGCCATCAAGACAAAAATCCGCCGCCTCGATCACGCCGCCTTGCTGCAGAATCAGAGCGCGCTGCAATGCGTTGTCCAGCTCACGTACGTTGCCAGGCCAGGTCCAGGCTTGCAGGCAGGCCTGCGCGTCGGCGGACAGGCGCACCGGCGCATGCTGCATCTTGGCAACGTGACGTGCCAGCAAGCGCTCGGCCAACTGAACGATGTCGCCCGGCCGCTCGCGCAGGGGTCGCCAGGCCAGCGGAAACACGGACAGCCGGTAGAACAGGTCCTCGCGAAAACGACCGGCAGCCACCTCGCCCGCCAAGTCCCGGTTGGTGGTGGCCACCACGCGGATATCCAGCGCGATGGGCTTGCGCCCCCCTACCCGCTCGACCTCACGCTCCTGCAGCACCCGCAGCAACTTGGCCTGCAAGGCCAATGGCATTTCAGAGATCTCGTCCAGCAGCAAGGTGCCACCGTTGGCCTGCTCGAACTTGCCAGGCTGGGCAGCGATCGCCCCGGTGAAGGCCCCCTTCTCGTGGCCGAACAGCGTGGCTTCGAGCATGTTGTCCGGTATGGCGGCACAGTTGATCGCAACGAACGGCTGGCTGGCACGGGGCGACTGCTGGTGGATGTAGCGCGCCAGCACTTCCTTGCCCGTACCCGACTCACCAGAAATCAGCACCGTCGAATTGCTGCGCGCCACGCGTGCGGCCAGCTCCAGCAACTGCCGGCTGGAGGGCTCGCACGCAACCGGGCCCTCCTCGTCCGTCACACGCCCGGCGGCATGCCGCTGCACAAGCTTGAGCAGCGCCTTGGGCTCGAAGGGCTTGACCAGATAATCCACCGCGCCTTGGCGAATGGCCTCCACCGCCCGTTCCACGGCCGCGTGAGCGGTCATCAGCAATACCGGCAAGTGCGGCTGCTGGCGGCGCAACTGGGCCAGCAATTGATGGCCGTCCATGCCAGGCATGTTCACGTCACTGATGACCAGGTTGAAGGGTTCTTCATGCACCACTTTCAAGGCCTGCTCGGCGCTGTCCACCGCCTTGAAAGCGAAACCACCCAGGTCGAGGGTATCGGCCAGCGCCTCGCGCAGCACCCGGTCATCCTCGACCAGCAATACGTTCACACTCATCACCGGCTCTCCGCCAACGACCCGTCGATCAAGGGCAACTCTACTCGTACGCAGGTGCCGCGCCCTACCTTCGAGCGCATCTGCACGCTGCCGTGGTGGGCCTTGACCACCGCCTTGACCACCGCCAGCCCGAGCCCCGTGCCGGTCGACTTGGTCGTCAGGAATGGCTCGCCAATACGGGCGAGCAGATCAGGTGCAATGCCAGTGCCAGCGTCACTGATGCACAGGTGCAAGGTCTGCTGGCGCCGCCATAGGTGCACCTTGAGCCGCGCAGCGCCCTGGCTGGCCTGGGTGGCGTTTTCAATCAGGTTCAGCAGTGCACCCACCAGCGTGTCGCGGTTGCACAGCAGCTCACCCAGGCGACTGTCACACTGCCAGCGCACCGCGTGCCCCTGAACATGCGTCTGCGCGGCCTGCTGCAACGCCTGGAACAAGGCTTTAGGAGAAATCCGGTCCGTGAGGGGCAACTCGCCACGGGCGAACACCAGCATGTCGCGGACCTGTTGTTCCAGCTCGTGCAGTCGCTCCTTGAGGCTGCCAGCGAAGCGCTGCCGGGTCTGGGTGGTCAACGCCTGTTCAGGGTCGGCCAGGTGGCTGGCGTAGAGCATGGCGGCAGAGAGCGGCGTGCGGATCTGATGCGCCAGCGAGGCGACCATGCGCCCGAGTGAGGACAATCGCTCGTGGCGTGCCAGTTGGTCTTGAAGGCGACGAGTTTCCGTCAAGTCGTTGAGCAGCACCAACTGCCCCGGCTCGGCATCGAGCGAGCGGGTGGCGATGGAGAGGCGACGGCCGTCGCGCAGGGACACTTCATGGCCGTCGTCCAGGCGCGGGGCAAAACTGCGGGCAATGACTTCACGCCACAGCTGCCCGATCAATGGCTCGCCCAACAGATCACAGGCGGCCGGGTTGGCTTCGCGAACGCTACCCTGCCCGTCGATGACAATCACCCCGCCGGGCAGCAAATCGAGCAAATGCTGCAAGCGGTTGGCCAGACGCTCTTTCTCGTTCAGCTCCTCGATGCGCTGGGCGCTGACCACCGCCAGCTCACCCTTGAGCTCACTGACCCGGGCTTCGAGCAGGCTGTAGGACTGGCTAAGCTGGCTGGAGACCTGGTCGAACAAAGCGAACGCCTGCTCGACACCCTGGCGGCTTTCCTGCTCGACCAGTGAATGCGCCTGGGGGGAAAGGGCTCGGGATACATGGGCGGCCTGGGGCATCGTGCTCTCTCGCGTGGCTGACCGTCATAAAAACGGTGTGGTGGCCAGTGCGTAGCAATACCCGTGCCGGAGATAAGGGCTTACAACATTTGCCGGAGGCTTCGCACTCCAGGCAGAGAATCTACCGCCTACCGACGACGATCACTCCTCTGCCTGGTCTTCACCACCCTGCCGGCTCATCCCATACTTGCGCATTTTCTCGACCAGCGTGGTGCGGCGAATTCGCAAGCGCTCGGCAGCACGTGCAACGATGCCGTTGGCGTCGTCCAGGGCTTGCTGGATCAGACTCTGCTCCAGGCTGCCCAGGTAGTCCTTCAGGTCCAGGCCTTCAGGCGGCAACATGGCTGGGTTGCTGAAGTTGGGCGCGTGCCCGTTGATGGCGATGCGCTCTTCCAGGTCGTTGCGCAGGGTATCGACCATCTGCTCGTCTTCGTCATCGATGTAGCGGAATTTCTTCGGCAGCTCCGATACACCGATCACGCCGTAGGGGTGCATGATGGCCATGCGCTCGACCAGGTTGGCCAGCTCGCGCACATTGCCCGGCCAACCATGGCGGCACAGGGACATGATCGACGCCGAATTGAAGCGAATGGAGCCGCGCTTTTCGTGCTCCATGCGCGAGATCAGCTCGTTCATCAGCAGCGGGATGTCTTCGACGCGCTCGCGCAGCGGCGCCATCTCGATGGGGAAGACGTTAAGCCGGTAATACAGGTCTTCGCGGAAAGTGCCGGCCTCGATCATGTGCTCGAGGTTCTTGTGGGTCGCGGCAATGATGCGCACATCGATGCTCTGGGTCTTGTTGCTGCCCACCCGCTCGAACGTACGCTCCTGCAGCACGCGCAACAACTTGACCTGCATGGGCAGCGGCATGTCGCCGATTTCATCGAGGAACAGCGTGCCGCCATTGGCCAGCTCGAAGCGGCCAGCGCGGCTGGTGATGGCGCCGGTGAACGCGCCTTTTTCATGGCCAAACAGTTCGCTTTCCAGCAACTCGGCCGGGATCGCGCCACAGTTGACCGGCACGAACGGGGCTTCGCGGCGCTTTGAATGATAGTGCAGGTTGCGCGCCACCACCTCCTTGCCCGTGCCAGATTCGCCCAGGATCAGCACACTGGCGTCGGTGTCGGCTACCTGCTGCATCATCTGGCGTACGTGCTGAATGGCGCGACTGGTGCCCACCAGGCTGCGGAACAGGTTCGGCTCGCGCTGGCGACCGCGCTCACGCGCCTGGTCGTACATCTCGCGGTAAACCTGTGCGCGGTGCAGCGAATCGAGCAGTTGGCTGTAGCTGGGCGGCATTTCCAGGTTCGACAGCACGCGGCGGCGCAGCTCTTCAGGCAGCTCGCTTGAAGAAATATCACCTAAAAACAGAACAGGAAGGAACTCATCCCATGAAAGCACTGTCTTAAGGAGCCCGAGCAGTGTGCCCGGCGTGCTGACAGCGCCCACGAGCACGCACAGCACCTCGCGACTTGAAGACAGGGGCTCTACCACCTGCTGCCACTCATGGCTGGCGCAGGACAGGTTTTCTTCGCCCAGGAAGTTGAGCACCACCGCCAGATCGCGGCGGCGGGTGCTGTCGTCATCGATCAGGAGAATCTTGGTTTCACGCCACATGCAATAGCAACTTCCCTAGTCATATCGGCGCCCGGGGGCGTGCTCGACATCATTCCGACTGAATGGTCAGTGTTTCGACGTCTGGAATACGAGAACAGGCACTAGTAAAGTCAAAAACTTCCGAGCAGTCAAATATATGGCGCCGCAGAACTGCGGGCTGAATACGGCCTCACGCATTCTCAGCTGAACAGATGGTATACCTTTGTCGCCTGTTTGGCTTGGTTGATATTCGACATTTCCGCGACCAGAGATTGACGCTCATCACTTGCAACGTCGATTAGCTGACGATAAACGGCCATGAGGGCCTCTAGGTTGGCCTTGAGCGCGGTCGCATCTTCCTGGTCGGCTAGCAGCGCCTCGTCGACGAGCGCCCGGCAACCCAAGTCCAATTGACCAATGGTTACCCAGTCGCGAGCTTCCAGCGCTTCGTTCAAGGCGTGGCAGGTATTTGCAATCTGATGCAATGCGCTCATAGGGGACTCCTTGCAGAGGGGTTGTTACTCGGCAGTCGCGATAGCATCCCAGCCGCTCTTGACGGTGATCATGAGTCGTGCGACTTCATCGATCACTTCGGGATCACTGTGTATGTTGGCCTGGGTCAGCCGGCGTGCCATGTACTCATACAAACTGTCCAGGCGATCCAGTTCATCCGGGTCGACGGCCTTGTCTTTGTCCAGCCCTTCGCGCAGGCCGCCGATGATGTCGACAGCCTTGCCCAACATGACACCTTTTTGTGCCACGTCACCGCGAGAGATGGCACCCTTGGCTTGAGCCATGCGATCCAGCGCGCCCTCCATGAGCAACTGCACCAGGCGATGGGGCGTGGCTTCGGAGATCTGGGCGTGGGAATTGACCTTCTGGTATTGGCGAAGGGCTCTCATCGGGTGCATGGTGGATCCTCAGTGAACAAGGCTGGACGGGGGCCGTATAACCTGTTTATCGGCGCCCCGCGGGGTTTCTTTAGCGCTGTCAGCTGTCGCTCTTGGCTTTATTCAACGCGTTGAGCGTGGTCATGACGCTGTCGCTGGTCGCCTTGAGCTGCGCAACCATGGTGTCCATCGCGTTGTACTTCTTGGTCAAGGTGTCGGTGAGTGACTCGATGCGCCGATCCAACGCCTGCTGCGATTCCTCGAGCTCCTTGAGCTGATTGGTAAGGCTGGTCTGGCGCGAGGCGAGGATGCCACCGGCCTTGGTGTACTCCTCGGTGACGTTGGTCATGCGCGTCAACAGCCCATCCTTGCCGGTGAACAGGTTGTTGATGTCGGCACCATAGGTTTTGACCGCCGCGTCCCACTTGGTGTCGTTGAACTCCAGCAGGCCGGTTTTCTGCACCGTGTTGATGCCGAGCTGCGACAACGTTCGCAGGCCCGTCGCACCCACGCTGTGGCTGATTTCATTGCGCACGGAATTGACCAGCGAGCGCATGGTGGCATCGCCGGTCAATGCGGCCGAACCTGTAGCGGCGCCATCGGCCCCGGTGGTGACCTTGGTTTGGGTATTGATGGTGGTCATTAGCGCGTTGTACGCCGTGACGAAAGACTTGACCGACGTCTTGAGCGTGTCGCTGTTGCTGGTGACTGCCAGGTTGGACTTGCCTTCCTTGACCAGGGTGATATCCACACCACTGATCGCGCCGGTCACGGTGTTGGACGCAGACTCCAGCGCCAGCCCATCGAGGGTGTACTTGGCGTTCTGCGGCTTGGCAATGGTAGACACACCCTGCGCCATGCTCGCGTCGCCCCCCAGCGTCAACTCGGTACCCTCGCCCATCTTGGTCGACGAGAAGATGAGCCGCGACCCACTGGCATCGGTGACGATGTTGGCCGTGATGCCCTTGGACTGCAGCTGGTCGTTGATCGTGTCACGCGCCTGCTGAAGTGTGGCGCCCGCGGCAATGTTTACGCTGTGGGTCGCATTGCCCTGGTTGATGGTCAGGGTCTGGGTTTCACCCGAGTCGTTGACGATTGTCGAGGTCTTTTCATAAATCTGGGTGGAAATTTTCGACGCGGTCGCCAGCTGGGTGACTTCGAGCGCGTAGTTGCCCGAGGAAGCGCCGTCGCCCAGCTTGATCTTGGCGATGGCTTCGTCCGAGGACGAAGAAGCCAGGCCAGAGAAACTCGAAGCGGTGTTGAGCTTGGCGACTGCGGCACGGAACGTTTCGAGCGCGCTCTTGACGGAGCCGATGGCCGAAAGCGAGGTGGTGGCGGTGGTGGTCTGGTTGTTGATCTGGGTTTGCTTGGGCGCCTTCTCGGCACTCGCCAGGGCCTTCACAATGCCGCTGATGTCCAGGCCAGAGCCAAGCCCATTGATGGTCGAGCTTGCCATATCACATCTCCTTTATCGTAATCGCCGGTATTCCGACGAAAAAGCATCCGTGCGCTGGTAAACAAATGCCGTGCCAACTCAAACCTGGGTGCTGAACAACAGGCTGTTGGCATCTTTTAGGTTTTCCGCAAGCTTAAGCGCAGCTTCAGAAGGCAGCTGGCGGATGACTTCACCGCTTTGGCGGGCGATGACCTTGACCACCACCTGGCCGGTGGAGTCGTCGATCGAAAAATCCAGTTGTCGCTCCGAAGCCTTGACGAAGTCCTGGATGGCACTGACGGCGCTTTCCAGGTCAGGCCGGGCTACGGGCTTGGAAACCTTGTCGGCGGGCTCGGCCGTGACCGGCTCGCTGGTTGGCCGCGCGCTGGGTGGCGCGTCCGGCGTGATGGCGGCGGGATGGGACAGGCCCAGCTTCATGCTTATATCCACGACTTACACCCTCAAGTGACGAAAAGACGAAAGGGTACGCGAACGTACCCTTCGTCAAACTTAGCCTGCTTTGGCAATTAGCCCAGCAGTTTCAGTACCGAGGACGGCAGCTGGTTGGCCTGGGACAGGATCGCGGTGGATGCCTGCTGCAGGGTCTGCTGCTTGGTCAGTTCGGCGGTTTCCGAAGCGAAGTCGGCGTCCTGTACACGGCTGCGGGCAGCGGTGGAGTTTTCCGAGATGCTGTTCAGGTTGGCAACGGTGCTGTCGAAGCGGTTTTGCACGGCACCGAGCTGAGCGCGCTGGCTGTCGACTTGAGCGATAGCGGCGTCAAGAGCTTGGATAGCGATTTGGGACGATTTAGCGTCGGTAATGCTCAAGTTAGAGACTGTCGTTTCCATCGCAACGGCGCTAGCTCCGGTTTTCCCTGCCAAGCCAAGGGCATCGAGACCAGTACCCGCACTGCCGTCGGCAACCGTAATATCCTTATCAGAGAAAAGCGAGAGCTCGCCGTCTTTTGTCAAACTAGCAGTTACACCAGTGCTAGCGCTATTAATCGACGAAACGATATTTTGCGCAGTGGAACCTTTGGCGAACTTAACCTCTACTCCATTCAAAGTAATCGAAGTATCAGCGCTAGTTTTGGCCTCAGTCGTTCCAGCAGTTAAACCCAATTGCGCCAAAGATCCTTTTTGATCATTTGACAAGCGAACATCACTGCCGTCCTTTGAGACAATATTTATCCGACCATCAGCATCAATTTTTGTCTTTGCCGGATCAATTGTAGCGATACCATTAATCTGACCGAGAACTTTATCAATGTCATCACCTGCAGCCCAAGTTACTTGCTTATCATTGACCTTGATTGCGCCGCCAGCAGCAAGAGTAGTGGCTCCGGTTGCTGGGGATGGAGTACCTGCACGTATAGCTTCTGTCTTGCCCGTAGCAAGCCCAACCATAGAGGCGCCTGCACCGGAAATCTCGATATCCGCCATGGCTTTCATTTCGAAGCCGTTAGCGTCGCTAAAAGTCACAGTCGCGGTTGCGTCGCCAGTGGCATCCCGAAGTGCCGTTTGCATCTTGGCCGCAATAGCAGCGCCTTCATCCGCCGCTTCAACAAGTACTGACTGATTACCAATAGCAAAACCGGAATCTGTCCCTAGACCACCCCCGCCCGCTTTAAGCTTATCAGGCACAGACGTACTGTTCACAACAGCCGCACCTATGGCTGGCGAAGGTGTAGTGAGCTTATCACCGAGGGCGGTAGCCGTTAAGCCACCCATTTTATTCCCAGCGATAGTGGCATCGCTGTAAGAACCTTTCAAACCAGTGGCACTGATATCAGTCATGCCGAACGAGATGGTTTCGTTAGCGCTTGCGCCGATCTGAAAACCAATATTT
This sequence comes from Pseudomonas sp. WSY_20, assembly GCF_043104335.1. Classification (NCBI taxonomy): domain Bacteria; kingdom Pseudomonadati; phylum Pseudomonadota; class Gammaproteobacteria; order Pseudomonadales; family Pseudomonadaceae; genus Pseudomonas; species Pseudomonas sp. WSY_20. Next base: position 50,783 of record NZ_JBICKP010000036.1, read on the forward strand.
TGGAAGGATCCATCCAGAATATTACGACCACCAAAAGTAGTAGTTTTAGCGATACGGGTAAGCTCACCCGAAAGTGCGGTGAATTCCTGCTGCAGGGAAGTACGGTCGTCATCGCTGTTCGAGCCGTTGGCAGACTGCAGGGACAGTTCGCGCATACGCTGCAGAATGCTGGTCGATTCCTGCATGGCGCCTTCAGCGGTCTGGGCGATCGAGATACCGTCGTTGGCGTTCTTCATTGCCACGCTCAGACCTTTGATCTGGCTGGTCAGACGGTTGGCGATCTGCAGGCCAGCGGCGTCGTCTTTGGCGCTGTTGATTTTCAGGCCAGAGGACAGGCGGGACATCGAAGTACCCAGCGCTTCGGAAGCGCGGTTCAGGTTCTTCTGAACGCCCAAGGAGGTGATGTTGGTGTTGACGGTCAAAGCCATGACGAATTCCTCGTGGTATGGATACTGCGGCTTCCGGCCCTGGCGACAGCCGGGTGTGGCCTAGAGAACCTTCGTAATGGTTATCGTCGGATAGCCCGGTTGCTTGAGGGGTTTTTGCAAAAAAAAATGCTGGCATGCGGCCAGCCCTGGAAAATCAAGGGGTTAAGCGCGAAATTTTGGCGTCAAAAAGCACATCAGGTGGGTGATGGGGGGATGGGGCTGTCTTGGAGGGCGTTGATGAATGACGTGGCGAACGAGAGGCCGAACGGGAATGGGGCGGAGGTTTCAGGCGTGCAGCTTCGCGTCAGGAATTGTTGGGGCCGCTGCGCGGCCCATCGCGGCGCAAGGCCGCTCCCACCAGGGTCTGCAATAGTCTCAACTCAGGCGTCACACAAGTCGTGTGGGAGCGGCCTTGCGCCGCGATGGGCTGCGCAGCAGCCCCAAAGATTCCAGCTTCGCCGCTTATGTTGGCACCGGCCGCGTTGGTCCGCAGGGCGATCCTGGAATTTGGTCTAAATCCATCAATCCCGATAAAGAATCGCCGAAGCCCAGGACAACCCCACCCCGAACCCGCTCACAGCCACCCGCTTCCAGCTACCGTCGAGCATGTGCTTTTGCAGCAGCAACGGCACGCTGGACGACACGGTATTGCCCGTCTCGAGCATGTCTTTCACGAATTTCTCCGGATGATGCTCCTCGAACCGCCGAGCCACCGCATCGACGATCGCCGCACTGCCCTGGTGGATGCAGAACGCATCGATGTCCGAAGACTGCAGGCCGCTGGCATCAAGCAGCTCGTGCAAATGCGCCGGCACCTTGACCAGAGCAAAATTGAACACCTGCCGGCCATTCATGAAGAACGTACCATCGGACACCTTCAGGTGCTCGGCACCCGAACCGTCAGTGCCAAAGCGTGCTTCGCCCAGCTTCCAGACCGCGCCATCGGCCATCCAGGTGGCCGTGGCCGCGTCGCCGAACAGCATGGTGGTATTGCGGTCTTCCGGGTCGACGATCTTCGAATACGGGTCGGCGGTGATCAGCAGCCCGTTCTTCAGGCCCGCCGCCTCCATGAAGCCCTTGATCGCATACAGCCCATACACATACCCCGAGCAGCCCAGGGAAATATCGAACGCTGCCACACGGGTGGACAATCCAAGCTTGCTCTGGACGATGGCGGCCGTGTGCGGCAGGCCTTCTTCATCGCCATTCTGGGTCACCACGATCAACGCGTCGATCGACTGCGGATCGAGGTCGGGGTTGTTGGCGAACAGTGCCCGGGCGGCCTCCACGCACAGGTCGGAGGTTTCCTGCTCCGGGGCCTTGCGTGGCAAGAAGGACGCACCGATCTTGCCGAACATGAACTCTTCGTCCTTGCCGAACTTCGCACCCTGGACGTAGTTGTCCAGGCCAGCGGTGGGCACGTAACTCGCGATACTCTTGATGCCAATCATTCTGGCTTCCCAATGAAAACAGCCAAAGACCACCACTCGATCGATTGAGGGCGCCAAAAACCGGAGCGTCACCGCCTGGGGAGGGGATAAAGCAGAGCCTGCCTGCGCACCGGTAACAAAATGCTGCAACAGCTGCTGCATAGAATACAGGGAAGATGACCGTTTTGACTCATTGGTCACATTGAAATGCAACGAAAGGCAGGTATCGAGGGCGTGGCACGTTGAATTCATCACGCGCCGTGCATGGGGATATCCCGTCATTGAGGGACAAAGCCGCAGGTTTCAAACAAGCTCGCTTTTGAGGCGCCCGTCGCTGCCAGCGCCATCATTTGAGCGCGCCAACCCAGCAAGGCCACTCAATCACAGCCATGGTCGGTTGCAACGAAGCAGAGCGCGAAGCCTGGCTCCGCGCCCGCTGATTCACTTAGAGCTTATCGAACAAGCTCAACTGCGATATTCGCGCAAATGCCAGCTGAGAGGCTTCGAGCATCGCCTGTTGCAGGGTCAGTTGGATCGTGGCGGTCGCCATGTCGGTGTCGCCAATTGCGCTTTGCGTGCTCTTGTTGGCAAGACCTAGGCTTTCGTTTTCCTGAGCCTGTATCTCAAGCGAATTGGCCCGGGCACCGATCGAGCCTCGGGTAATGTCGATGCGATCACGCGCACTGGCCAAGTTGGAAATCGCCGAGTCCGTTGCGGCCTTCAAAGCAGCCTGCGCTTCAGGCGTATCAAGGGGTTTCTCCAACACGCTTCGCAATTGCCCCAGGGTGTCCAGCGGGTTCTGCGTGCGGTGGGTGTTGGCATTGATGGAGAACTGATCGCCCTGGGCCGGCGCCCCGTCGAACTGATAGGTCACACCCGCTACCGTCACGGCATTACCCGCCCCCACGGTGCCCGAGGCAATCGGTTTGCTCTGGGCATCGTACGGCTGCGCAAAGAGCTGATACTCGGTGTCGCTGGTGAACCTGAGCACTGCGCCGTTGCTGGGGAAGGTACTGCGATAGGCATCGGGGTCGGTAACGCTTGAGCCCACGACCTGAGAGGTCGAGGGGTTACCTGCACTGCGAGTAGCGGTCAGGGTGTCTGGCTTGGCTTCGAGGGTGAAGACATGCCCTGCCACCACGGCATCAGGATCGTCACCCTCTGCAAGGTTCAGGTTGACCTCGAAATCCACACCCCGCAGCGAGATCATCTTTCCGCCTTCGGTATTGACATCGAACTTGCCCTTACCGGCAGTTTCGTGGGTGATGTCGTTACCGGCGGCGTCCTTGATGCTGTATTCAGTGGCGCTGGTGAAGGTAACCGTATAAGGCTGGCCCGCAGCGAACTTGTCGCTGTAGGTGTTGGCCGATGTCAGCAACCCACCCGAAAGCAGCACCTTGCCATCGTTGGGCGTCGGCGCCTGCAAGGTCGACTGCGTGCGGCTGTTGTTGGTGGCCTGGTCGAAAACGCTGAAGCCACTGTCGTTGATGGCCAAATGCAAGGTATCGGATACCTGCAGGCTCATCTGGGTCTGATCGCCCTGATAGCTGTAGGAGCCGTCAGCATTGCGTACGTAGGGCGGGGTCGAATTCTTGGACCCTCCAAACATGTAGTCCCCGTTGGCGTCACGGGAATTGAGCAGGCCGAACACGTTGGCCTCGATTTCCTTGATTTCGCTGGCGATGGAGGTGCGGTCAGCGTCGCTCAGACCACCGTTACCCGCCTGAATCGACAGCTCGCTTGCCCGCTGCAGCGCATCGTTGATGGTAGACAGCACGCTCTCTTGCTGCAGCAGGGTGTTCTTGACGGTGGTCATGTTGCCACTGTACTGATCGAGCAACGCGCTTTGCTGTTGCAACAACAGCAAGCGCGCAGCGCCCACCGGGTCGTCGCCTGCGGTCTGAATGCGGGACTTGGAGGTCACCTGGGCCGTGATCTTGGCCAAATCCGAATAGTTCTTGGAGTAGGTGTTGGAGCTGGTTTCGTAAAACTGGGCAGTTGAAATTCGCACGATCAGCCTCCTTATAGCGCGTTGATCAAGGTCGAGAACGTTTCTTGCGCCGCCTTGATGATCTGCGACGACGCGGTGTAGTAATGCTGGAACTTGACGAGGTTGGCGGCTTCGTCGTCCAGGTTCACCCCAGAGACGGCGCTGCGACTTTCACTTGCCGACTTGAGCACCGCGGCCGTTGCAGTGGTATCGATAGACGCTTGACTGGCCTTGGCACCCACCCGCTCTACCAAGGCGGCATAGGCGGAAGTGAAACTGGTGCCGCCACCGGAATTGGTCCCCACGGTCGATTTGGTCTGCAGGCTCAACAGGGCATTGGCATTGCGGTTATCCGCCTTGCCATCGACATTGAACGACAAGGTAAAGCTGTCGTTGGTCGCTGGGCTGCCGCCGATGGTGGTTTCCAGCGCAAAAGTGCGCGGATTGCCGCTGGGGTCGAGAATCGGGTTGCCCGATGCATCACGCATCGGTATCGACAGCGAGAGCTTATTGTCCTGGCCTGGCACCACGGTCCCAGTGCCGATCTGCGCGCCCTTGGCATCAAACAGCTTGTAGCCCTGGGACCCACCGCTGGCTGCGTCGAACACCACGCGCACCGGCATGGCGTCCTTGATCGCCTGCTGCGTCAGGGCCGTGTCGGCACCGCCATAGATATCCAGCGCTTGTCCAAGGCTAGGTTGGGTGATAGTGCCGGTGCCGCTGTTGCCGCTGCCAACGGCAGCGCTCACAGGGCCGGCGAACGCCAGCTTGTTGGCATCGGTGAGTACTGTGGTAATACCGGTGGCGGCCGAGCGGGTAGGAATCACCTTGAAGCTGTCGCCGGCGGCCAGCGCACCACCCTTGAGGGACAGGCTAAAACCATCGATGACCGGCGCAGGGTCGGCATTGAGGTCGAACGAGCCCATGTCGGTGCCGTCGGAGCGGCGCACACTGTACTGATTGCCGCTGGTGAACTTCACTTCGTAGTCGTAGGTGCTCAGGGCGCCGCTGTTGGCAATGGTGACATCGAGGTTGCCCGAGCCTGCGCTGTTGTTCGACGAGGCCAGGCTGCGCTGGGCGATGGCACTGGCGCTGTTGATGCTGGAGAACAGCGAGCTGCCGAACTGCCCGTTGGCGTCCAGGCCCTGGCCCAGCTGGCTGTTGATGCTGTCGGCGACGACCAGCGCCACGCGGCCCAACTCGTTCATCGAAGGCGTCAGCACGTCCTGGCGGTAGCGCAACAGGCCACCGATGGTGCCGCCGGTGGCCACCGAGGTCACGTCCGAGCTGAACGACTCGTAATTGATGCGCAAGGTCGCCTGGCTTTTGTCGGCCACCCCCGGCTGAACCGACAACGGGTTGGACCTGCTCCCGGTCACCAGCGACTGGCCGCTGCCCAGGATCACATCGTAGTTGCCTTCACGCTCCTGAACGGTCACGCCCACCAGTTCGTTCAGCTGGCGCACGGCTTCGCTGCGGGCATCGAGCAGGTTGTTGGGCGTGCTGCCGGTGCCGCTGGCGGCTACGATCTGCTTGTTGTATTCGGCGATGCTGCTGGTGAGCTTGTTGACCTGCCCCGCCAAGGTATCGAGCTGGGAGTTGATGACATCGTTCTGCTGGGTCAATTGGGTGCTGACAGCATTGAAACGGTTGCTCAAGGTCTGCGCCTGGGTCAGCAACAGTTGCCGCGAGGCCACATCGCCGGGCTTGGCCGCTGCGGTTTGCATGGCCGAGAAAAACGCAGTCAGTACCGAGCTGATGCCGGTATCCCGGTCAGCCAGCAGCTTGTCGACACCGGTCACCTGGTCCCGGAATGCCGTGGAATCGGCTTGCAGGGACGTCGCCGTCTGCAACTGATTGTCGAGGTAGGCACTGTAGATACGGCGCACGTCTGCCAGCGTGGTCCCACTGCCCAGAAAACCTGCGCCCATGTACTGCGAGGCACCGGCCACTTGCATGGCCTGCTGGCGCGAATAGCCGCCGGTGGCGGCGTTGGCGATGTTGTTACTGGTGACCGACAGGTGCGCCTGGCTGGCACTCAAGCCACTCAGGCCGATCGAAATCAGGCTCGACATGATTTAGTCCTTTCAAAGGTTCGTGGTGCTGCCAGCCATGGCGTATTGCGGTGTCTTCTGCATTTGCTGGGCGATGCTGATGATTTTCTTCGCATAGCCCGGGTCGGTCGCGTAACCGGCCTTTTGCAACTCGCGTGCAAACTGCTCTGGGTTATCGGCCGACTTGACCGCTTCTTGATAGCGCGAATTGTTCTGCAACAGGCTCACCAGGTCGTGGAAGCTGTCCTGGTAGGAGTCGTAGCTGCGGAACTGGGCGGTTTCCTTGACGAACTGGCCGTCGCGGAATTCACTGGTGATGGCCCTGGCCTGCTCGCCCTGCCAGTTGCCGGTGGCCTTGATGCCGAACAGGTTGTGGCTGCTGCTGCCGTCGCTGTTGCGCATGACCGACTTGCCCCAACCGGTTTCCAGCGCAGCCTGGGCGACCAGGTAGCGCGGGTCGATACCGATGCGCTTGGCGGCCTGCTCGGCCATTGGCAGCATGGTGGCAATGAACGAATCGCTGTCGGTGAAGGCCTTTTTCGGTGCCAGCGGCGGCTGGGCGATGGCACGGCCGGTGATGCGCAGCCCGTTCTCGGGCACGGCAAAGGCCTTGGCCGGCTGCTGGCCGTCGCGCACGGGGGCTGCGGGGGCCGCGCCGACGGGCGCCGTGGCCGCAGTAGGCACGATGCCGGCCAGCAGGCGGTCGGTCAGGCGGCTGGGCAACGCCAGGCGCCGCGCATTGAGCGCGGCGACGTCGTTGCGGGTGCTGGCCGCTTGGGTGGCGTGGACCGGGTCTGCGACCTTGCTACCCCACAACACCGGGCCTGCCTGGCCACGCGGGAACGGGCTGGTATTGGCGGCGACGCTGCGGCTTTTGGTCAGCTGGCGTACCAGCACATCCTGCAGGCCGATACCGCCACCCTCGCGGGACATGCTCACCGACAACTGCTGGTCGTACATGTCCCGGTACTGCTTGACCGTCTCGGTGTTCATCGGGTTGTCGTCGGCCAGGACATCGCTGGCCTTGCGCGAAGCCTTGAGCATCTCGCTGATGAACATCGACTCGAACTCCTGGGCCACCTTGCGCACGTTGGCTTCGCTGTCGCGATCACCGTGCTTGAGGGCATTGAGGCGGTTGAGGTCGGTGAAGGCACCGCTGTCGACACTGCCGGAAACCAGGCTCTTGCTGTTCATCGACGCCGTCCTCAGATCACGATCAGGTCGGCCTGCAAGGCGCCGGCCTGTTTCAGGGCTTCGAGAATGGCCATCAGGTCACCGGGCGCGGCGCCCACCTGGTTCACCGCCCGGACGATTTCATCCAGCGTGGTACCCGGGCCGAACTTGAACATCGGCTTGGCTTCCTGCTCGGCGCTGACCCGCGAGCGCGGGACCACGGCGGTCTGGCCATTGGAGAGCGGGCCCGGCTGGCTGACGATGGGGTCTTCGGTGATGGTCACCGTTAGGCTGCCGTGGGTTACCGCCGCCGGCGATACCTTGACGTTCTGGCCGATGACGATAGTGCCGGTACGCGAGTTGATGATCACCTTGGCCACTGCCTGGCCCGGATCGATTTCCAGGTTTTCCAGGATCGACAGGTAGTCCACCCGCTGGCTGGGGTCCATCGGCGCGCTCACGCGCACCGAACCGCCATCCACGGCCTGGGCCACGCCAGGGCCGAGCAGGTCGTTGACTTTGTCGACGATGTGCTTGGCGGTGGTGAAGTCGGGGCGGTTGAGGTTCAGGGTCAGGGTGTTGCCCTGGTTGAAACCGCTTGGCACTGCCCGCTCGACGCTGGCGCCGCCCGGGATACGGCCGGCAGACGGTACGTTGACGGTGATCCGCGAGCCGTCGCGCCCTTCGGCATCGAAGCCGCCCACCACCAGGTTGCCCTGGGCGATGGCGTAGACGTTGCCGTCGATCCCCTTGAGCGGGGTCATCAACAAGCTGCCCCCACGCAGGCTCTTGGAGTTACCGATCGACGACACGGTGATGTCCACCACCTGCCCTGGCTTGGCGAAGGCCGGCAAGTCGGCATGCACCGATACTGCGGCAACGTTCTTCAACTGCACGTTGCCCGATCCAGGCGGCACCTTGATACCGAACTGCGACAGCATGTTGTTGAACGTCTGCAGGGTGAAAGGCGTTTGCGTGGTCTGGTCGCCGGTACCGTTCAGGCCGACCACCAGGCCGTAGCCGATCAACTGGTTGGAACGTACGCCCGAGATGCTGGCGATGTCCTTCAGGCGCTCGGCTTGCGCGGCGCAGGCGCAGGTCAGCAGCAAGGTGGCGGTGAGCAGTTGCCTCAGGTTGAGCATGGTCAGGGTACTCAGAAGGGCCAAAGCGGGCTCATGAAGAAGCGGTCCAGCCACCCGGGCTGGCTGGCATCGGCAAACGAGCCGGTGCCGGAATAGGTGATGCGCGCATCGGCCACCCGCGTGGACGGCACGGTGTTGTCGGTGGCGATGTCGTCGGCGCGGATGAGCCCGGCGATGCGCACCAGCTCTTCACCGGTGTTCAGGGTCAGCCACTTCTCGCCGCGCACGGCGATGATGCCATTGGGCAGCACTTCGGCCACGGTGACGGTCACCGAGCCGGTCAAGGTGTTGCCCTGGGTGGCCTTGCTGTCGCCCTTGGTGGTGCGATCACCGCTGTAGCCGGCATCGAGCGACAGGTCGCCGCCGCCGAACGGGTTGTTGGTGTTCGGCCTGGCCCCGAACAGCGACGACAGGCCAAGGCTGGCCTTGCTGTTCTTCTGGATCTGGGAACCTGCGTTCTTGCTGGCCGAGGTGCGCTCGTTCAGGGTGATGGTGATGATGTCACCCACGCGGAATGCCTTGCGGTCGCTATACAGGTTCTGCTCGAAACCGGCCTGGTAGATCGAACCGTTGTTGGCCGCTGCCGGCAAAGGGGTGCGCGGGAGCACCGGCGCATAGTACGGGTCGTTGGGCTTGGCCGCGGGGGCGACGCAGCCTGCAAGCAACACCGCACCGCCCAGGGCGAAAACGGACAACAGACGATTCATGATGCATACCTCACGGGTGCTACGGAAGTTGCTGGGATCACAGCTGCTGGGTAACGGTCTGCAGCATCGAGTTGGCGGCAGAAATGACCTTGGAGTTCATCTCGTAGGCGCGCTGGGTGGTGATCATGTTCACCAGCTCTTCCACGGTGCTGACGTTGGAGTTCTCCAGGGTTTGCTGCAAGGTGGTACCGAAGCCGTTCAGGCCTGGGGTGCCGACCTGGGGGGCGCCGCTGGCGGCCGTTTCCAGGAACAGGTTGCCACCAATGGCCTGCAGGCCCGCCGGGTTGATGAAGTCGGCGGTCTGGATGTTGCCGATCACCTGGGCGGCCGGGTTGCCGGCGGTGGTGATCGATACGGTACCGTCCTGGCCGACGGTGAAGGTCTGCGCGTCATTGGGCACGACGATGGCAGGCTCCAGGGCATAGCCGTTGGCGGTGACGATCTGGCCATCGGAGTTGAGGTGGAAGGTGCCGTCACGGGTGTACGAAACCGTGCCATCTGGCTGCAGGATCTGAAAGAAACCACGACCATTGACCGCCATGTCCAGCGGGTTCTCGGTGGTCTGCAGGCTGCCAGCCACGAAGCTTTTCTGGGTGCCGACAATGCGCACGCCAGTACCTACCTGCAAGCCGGAGGGCAGCTGGCTGTCCTGGGTGGACTGGGCACCTGGCTGGCGACGGATCTGGTACAGCAGGTCCTGGAACTCGGCGCGATCACGTTTGAAGCCGGTGGTCGACACGTTGGCCAAGTTGTTGGAAATCACCGTCAGGTTGGTGTCCTGGGCGGACAGGCCGGTTTTGGCGACCCATAGAGCTGGAAGCATGTAAGTTCTCCTCGCGCGCCTGTTTTACGGCACCCGTTCAAATGTCATTAGCCGATTTGCAAAACCCGCGCCATGGCTTCATCGCCTTCCTTGGCCGCGCTCATCATTTTCACGTGCAGCTCGAACTGGCGGGACAACGCCAGCACCGAGGTCATCTCTTCCACCGCGTTGACGTTGCTGCCTTCAAGAAACCCCGACACCACGCGAACATTGACGTCGGCATCGGCCGGCTGGCCGCTGGCGGTGTGAATCAGGCCGTCTGCGCCCTTGTTCAGGCCCTTGGTGTCCGGGTTGACCAGCTTGATGCGGTCGACTTCGGCCATCACCCGCGGGTCTTCGCCCATGGAGCGGATGCTGATGGTGCCGTCGGCACCCACTTCCACCTTCTGCTCAGGCGGGATGGCAATCGGGCCGCCGTTGCCGATCACCGGCATGCCGTTGCCGGCGCGCAACACGCCAAGGGCGTCGATATTCAGGCTGCCAGTGCGCACATAGGCTTCGCTGCCGTCGGGGGCCTGCACGGCGATAAAGCCATGGCCGCTCACAGCCACGTCCAGGTCGCGACCGGTTTCGATCATCGGCCCTTCGCTGAAGTCGGTGGCTGGACGCTCGGTCAGGGCGAAGGCGCGCGCCGGGAAGCTGTCGCCAAAGACCGGCATCGAGCGGGCCTGCTCCAGGTCGCGCTGGAAACCGTTGGTGGAAACGTTCGCCAGATTGTTGGCGTGGGCCTTCTGGGCCAGCGCGTTCTGGCTGGCGCCGGTCATGGCCACGTAAAGCAATTTGTCCACAGCATCTCCTCCGCGCGCCAGTACCGCGCTGTCATCAGGCAGGGTCTAGCAATAATCGAACCAGCTTTGCTCCCCGGTGAATCGGGCACTCCAGCGCGACGGCTTTACCGTCGGTGTCAGTTTGTTGGCATCGGATCAAAAGCGCCTGGATCAGTGATCGCGGCAGGCGCCGTTTTTGTAGGGGCCGGCAAATCGGGTCCAGCCTGAACCCGGGTTGCCTTGGACGCAGATGTATCGCCCGGTGACCAGGCTTTGCCAAAGGAAGAAAGGCCTTGGGGCGGCCTCTGCCCAGTTGGCACTACCGCCCCCTATCACCAGCAGGAAGGACAACAACCAGGCATGCTTCATCGACACTACCCTAAACCCTGAGTGTCACGTCTTGGCACGCCATCAGCTCATCTGAATGATGGTTTGCATGATGGTGCTTTCAGTGGAAATCGTCTTGGCGTTGGCCTGGTAGTTGCTCTGCGCCTTGATCAGGTTCACCAGTTCGCCGGTCAGGTCGACGTTGGAATCTTCCAGCGAGGCACCTGCAATCTGGCCCAAAGTACCGGTGTCCGGCGCGCCGATCACCGGGACACCCGACGAGAAGGACTCCTGCCAGTTGGTTCCGCCAATCGGCGTCAGGCCCTGCATGTTGGAGAAGCTGGCGATGGCGACCTGGCCAATGACTTTGTTCTGACCATTGGTGAAGTTGGCGAACAGGAAGCCGCCCTTGTCTACCGACAGGCTAGACAGCTCACCGGTAGCGAACCCGTCCTGATCCTTGGCGGTCACGGCCGAAGCGGCGTTGTACTGGGTCATGCCCAGCATGTCGAGGCTGACGCCGCCGGGGTTGGCGTTGGCACCGTTGGCTGACCACTGGCCGGCAGCGTTCTTCTGCGCGGGGATCCAGTTGTCCAGGTTGAAAGTCTTGTTCGCATTGATCGACAGGCCACCGGCCACCGGCCCAGGCGTGAGGGCATCAGCGTTGAGCGTGCCGTCGGACTTGAATGGCAGGTCGTTGATCAGCGGCTGCGTGGAGGTCGGGTCCTGTGGGTTGCGACCGTCGATGGTGGTGTACATCTTCCAGGAATTGGACGTGTCATCCTTGATGAAGTACTGGTTCAACTGGTGCGCATTGCCCTGGCTGTCGTACACGTCGCTTGAGAACGTGAAGTTGTAGCTCTTGACATCGGCCGGGTCGAACGGGGTGACCGTAGGCGCGCCATCGCTGGACTTGAGGTTGACCGTCTGCACGATCTTGGACGTGGCCTTGGGGGTAAGGTTGGCCGTGTCGATCTGAAGGTTGGTCAATACGCCCTGCACCACCTGGCCATTTTCGTCGACGCCATAACCTTGCAGGTTGGCGCCGCCTGCGTTGACGACGAAGCCCTGCTTGTCACTGTAGAACGCACCGGCCCGGGTATAGATCTTCGAGCCGTTGTCATTGAGCGCGAAGAAGCCGTTGCCGTCGATGGCCATGTCCAGCGCCTGGCCGGTGCCGTTGATGTTGCCCGAGCTGAACTGCTGAGAAATGGCGGCGGTTCTTACGCCGGTACCAATGGTGGTACGGCCGGCGCTGGTGCCGCGAATGGAGCTTGAGTACTGGTCGGCGAATTCGGCGCGCGAGGACTTGAAACCGGTGGTGGCGACGTTGGCAATGTTGTTGCCGGTCACGTTCAGGGCCTTGTTGGCTGCATTGAGGCCGCTTAAGCCAATGTTGTAAGACATACGCTAACTCCTGAAAATGTGCGCTAGGCCCTAGATGCCGATGCTTTGAATGGTGGAAAGTGGAACGCTGCCCAGCCCTGCCAGGTTCAGCGACATTTCGCCGCCGTTGGTGCCCATGGTCACGCTGGTGACGGTGGCCGGCAGGTTGGTGGTCATCGCCGTCGTCGTGCCATTGATCGAGGCGGTGGCCTTGAAGCTGTAGGTGCCGGCCGGCAGGGCCTCACCGGCGTCATCCTTGCCATCCCAGGTGAAGTCCACCTTGCCGCCAGCCTGGCTGCCCAGGTCGATGGTGCGCACCAGCTTGCCGTCCTTGTCGTACACGCCCACCGAGGTGGCGGTGCTCGAGCCGGTGAGGTTCACCGAGCCCTTCATGTCCTTGCTGGTGTCGACCACGGCCTTGTCGGTCTGCACGATCACGTTGCGTCCGACCAGCGACGACGCCTGCAAGGCCTGGGACGACTGGAACGCACTGGCGATGTAGCCGACCGAGCTGTTCAGGGTCTGGATACCTTCCAAGCTGCTGAACTGCGCCAACTGCGCCACGAACTCGCCGTTCTGCTGCGGGTCCAGGGGGTTCTGGTTCTTCATCTGGGTGACCAGCAGCTGCAGGAAGGCATCTTTGCCCAGTGCACTGCCGGCGGCGCCGGTCTTTTCGTCGTTCTTGCTTTCTTTTCGCTGCAGCGAGTTCAGGTAGCTACTACCGACTTCGCCTGTGGCATTGGTGGTGGTCATGTCGGCGTCCTATCACTGACCCAGGGTCAGTACCTTCTGCATCATGCTCTTGGCCGTGTTCATCAACTCGGCATTGGTCTGGAACGCGCGGCTGGCCGAGATCATGTCAGCCATCTCCTCGACCACGTTGACGTTGGGGTAATACACGTAGCCGTCCTTGTTCGCCGCCGGGTGGCTAGGCTCGTAGCGGGCCTCGAGGTTGCTCTGGTCCTCGACGATGCCGGTTACTTGCACGCCCTGCCCTGCCTCGCCCTGGTCCTCGAACAGCGACTGGCTGGTGCCGGCCTGGGTGTTCTGGAACGTGGTGGCGAACACGGGGTGGCGAGCGCGGTAGGTCTGGTCGATGCTCGACGAGACCGTCTCGGCGTTGGCAATGTTGGAGGCGACGGTGTTCAGGCGCGTGTTCTGCGCGCTCATGCCGGAACCGGCAATGTTAAAGACGCTGGAAAGGGACATGGTCATTCTCCCCGCAGGGCTGACACCAGCCCTTTGAATTTACTGTTGAGCAACGTGAAACTGGCCTGGAAGCCAATCGCGTTTTCGGTGTAATTCGACTGCTCGATCTGCGCGTCCACGGTGTTCTGGTCGATCGAAGGCTGCATCGGCGTGCGGTACTTGAGGGCTTCGTCGCTCAGCGCCACGCCGTCGGCCTCGATGTGCCGGCTGTTGGTGCGCTCCAGGCCGAAGCGGCCGCCGTTGCGCTGCTTGTCGCTTTCGGCGGCCAGCACCGAGGCGAAGTCCAGATCACGGGCCTTGTAGTTGGGGGTGTCGGCGTTGGCAATGTTGTTGGCCAGCACTTCGGCGCGTTGCGCACGAAAGCCCAGGGCCTTCTCATGGATACCAAGCGCCTTGTCGAAGCTGATGCTCATGTCGGGGAAACCTTCAGCGGTTGACCAGAATGTCGTTGCCGAAGGTTTTAGCAAGGCTTGTGCCAACATCGGCAAAGCCCGTATTCAAGGCCTTGCAGCCCTGTTCAGAGGGGCGCTATGCCAGAAAAGCGGCAAACCGCACGCGGCCCAATGGCCACAAGCGGCAAAAATATGAGCACATGAGCGGCAAAACAAAAAATTGACGTCAGCGGCAGGGCCAACTCATTGAAGGCCGCTGACAAGGCGTCGCACTGTCAGCGGCACATACGGCATGGGCCTATTTGGCCTGGTAGATGATGCCCGGGCTACACTGCACCATCTGGTAATGGTCCGGCAGGCCGTTGAGGGCCTCGGATGCGCCCAGGAACAGGTACCCGCCTGGCTTGAGGGTGCTGTGAATGCGCAGCAGGATGTCTTTCTTCACCTGAGCCGAGAAGTAGATCAACACGTTGCGGCAGAACACGATGTCGAACTTGCCCAGGCTTGCATAGCTGTCGAGCAAGTTGAACGAGCGAAACTCCACCCGGTTGCGAATCGCCGGCTTGATCGCCCAGCGCCCCGGCCCCTTGGGGTCGAAGTAGCGCTGCAGGCGCTCGGCCGACAAGCCGCGGGCGATCGCCAAGCTGTCGTACTCGCCAGTCTTGCAGTTGTTGAGCATGGTGCCCGACAGGTCGGTGGCGACGATCTGCGCGCCCATTTTCAGCTGGCCCAGGTTGCTGCGTTCGAACTCGTCGATGGCCATGGAGATGGAGTACGGCTCCTGGCCCGAAGAGCACGCCGCCGACCACATGCGCAGGCGCTGGCCGGGGTTGTTGCGGATGAACTCAGGGAGGACCTTGTTCTTGAGCACCTCGAACGGGTAGGTATCGCGAAACCACAGGGTTTCGTTGGTGGTCATGGCATCGACCACCTGCTCGCGCAGGCCGCCCCGCGGCTGGGCCTGGATGCGTTGCACCAGCTCGCCCAGGCTCTTGATGCCCTGCTGCTCCATCAATTTGTTGAGGCGGCTGGACACCAGGTACTGCTTATTTTCGCCCAGCAAGATGCCACAGGCTTTTTCCAGAAAGACCCGGAACTGTTCGAAATCCAAATTACCCGTAGACACTGCTGCCGCCTCTTTTCAATCACTGTGGCCGGGGCGAACCCCGGCGCCTTTCAATGTGCTGCCTTGATTCGGTCAACCACGCGCTGGGCCAGATCATCCGGCCGGAACTTGGCCAGGAAATCATCGGCGCCCACTTTCTTGACCATCGCCTGGTTGAACACCCCGGACAGTGAAGTATGCAGGCAGATGTGCAGCTTTTGCATGCGCGGGTCGCTGCGAATTTCCGCCGTCAGGGTATAGCCATCCATTTCCGGCATTTCAATGTCGGAAATCATCATCAGAAACTCTTCTTCAGGCTTCTTGCCTTCGTCCACCAATTGGCGAAGGTAGTTCAAGGCCTGGCGGCCGTCATTGAGGGCCACCACCTCGACCCCAACCGTCTGCAGGCAACGGCTGACCTGCTTGCGTGCCACCGACGAATCGTCGACGGTCAACACCCGCAGCATCACGGCCTTGTCCTGCACCTCGGCGTCCACCACCCCCGCCGACACCGCCTCCGAAGACGGCGCGACCTCGGCCAGCACCTTCTCCACGTCGATGATCTCGACCATACGGTTGTCCACCCGCGTGACTGCCGTCAGGTAATGATCGCGGCCGGTCCCCTTGGGTGGCGGGTGGATTTCTTCCCAGTTCATGTTGACGATGCGCTCGACCGAATGCACCAGAAAGCCCTGAGTCTTGGTGTTGTACTCGGTAATGATCACGAAACTGCTGCGCGTGTCTTCCTGCAACGGGCGCAGGCCGGTGGCCATCGACAGGTCAAGGATCGGAATCGTCGCCCCGCGGATGTTGGCGACGCCGCGCACCACCGGGTGCGCCTTGGGCAGTATGGTCAGCGCAGGGCATTGCAGCACTTCCCTGACCTTGAAAACGTTGATGCCATAAAGCTGTTCGCCGTTGAGGCGGAACAGCAGCAGTTCCAGGCGATTCTGCCCTACCAGCTGTGTGCGCTGGTTGACCGAATCCATAACCCCCGCCATGCCGAACTCCTTACCTGTCAGCCATTCGTTGCCACTTACTCAAGAAGTCGGCACGGGCTTTGCTTTTTTGAGCGCCATGTACATGAAAACGACAGTTTCCCGACGATTGACGCGCCTGCTGGCTGGCTTGCTGGCCGCATTGTGCCTGCTGGTACCGGTTCGCACCTGGGCGGACGCGTTCACCATGCCTGAACAGCTTATCGGTGTCACCCAAGGGTTTCTTGAGTTCACCGTCGAAGATTATCTCGCCACGACCCAAACGGCCGGCCGCTACGAGATCCAGGTGAACCCGTTGGACCCAAGGTTGCGCATGCCCTTGTGCAGCCAGGCGCTCGACGCTTCGCTGGAAAGCCCGAGCGTGCCGCTGGGGCGGGTGACGGTGCGTGTACGTTGCGACGGCGCGGCGCCCTGGACCGTTTTCGTGCCCGCCACCGTTCGCTTGTTCCGCGAGGTGGTCGTGGTCACCCGCCCGCTGCGACGGGACAACGTGGTGAGCGAAGGCGATGTGGCCCTGCGCGAGCGGGACGTCGGCACGCTGGGCCAAGGGTTTCTGACCGATGTGGGCCAGGCGGTCGGGATGAAGATGCTGCGCCCGACGGTGATGGATCAGGTGCTGACGCCTCAACACCTGGAGCAGGCGGAGGTGGTGCGCAAGGGCGATCATGTGGTGATCGTTGCCCGCAGTGGCACGTTGAGCGTGCGCATGCCTGGCGAGGCGCTGAGCAAAGGCGGCATCAGCGAGCAGATTCGGGTGCGCAATCTCAATTCCAAACGCGTGGTCAAGGCCATGGTGACGGGCCCGGGCCAGGTCGAGGTGAGCATGTAGGCCAGCGGGCGGAAGCCGCTGGCGCCGGGGAACCGCTTTTTTTAGACTGTGTCAGAAAACGGGTAACAGGCTGTCGCTCAAGACAGTCACGCATTTGTGCCTAAAGTTTATCGTGAGTTGGCCGAAAACAAGGCAAGCGTCCATAAACCCAGAGGTTTTCTGATCATGGTCATCGACTTCAGTCGTTTGAATAATTCCCCGGCCGTCACCGGCGGTGTACGCGGCAGCAATGCCCCTGGCAGCACTGAAAAGCCGGCTGCCAGCCAGGAAACAGTAAAGGGCACGGGTGCAAGCGGAGAAGCCGTGCACCTAAGCCCAGAGGCCCAGCAGTTGCAAAAGATCAGCGACAAGCTGCGCGATGAACCCGTCGTCAACAGCGCCAAGGTAGCCCAGCTCAAACAGGCCATTGCCGATGGCAGCTACAAGGTCGATGCCGGCCGTGTCGCCAGCAAGCTGCTCGATTTCGAAGCACAGCGTTGACCGTCGGGTGCGCTGACTTCAATGGACGCTTGAAAACCGGGAGTTAGCCATGCACGACACCACCCTGCTGCAATTGATCGAACAAGACATCGCTCCGATGCAGGAGCTACTGGAGCTGCTTCAGAACGAGGCTGTCGCGCTGCACGGTCGCGACATGCAGTTGCTTGAGCAGATCCTGGCGCGCAAACAGTCGCTGATCATTCTGCTCGAACAACACGGCCAGCGCCGTGGCCAGTTGCTGAGCGACCTGGGCCTGAGCGCAGACCGCGCCGGCGTACAGGCGGTGGCGGCGCAATCGCCCCACGGTGACGTGATGCTGGAGCGACTCGATACGCTGGCGCAGCTGATGGACGCCTGTCAGCAGGTCAACTCGACCAATGGCCGTATCATTCAGGTCCAGCAACAGGTCACCAATAATCAGGTCCGCATCCTCATGGGCGGCGACTCGCCGTCGCTCTACAACAGCCGTGGCAGCACCTCACCCCTGACCAAGCCGCGCGCCCTCAGCCAAGTGTGATTTCCCTATCAAGGCACCGCACATACTGGCAAAATGCTGTTAATTGCCTGTGTCGCTTTTGCCTGGAGAACGTCAAGCCGTGTTCAATGAATCCGATGCCCCGCAACCGCCCAAGGTGCTGAGCACACCCTTGGAAATTGCGGCCAATTTACGGCAGCTCCAGGAAAGCCACGACCCCCTGATCATCACTTTCCATGACCGAGGCCATCGCTTCCAGAGTTACGTGGTGGACGTGGATCGGGAAAACAATGTGCTGGCGCTTGACGAGCTGATCCCCCGTGACGGTGAGAAGTTCATCGAAAACGGCGAGCATTTCCGGGTGGAAGGCTTCCACGACGGTGTGCGCATTGCCTGGGAATGCACCCACGGCCTGCGCATCAGCGAAGTGGACGGTCATCGCTGCTACCGTGGCGGGCTGCCGTTGGAGATGACCTATCACCAGCGCCGCAACGCATTTCGTGCCGCGCTGAAGCTGTCGCAGCTGGTAGACATCATGCTCGATGGCACGCACCTCAAGGGCAACGGTGCCTTGCGTGGCAAACTGCTGGATATTTCGGCTACCGGGTGCAAGCTGCGCTTTGATGGGAATGTCGAGGATCGCCTGCAGTTGGGTCAGGTGTATGAACGCTTCAAGGCCGGCGCACCGCTTGGGTTGGTGGATACCATGGTCGAGTTGCGCCATCTGCATTATGAAGAGCGGATCAATACCACGTTTGCTGGGGTTCGCTTTCATAACCTCAGTGGGCCTGCCCAGCGCAAGGTGGAGAGTTTTGTGTATCAGCTGCAGCGTGAAGCGCGGCGGTTTGATAAGGACGATTATTGATTTTTACAATGGGCGGGAGGGCTGTTGCGGCCTTTCAGCAGCTTGGGTGCTATCACGTAGTTTTGAAGGAATTGTTTGGGCGTTTGGACCCGTGTAGGTATTCACTGGCGAGGGTGGCGCACAATCACCTTTCCGCCCTTACGGCGGCTCACTTTTTGTCTTGTCAAAAAGTGAGCAAAAACCGCCTGCTCCTATCATCCGGCCCCTGCGCTGCGCTCCGGGGTTCCCTCGTTCCGGGCTTGCTCCCGGGAGGACCGCGCTGCAGGCCCCATCCTGGGGCCCAGCGCTTGACAGGCATCCATGCCTGTCACCTCCCTTCGCAAGCCCTGCGCTCGGCCTCCTGAAGTCGCGATCTGCGGCGCCTGGGCTACCGTGCGCTTAGAAGCAAGACCAACACAGCCCATGTCTCTGCCTTGGTGCTCAAGTTGCTGCCCAAACTTCCAAAATCACACATACCCTCGTCTTGATCCTCAAATCGCACTTACGAGGTGAGGATCCAGACGGTATCTACCTTGGTCCTGTATTGGCTGAGACAGCGGAGGCCTGGCCTTTGCAGAACTAAACGGCCTAGCGCCGCCTCTGAAGGCTAGCCGATTTCCGGGTAGGAGCGGCCTCGTGCCGCGATGGGCCGCGCAGCGGCCCCAGCCGATAGGCGGAAACACAGAAATTACCGGGGCGGGATTGCACCGCCTGGCACACGTAACGCTCCACGTGCTCCAACGCGCGTGACGGCCACACTCAAGCCGGCTTATTCCCCTGCACCTCCTCCAGCGGCGGTTCGCCGTCTTTCTCGGCCTCCTCCGTGTCCTCGGCCGCCACCGGCGTCTGCATCACATCCTGCACGGTCTGCTCATCCACACGCGGGTCCAGCGCTGCCGACAGGGGCGAGCCGGCGGCGGGCATGGCGACGTGGCCCAGGGGGGCATCCTGGACCTGGTGCAAGCCGGTGACAGCTTTTGGACGGATGCGCCAGACCAGTACCAGGGCAAAGAACACGAAGAAGGCGTACAACATCTGCACGCCCAGCACTTTCATCAGCACGCCAGCCGCCAGGGGCCCGATGCACGCCCCCACGCCGTAAGTCACCAACAGCATGGCAGTCAGCGAAACGCGGCGCTCGCTCTCCACGTGGTCGTTGGAAAAAGCCACGGCCAGCGGGTACAGGCTGAACTGCAACAGCGATACCACAAAGCCCATGGCGAACAGCAACTCCAGCGGCACGTCGGGCAGGATCGCCAACGGCGCGGCGGCCACGGCCAGCCCCCCTGCGACACTGCGAATCAACACCGCACGGTCGTAACGGTCCGACAACCAGCCCAGCGGCCACTGAACCACCAGCCCTGCAAAAATGCAGCAGCCCATGAACAGACCGATCTGCTCGGTGCTAAGACCCTGGCTGGCGGCATACAGCGGAGCAAGGCCGTAGAACGAGCCGACGATCAGCCCGGAACCCAGCACCGTACTGAGCGACTGCGGCACGCGCTTGATGAAGAACTTGGGCTCCATGGGTGCCGGACGCAGTGGCGCGGGGTGGATGCGGCGGGTCATGGCCACCGGCACCAGGCACAGGGCGAAGCACATCGCGACCAGCATCAGCAGCTCAAGCCCCAGCTCAGGGTGCACCACCAGTATCAGCTGACCCAACACCAGGCCCAGGTAGGACGCGATCATGTACCCGCTGAATACGGCGCCGCGGTACTTCACGTCCGCCTGCTCGTTGAGCCAGCTTTCGATGACCATGTACTGGCACATCATGCCCAGGCCTACGATCATCCGCAGCCCGACCCAGGCCGGCAGCCAGTTGGTCAGGCCGTGCCCGAGCACGGCGGCGCCGACAATACCGGCGCAGGTGGCATAGGCACGTATGTGCCCTACTCGGCCGATGAGCCGGTGGCCGACCTTGCCGCCCACGGCCAGGCCGAAGTAGTTGGCCGCCATCAAGGCACCGACCCACAGGCTATCGACGTTGTCGGCAGCCAGGCGCAGCGCCAGGTAGGTACTGAGCAGGCCCGAGCCGATCAGCATCATCAGTGCAGCGAAATACAACGACTGAAACGGCTTCCAGATAGTGCGCATAAATCCCTTCGGCTCCCGGGTTGAGCTGGCAGTTGTAGGTGCAGAATAAAGGCTAACGCCAAGCGTTGCAGGCCCCGTGCTGCAAAATCGAATGGTCCCTTGCCCATGGCCAGGTAAAAAATGGATCAGGCCAGGCCACAGGGCGTCGACGAGCTTGGACAGCAGTCATTCGCGCAAGGTCATCCCGTTTGCCGGCAATGGCAACGCCGTTTTGTAGCGCACCTGCTTGAGCGCGAAACTGGAGCGAATGTTGGCAACGCCCGGCAGGCGGGTCAGGTAATCCAGAAACCGCTCCAGCGCCTGGATACTGGGCAGTAGCACGCGCAGCAGGTAGTCCGGGTCACCGGTCATCAGGTAGCACTCCATGACCTCGGGCCGCTCGGCGATCTCTTCCTCGAAGCGGTGCAGTGCCTGCTCGATCTGTTTTTCCAGGCTCACATGGATGAATACGTTCACATCCAGGCCCAGCACCTCGGGCGACAACAGCGTGACCTGCTGGCGAATGACGCCCAGCTCTTCCATGGCCCGCACTCGGTTGAAACAGGGCGTAGGCGACAGGTTGACCGAACGTGCCAGCTCGGCGTTGGTGATGCGGGCGTTTTCCTGAAGGCTGTTGAGAATGCCGATGTCAGTACGATCGAGTTTGCGCATGAGACAAAATCACCGGTTTATTGTGTTTATGGGGAATGTTTATCTGGCCTGCTTACCAAAGGCAATCAACTAGAGAGAAATATTCTGCGCCAGGGCAACTAACATGTAGCTAACGCTGACCTGCTGGTCACAAGCCGGCAGTCAGCGGCGACCGCTTCAAAGCTCACAAAAACAAATACCCGAGCGAGCGTAAACAGCATGAACGAGTACGCCCCCCTGCGCCTGCATGTGCCCGAGCCTACCGGCCGGCCAGGCTGCCAGACCGATTTTTCCTACCTGCGCTTGAACGACGCAGGCCAGGTCCGTAAACCACCCATCGACGTAGAAGCCGCCGACACCGCCGACTTGTCCGGCAGCCTGGTGCGCGTGCTGGATGAACAGGGCAATGCCCAGGGCCCCTGGGCCGAGGACATAGACCCGCAGATACTGCGCCAAGGCATGCGTGCCATGCTCAAGACCCGCATCTTCGACAGCCGCATGGTCGTCGCCCAGCGCCAGAAGAAGATGTCGTTCTACATGCAGAGCCTGGGCGAGGAAGCCATCGGCAGCGCCCAGGCCCTGGCGCTGAACCGCACCGACATGTGCTTCCCGACCTACCGCCAGCAAAGCATCCTGATCGCCCGTGACGTTTCGCTGGTGGACATGATCTGCCAACTGCTCTCCAACGAGCGCGACCCGCTCAAGGGTCGCCAGTTGCCGATCATGTATTCGGTACGCGAGGCGGGCTTTTTCACCATCAGCGGCAACCTGGCGACCCAGTTCGTGCAAGCGGTGGGCTGGGCCATGGCCTCGGCCATCAAGGGCGATACCAAGATCGCCTCGGCCTGGATCGGCGATGGTGCCACCGCTGAGTCGGACTTCCATACCGCCCTCACCTTCGCCCACGTCTACCGCGCCCCGGTCATCCTCAACGTGGTCAACAACCAGTGGGCGATTTCCACGTTCCAGGCCATCGCCGGCGGCGAGTCCACCACCTTCGCCGGCCGCGGCGTGGGCTGTGGCATCGCCTCGTTGCGCGTGGACGGCAACGATTTCGTGGCCGTCTACGCGGCCTCGCGCTGGGCAGCCGAACGCGCACGCCGCGGCCTTGGCCCCAGCCTGATCGAGTGGGTCACCTACCGTGCTGGCCCGCATTCCACGTCCGATGATCCGTCCAAGTACCGCCCAGCGGACGACTGGAGCCACTTCCCGCTGGGCGACCCGATCGCTCGCCTGAAGCAGCACCTGATCAAGATCGGCCATTGGTCCGAAGAAGAACACCAGGCCACCACGGCCGAATTCGAGGCTGCCGTGGTCGCCGCGCAGAAGGAAGCCGAGCAGTACGGCACCCTCGCCAACGGACACATTCCCAGTGCCGCTTCGATGTTCGAGGACGTGTACAAGGAAATGCCGGACCACCTGCGTCGCCAACGTCAGGAACTGGGGGTCTGAAATGAACGATCACAACAGCAGCATCAACCCGGAAACCGCCATGGCCACCACCACCATGACCATGATCCAGGCCCTGCGCTCGGCCATGGACATCATGCTCGAGCGCGACGACAACGTGGTCGTGTATGGTCAGGACGTCGGATACTTTGGCGGCGTCTTCCGCTGCACCGAAGGCCTGCAGAACAAGTACGGCAAATCACGGGTGTTCGATGCCCCGATTTCCGAAAGCGGCATCGTCGGCACGGCCGTGGGCATGGGTGCCTACGGCTTGCGGCCGGTGGTGGAGATCCAGTTCGCCGACTATTTCTACCCAGCCTCGGACCAGATCGTGTCGGAAATGGCGCGACTGCGTTACCGCTCCGCTGGCGAATTCATCTCGCCGCTGACCCTGCGCATGCCCTGCGGCGGGGGCATTTATGGAGGCCAGACCCATAGCCAGAGCCCGGAAGCAATGTTCACCCAGGTGTGCGGGCTGCGCACGGTCATGCCGTCCAACCCCTATGACGCCAAGGGCCTGCTCATTGCCTCGATCGAATGCGATGACCCGGTCATCTTCCTTGAGCCCAAACGCCTGTACAACGGCCCCTTCGATGGCCACCACGACCGCCCCGTGACGCCATGGTCCAAGCATCCGCAAAGCGCCGTGCCCGACGGTTATTACACCGTACCGCTGGACAAGGCAGTGGTGACCCGGCCCGGCAACGACGTCACGGTCCTCACCTATGGCACAACGGTTTATGTCGCCCAGGTCGCGGCCGAAGAGACGGGCGTCGATGCCGAGGTGATCGACCTGCGCAGCCTGTGGCCGCTTGACCTGGAAACCATCGTCGCGTCGGTGAAGAAGACCGGGCGCTGCGTGGTGGTGCATGAGGCCACGCGAACCTGCGGGTTCGGCGCCGAACTGGTCGCGCTGGTGCAGGAGCATTGCTTCCACCATCTGGAAGCGCCCATCGAGCGCGTCACGGGTTGGGACACGCCCTATCCCCATGCACAGGAGTGGGCGTATTTCCCAGGGCCATCGCGGGTGGGTGGGGCATTGAAAAAGGTCATGGAGGTCTGAATGGGCACGCATGTCATCAAAATGCCGGACATTGGCGAAGGCATCGCGCAGGTCGAATTGGTCGAGTGGTTCGTCAAGGTAGGTGACCTGATCGCCGAAGACCAGGTCGTGGCCGATGTCATGACCGACAAGGCGACGGTGGAGATCCCCTCCCCGGTCAGCGGCAAGGTCATGGCCCTGGGCGGCCAGCCTGGGGAAGTGATGTCGGTCGGCAGCGAGCTGATCCGCATCGAGGTCGAAGGCAACGGCAACCATGTGGATGCCCCGCAAGCCAAGGCGGCCGAAACTCCGCCTGCCAGCCAAGCACCCAAGCAGGCAGTACAGGAACAACCCGTGCCGGCCGCCTTGACGCCCCCGGCCAGCCGCCCGGCCGCACCGCTGGCTCCACGCCAGGCCAGCGATAAACCCCTCGCCTCGCCCGCCGTGCGCAAGCGCGCGCTGGATGCTGGCATTGAATTGCGTTACGTGCACGGGAGCGGCCCTGCCGGGCGCATCCTGCATGAAGACCTCGATGCCTTCCTCAGCCAGCCTCAACGCGCCGGTGAGCAGGCCCCCAGCGGCTACGCCAAGCGCACCGACAGCGAGCAAGTCCCGGTAATCGGCCTGCGGCGCAAGATCGCCCAGCGCATGCAGGACGCCAAACGTCGCGTGGCCCATTTCAGCTATGTCGAAGAAATCGACGTCACTGCCCTCGAAGCGCTGCGCCAGCAGCTCAACAGCAAGCATGGCCAAGACCGGGGCAAGCTCACCCTATTGCCGTTTCTGGTCCGTGCGTTGGTCGTGGCACTGCGTGACTTTCCGCAGATCAACGCCACATACGACGACGAAGCACAGGTCATCACCCGCCACGGCGCGGTGCACGTCGGCATCGCCACCCAAGGGGACAACGGCCTGATGGTGCCAGTGCTGCGCCATGCCGAGGCGGGCACCTTGTGGGTCAATGCAGCGGAAATCGCACGGGTGGCCAATGCCGCTCGCACCAACAAGGCCAGCCGCGAGGAGCTGTCGGGCTCAACCATCACCCTGACAAGCCTCGGCGCACTGGGCGGCATCGTCAGCACGCCGGTGGTCAACACCCCAGAAGTGGCCATCGTGGGGGTCAACCGCATGGTCGAGCGGCCTGTGGTCGTCGACGGTCAGATTATGGTGCGCAAGATGATGAACCTGTCCAGCTCGTTCGATCACCGGGTAGTCGATGGCATGGACGCCGCACTGTTCATCCAGGCCGTGCGAAGCCTGCTGGAACAACCCGCCTGCCTGTTTGTGGAGTGAGCATGCAACCGATCATCGAAACTACGCTGCTGATCATCGGCGGCGGCCCCGGCGGCTACGTGGCCGCCATCCGCGCTGGCCAACTGGGCATCCCCACAGTGCTGGTCGAGGGGCAGGCGCTGGGCGGAACGTGCCTGAACATCGGCTGCATTCCGTCAAAGGCGCTGATTCATGTGGCCGAGCAGTTCCATCAGGCCACCCGTTTTGCCGAGGGCTCCCCACTGGGCATCCGCGTAGCCTCCCCCGAGCTGGACATCCGTCAGAGCGTCGCGTGGAAAGACGGTATCGTCGACCGACTGACCACTGGTGTGGCCGCTCTGCTGAAAAAGCACGGGGTCAAGGTCATCCACGGCTGGGCGAAGCTGCTCGACGGCAAGCACGTGGAAGTCGACGGTCAGCGCATCCGCTGCGAGCACCTATTGCTGGCTACGGGTTCAAGCAGCGTCGAGCTGCCCATGCTGCCGCTGGGCGGCGCCGTCATTTCATCGACCGAGGCGCTGACGCCCGCTACGGTGCCGCGCCATCTGGTGGTGGTCGGTGGCGGGTACATCGGTTTGGAACTGGGCACTGCGTACCGCAAGCTAGGTGCGCAGGTGAGTGTGGTGGAGGCCCGCGAGCGGGTGTTGCCCACCTACGACGCCGAGCTCACCGCCCCCGTGGTCGAGTCGCTGAAAAAGCTGGGCATCGCCGTTTACCTTGATCACAAGGTGGAAGGCTATGAACAAGGCACCCTGATGGCCCGGAACAGCGAAGGCTCGCCCCTGCGCCTTGACGCCGATAGGGTGCTGGTAGCGGCTGGCAGGCGCCCGCGCACCCAAGGCTTGAACCTCGAATGCCTGGACCTGCGCATGAATGGGGCGGCGATTGCCATCGACGCGCAGTGCCAGACCAGCATGCGCAACGTGTGGGCCATTGGTGACGTGGCGGGCGAGCCCATGCTGGCGCACCGGGCGATGGCCCAGGGCGAGATGGTCGCCGAACGCATCGCGGGCAAGTCACGTCGCTTCGAGCCGGCCGCCATCGCCGCGGTGTGCTTCACCGACCCGGAAGTGGTCGTCGCTGGCCTGACCCCTGATCAGGCGGTGGCGCAAGGGCTGGACTGCATCGTGGCGCAATTTCCCTTTGCCGCCAACGGTCGGGCCATGAGCCTGGAGTCCAGGACGGGGTTTGTGCGGGTGGTGGCACGCCGCGACAACCACCTCGTGCTGGGTTGGCAAGCGGTGGGCGTGGCCGTCTCTGAACTGTCCACCGCATTCGCCCAATCGCTGGAAATGGGCGCGCGCCTGGAAGATGTGGCGGGCACGATTCATGCCCATCCGACCCTGGGCGAGGCGGTGCAGGAGGCCGCCCTGCGCGCGCTGGGCCACGCACTGCACATTTGACCCCTGGCGCGGCCTGGGGTCGTTGGTCACTGGGCGACGGCGTTCTTGCCTGCGCCCTTGGCCCGGTAAAGCGCCTGGTCGGCGCGCGCCAGCAGGCTGTGGGTGTCATCGCCTTCGCGCCACTGCACTACGCCGTAGCTCAAGGTCAATCGACACTCGCCAATGGGCTCCAACTGCGCCACTACCTGGCGCAGTTGTTCGGCGCAGGCGCAGGCTTGCTCCAGGCTCGTCTGGGGCAGGACCAGGACAAATTCATCACCTCCCCAACGGGCCAGCAAGTCACTTGTGCGCTGGCGCAATCGCAATGCCTCGGCCACACGAATCAAAGCGGCGTCGCCCTGCGCATGCCCGTATTGGTCGTTGATCGGCTTGAAATCATCCATGTCCATAGCGATGACCGACAGTGGCTGCCGAAAGCGCTGGGCCCGCTCGCACTCCTGCCTCAGCACACTCTCCAGCCGATAGCGGTTGGCGATACGCGTCAGGGAGTCCCGCTCGGCAAGCTCGCGGTTCTCGTCCAGCTGGCGCTGGAGCTGCTCGTTTACCCAGGACAATTCGCGCGTGCGCTCGGCGACCAGGCATTCCAGCGATTGGTTACGCCGCTCAAGCTGCGCCAGTTGCCGCTTGCCGCTGTCGATGTTGCGATGGGCTCCCAGCATGCGTGCCACCGAGCCATCGGGGTTGCGTGCGATCACGTATCCACTGTCCTCGACCCATAGGTAGCTGCCGTCGGCGCAGCGGCACCGGTACTCGACCAGGTAACGCTCGTTGCGCTGGTGGACATAGGCATCGAAGTGGGCCATGACACGCTGGAAATCGTCGGGGTGGATCAACCTTTCCCAGGTCAGTACCGAGTTTTCCTGGGAGTGAGGCGTATAGCCGAGCATTAGGTACCAGCCGGGGTTGCGATAGACATAACCCGTATTGGCATCCCAATCCCAGATACCGTCGCTGATCAGGTCGAACAGCGTCTGAAGCTGCTCTTGGGTAAAACCCGTGGGCACGGGGATGACGTGCTGGTTCATGCAATCTCCTGAATAACCAGCAACTGCGCCCCAAGTCCAAGGGCTGCTGAGGTGAAGAAAGACGGCGCTCGCCTTGTGAGGTGAACCGTTAACGGGACTAAGCATAGGAGTACGGACGTAGGGCTGAAATACGTCTTAAGGCGTAGATTTGTAACGGGCGATGAGCGAAGGAGAAGGGAGTGCTGGAGGCACTGGGGGGAAATGGCGTCCCAGGCAGGAATTGAACCTGCAACCTTCCCCTTAGGAGGGGGATGCTCTATCCAATTGAGCTACTGAGACACTGCAACTGGCAGCAGGCGCTGCTCAGCGGGACGGCGTGCATGTTAACCAGCGTGCGGCCGTTTGTCATGTGTTGCAGTGCCATTTGAGCGTAAACCTTTTCCGAAGCCCTAGTACGCCTGGATAACACACTCTTCTCGCAACACTGCCAGCAAGGCCTCGACTGCCGAAGACAGCGTAGTCGAGTTGTCCACCGTTCTTGCGGCATCGTCGGCCGTATCGCTCAGACTGACATGCCGAGCCAGACGCTGGTCAATCTCGTTTTGGGTCTCCCGCCCACGGGCCTGCAGGCGCTGACGCAGGATATCGAGACTGACGTCCACACGGATGGCCAGCAAATCAGGGTAGCGAGTACGAGCCTGCGCCAGGTGGCCGCGCGAGCCGTTTACCAGCACCGACCTGCCCTGCTCCAGCCACTCATCTACCTGCCGGGGGATACCGTATTGCAACCCATTGGCCTGCCAATGCATGGCGAATGCGCCTTGCAGCTTCATACGTTCGAACTGCTCGACACTGACACCTACCGCTGCCTCCCCCGTGGCTTCAGGCGAGCGCGTGATGACCCGACGGGCTATTTCGACATGCGCGGCTGCCAGCTGCGGGCGGGCCGCGTCGATCAATGAATCTTTGCCCGCGCCAGAGGGTCCGATCAACAGAATCAGCCTGCCTTTTAGCGGCGAAGCGCAGCTTGCATCATGGTGCATTGCCACTATGCTCTCTGATTAAGAACCTGTGCGTTTGACGCTACTTTCGGCGCAGGTTTCAGGTTTTTTGCAGGATTAGCGGGGATACGTCTGACTTGAGGCCACCACTAAACGTGTGAAAATTTTAACCAGTGCTCATTTCAGACAATTGGTACTGGCATAAAGCCTTTATGCAGATCACTATTTGTCACAGAATTGACGCCAAGGAAACGACAGCATTGAGGCAAGATGAGCGTCCATCTGCACAACCGGTTGAACATTTTGGCGATAAGGCGGTCGTATTTCCACCCCGCGCGGCCAATTTGAGAACCGCTTCCCCTGAACCAAAATCTGGTCAATTTATATGCGCCCAATGAAACAGGCTATTTATTCGAGCCGCACTGCTGACAAGTTCGTCGTTCGCCTGCCAGACGGGATGCGTGAGCGCATCGCCGAGGTAGCACGCAACCACCACCGCAGCATGAACTCGGAGATCATTGCACGCCTGGAACAGAGCCTTATCCAGGAAGGTGCCCTGGGTGAGGAATTGAGCATGCGCCTGGACAGCCCTGAACTGTCATTGCACGAACGCGAGCTGCTGCAGCGCTTCCGCCAGCTGTCCCATCGTCAGCAGAATGCGCTGGTTGCCCTGATTGCCCATGACGTGGAAATGGCTGCTGACGCTTCCTGACGCAAACCTTTGCTGCCATTCACAAAAAAGCCAGCTGATGCTGGCTTTTTTGGTTTTGAAATGGCGGCCTCTTCGTTGCCTTTATCATCCAGACAACCGGACGTCACGCACGGCGTAACGCCCCGAGCCGTTAGAGCAAGAACACGGTGGCGAGCCCCAGGAAGATGAAAAAGCCGCCGCTGTCGGTAACTGCGGTGATCATCACGCTCGACCCCATTGCCGGGTCGCGCCCCAGGCGCGTCAGCGTCATCGGTATCAGCACGCCCATCAGGGCCGCGAGCAGCAGGTTCAAGGTCATCGCGGCCGTCATTACCAGGCCAAGCGACCAGCTGCCATAAAGCCAGAAGGCCACCGCGCCGATGACGCCACCCCAGATCAACCCGTTGATCAAGGACACCGCCAGCTCCTTGCGCATCAGTCGGGAGGTATTGCCTGGGGATACCTGGTCAAGGGCCATGGCGCGCACGATCATGGTGATGGTCTGGTTGCCGGAGTTGCCACCGATGCCCGCCACGATCGGCATCAGCGCGGCCAGGGCAACCAGCTTTTCGATGGACCCTTCGAACAAGCCGATGACCCGGGATGCGACGAAAGCGGTAATCAGGTTTACGGCCAGCCATGCCCAACGGTTGCGCAGCGAGCGCCAGACCGACGCGAAGATGTCCTCTTCTTCGCGCAGACCCGCCATGTTCAGCACTTCGGTCTCACTCTCTTCGCGAATCAGGTCGACCATTTCGTCGATGGTCAGACGCCCGATGAGCCGATCGCTCTTGTCCACGACTGGTGCCGATACCAGGTCGTACCGCTCGAAGGCCTGAGCCGCGTCGTAGGCGTCTTCGTCGGGATGGAAGGACACGGGATCGGTGGCCATGACGTCGGCCACTTGCTTGTCCGGGTCGTTGACCAGCAGGCGCTTGATCGGCAACACACCCTTGAGAATGCCATCGTGATCGACCACGAACAGCTTGTCGGTGTGGTTGGGCAATTCCTTGAGGCGGCGCAGGTAACGCAATACCACTTCCAGGCTGACGTCTTCACGGATGGTCACCATCTCGAAGTCCATCAGTGCGCCGACTTGTTCCTCGTCATAGCTCAGCGCGGAGCGTACGCGCTCGCGTTGCTGAGCATCGAGGGTCTCCATCAGCTCATGAACCACGTCCCGTGGCAACTCAGGCGCCAGGTCGGCCAGTTCGTCGGCGTCCATTTCCTTGGCAGCGGCAAGCAGCTCGTGATCGTCCATATCGGCGATCAGGGACTGGCGCACGGCGTCTGACACTTCAAGCAGAATGTCGCCGTCACGATCCGAGCGCACCAGCTGCCAGACCGTCAAGCGGTCTTCGAGGGGCAAGGCTTCGAGGATGTAGGCGATATCGGCGGGGTGCAGATCATCGAGCTTGCGCTGCAACTCGACAAGATTCTGCCGGTGGACGAGGTTTTCTACCAAGTCGTTGTGTGCACCTTCCTGGCGGTGCGTGACATCTTCAACCAGGCGCTGGCGCTGAAGCAGGTCGACGACCTGGGACAGACGATCCTGGAGGCTTTCTTGCGCTTTCTTTACTTCTACTTCCGTCATAGGCGAACTCCACTCCCAGCCGCGGAGCACGCCGGGGGAATCAATCGATTAGATCTATCTGTACGAAACGGTTTGGGGAGTAACTACTGGGTAAGTCCATGGTGGTGATCCACAAGCCCCGGCGGGGCTGACGGGCGCAATCATACACTGCTCAAGCTGACAGATCGCTTAAATTTTTGGCTATAACAATCGTTTGCGCGTCATTGCTCTGACAACGCATGAAACCATCGGTGCAATGGCATTGGGCGAGGTTGTGCGAGCACCCTGCCAAGCACCTGGCATGCAGGTACAGAGCACCAAAGCCTGCGCGTTAGGGCGTGGCTGTGTAAGCGATTGAATGCGCAAAGCTGGAAAAACAAAAAGCCCGCTCATTG
>NZ_JBICKP010000037.1:0-64307 GCF_043104335.1 Pseudomonas sp. WSY_20
CGCGCTAATGAATACCAACTTGCTATGTGCGCCCACGCTTTTAAGTTTTAAGTTTTAAGTTTTAAGTTTTAAGTTTTAAGTTTTAAGTTTGATTGCGTTGGTGTGGGTGTTGAAAGAGAGCATAGTCCATTTGCGATGGCGACGCTTAATCACCTTTTCGCCATTACGGCGAGTCACTTTTTGTCAAACGCGACAAAAAGTAACCAAAAAACGCTGCGCTCCATTCATACGGCCCCTACGCTGCGCTTCGGGGTTCCCTCACTCCGGTCTTGCTCCCGAGAGGACCGCGCTGTAGGCCCCATCCTGGGGCCCAGCGCTTGACAGGCATCCATGCCTGTCACCTCCCTCCGCAAGACCTGCGTTCGGCCTTCTGAAGTCGCGAAGATCAAAAGCAAGATCAAAAGCCAAAGCAAGATCAAGATCAACAGCAACAGCAAAAAGTTGACGATGTAAGGTCAGGAGTTAATACGTGGCGTGCGAGCAGAGTCAGGGTTCGCGTCGTTGCTTCATTAATGTGTGCTTGGCCAGACACTATGGTTAAGTGAGTTTCTGCCTGAAGCATTGCTGACTGAATCGGGGCGGGTTTTCCTTATTTCTATAGGCTAAGCGATGGCGCAGTTAAGATTATGACTTTGATAGTCAGAGGGATGTTCGTTTCTCCCGCTGGGCACGATTTTTTGCAGCACTGGTGTGCCTTAATATGCCTCCATTATGGCATTCGTGCCTCCAGTTCGAATTTCACCTCATTCAAGTTACCTTCGACCTTGTAATAGGCCGTATTGTGGAATTCATAGATCTTATTTAGGGTGCGTAGTTTTACGGATCGGCCCGTAATCTCGTGGACCGCACCCGTACTTCTCGTCACCAAAAAAGGAACTGAATCTTTGCTTTTTTGCAAGGCGGCTTCATGACTGGGCTGGACCTCCATCACGAAGTACCTGTACACGTGAGGGACTGTAGCGCCCCCACCACTGTACCGAAGTTCATAGATGGCGCCGTTCTCTCCGACACGGGACACGGAAATGATTTCATCGGGATCTGGCAAAGTACGGTTGGATGCATAAATGTAGATTATCTGGCCTAGGCAGAGCAGTGTTAATAACCAGAGGCAAATCCTAGTGTTCTTTGGACTTGGCATAATCAATACCTGCTTTAATCCATGCTTGATCTACTGGATCGTCACCGTATGGCGCCTCTGCCCACCAAGCGTCGAAATCCGCTTGCGATGTGCCTGAAACCAACTGTGCAGCCCCCGCAGCTCTTAAAAGGACGGCTTCGGATATCCCGCTTGCAGTACCTGTAGCACCATAATTGAAATTTCCAAAGCTTTCAAACTGCGGGCCCAGCTGCTTGTGGTCCCACTCACCACGATTACGCACTATCTTATAAACCAGCTCAGTAGAAAAGCGGCACCATCATTCTTGAAGTGCTCTTTTTGAGCTTTAGGTACTTCGAGGTTCTGGTCAAGTGATACACCTGGGGTGGAGAAGGATACTGCTCCCGGCTCACCAACCTTAAAAAACAACCCGGGCGCACGCAAGGCAATGAGATAAAGCGAAACATATTCCTATTGATGCTTCTGTGTCTATTCTGTTGTAACAAGAAGAAACGGATACGCATGTAGTTGTGTAGAAGGTTTTCTTCAATGCAGTGTCATGGCCCCTAGCCAAGTATCTAGATGCTTTACAGCGCGTCCCACGATTTATTATTGCAGGCGATAAGTGCACCGTAACTTGGCTGGGTACACGTCACGAAAGCGCGGTGCCCAATTCACACTATTGATGCCGCTAGACAGGTCAGCCGCCTAGCCACTTGGGTCGCCCGCGTGGCCGCGGGCCCATATGGACGGCTCAAAGATTCAGGCCAACAGCCCATCCCCTCACACCCCCTGCGAAAGCACCCGATCAATACAGTCCACAAAATAATCCACACTTGCCCGCGTGGTGCACATCGGCGGTTTGATCTTCAGGATGTTCAGGTAATCGCCCGTCGGCTGCATGAAAATCCCCAGCTCGCGCAGACGGTTACACAGCACCATGGTTTCCTCGGTCGCAGGTTCCAGCGTATCCCGGTCGCGCACCAGTTCCAGCCCCAGATAAAAGCCCGAACCATGCGCCGCACCCGCCAAGGGATGCTTGTCGACCAGCGCTTGAAGGCGGGCCTTGAAATAGCGCCCCGTCTCGCGGGCGTTGTCCCACAGGCCCTCCTGCTGCAACACATCCAGTACCGCCATGCCAATGCGGCAACTGACCGGGCTACCGCCGGCAGAGGAAAAGAAGTAACCCTCAGCCTCCAGCGCCTCGGCGATTTCGCGACGCGTGATTACCACCCCCAGCGGCTGGCCATTGCCCATGCCCTTGGCCATGGTGATGATATCCGGCACCACGCCTTGCTCCTCGAAACCCCAGAAATGTTCCCCTAGACGGCCATAGCCCACCTGCACTTCGTCGGCGATGCATACCCCGCCGCGTGCGCGCACCTTGGCATAGGCCGCTTGCAGGTAGCCCGGCGGCAAGGCAATGCCGCCGGCATTGCCATACACAGGTTCGCAGATGATTCCAGCCAGCTGGCGCCCGCTCGCATCGAGTTCGGCCAGCCGGTTATCGACGTCGCGCAGGTAGTCAGCGGCGCTGTCCGGGCCTCGGAAACGGCCGCGGAACGTGTTTGGGGCTTCGACCGGGTGCACCCAGGCGGGGCGGGTTTCCAGGGCCTGCGGGTTGTCGGCAATGGACGTGGAGATCGCATCGGTCGCCACCGACCAGCCATGGTAGGCCTCCAGTACGCTGAGCATGTCGCGTCCACCGCTGTAGGCCCATGCCAGGCGGATTGCCAGGTCATTGGCTTCAGTACCGCTGTTGACCATGAACACCCGGTCGAATCCGTCGGGCGCCAGGGCCAGCAGGCGTTCGGAGAATTCGGTGACGGCGGCGTAGTGAAAGCGCGAATTGGTGTTGAGCAGCGACCATTGCCGTGCCGACTCGGCCGCCATGCGCGGATGACCATGCCCGAGTACGGCCACGTTGTTGAGCATGTCTAGGTAAGAGCGACCTTGCAGATCGATCAGGTAGTTGCGCCAGCCGCGCTCGATCTGGGGTGGGTCTAGGTAATAATGCTTCTGCGACCGGGCAAAACTGGCCTCGCGTCGAGCCAGTAATGCGTGAGGGTCTGGCAGGGCGTCTGCGTTGCAGTCCAACCTCAGTAAGCCCGCAGGGGAAGGGCACAGGGCCAGCCATGCTGGCGCGCGGGAGGGCGCGGCGAAGAACGGCGGTTCGAGGCTGCTGTCCAGGCATAGCTGGACGCTGAGCCTCTCGCCGCTGTTACCCACTGCATCGCCCTTTCGCAACCATTGCCCATCGGCGGGGGCCTGTGCCAAACCATTGAGCCACAGGTCCCATGAGGAGCTGCGCAAGTACCCGCTCTGTTCATCTACAGACCGCCACGTGCCGTCCTCCGGCGCCTGCACGGCCGTGCCAGGCTCCAGTTTCAGCTCCACCCCCAATGCGCAGGTTGCCGGTTCTTCGCTACGATCGATGTGTGTCTGGGACAAGCGATACTGCCCATGCAACGTGCATGCTGGTGCTGACTGGGCTGCCAGCAGGCGCTGGTCGAACCCTGGCACCTCCCAATTGCCGGCATCGCAGTGCACGCTCAGCACCCCCAAATCGAGGCGGGCGACCGGGTGGCCAGCCACGGTAGGTAGCAGCGGTGCGCAATCAACGAAGCAGGGGGCCGAAGGCGCCGAACCAGCTGCCTGTAAAATGGCGACTTCCATCAGTGCCAACGGTGAGGCCTGCGCAGTCTCGAAAATCTGCCATTCATGGGCGGCGTTATCGCGAATGTACTGGTTACCGGGGTCGATGGCCTGCTGTTGAGCACTGCTGAGCACCAACACGATTGCACGGTTGACCACCAAGGGCCACAACGCGCGTAGTTCTGCCTCGGTCAGCGGATTGACCGCCTGATAGGCACTGACGGCGGCAAGCACTCTGAAAGGGTCACCGTCGGCATGATGCAGCAGCGCTGCGCAGGTCACCGACAGATCGGCAACGCGCCAGGTGCGAACCAGGTCGCCGAAATCGATGAGCCCCTGCAGTTGCCACTGGCGCTGCGCATCTTGAGCCCAGACGGTGTTGTCATCGGTGATGTCCAGGTGCACGGCCTGGATGGGCAACTGCTTCATCAGAGGGGAAAGGCGGATGGCAGCGGCTCGTGCTGCCTCGCTCAGCCGTCCGCGTAGCCTTGGGTCTTCCACCTGTGCCAGCAGGCGGTCAATCAATGCCGGGGCGTGCCTGGGGTCCCATTGCAGCGTGCGTGCCAGACCTTCGTGGTCGAAATCTGCAAGGGCCCTGTCGACCCGCGCGCAAAGCGTGCCCATCGCCTGAATCACAGGGGCTGGAAGCCACCCGCATCGGGTCAAGGGCTGTCCTTGCAAGTACTCCAAGACCCGGACCCTCAGCGCTTGCCCTTCTATATCCAGTGTCAGCAGGGTGTGGCCAGTCTTTGCGGCAACCACCGAAGGCACTGGCAAGCCCTGGTCACGCAGCACACCCAGCGCAGCATGCTGGGCGTGCAGCTCTGGCTCGGCATAGCTGGCGTGGCACGCCTTGAGCACGAACTTGCCCTGGCCAGTATCCATAAGCACATTCAGATCCTGTTGACTGCCAAGCGGCTGTAGTTCGCCGCAGAGGCCGTAATGCTCCGAGAGCAGTTCACGTGCCTGGGAGGGTGCTAGACAGGGCGCTGGCAGGCTCACACGTTCTGTGATCTGGCGAAGGACGGTGGCGGCATCATGAAGACGTGTAGGCATGGGTCGTACCGGGTCATAAGGAGATTGACGTTATTTATGCGCGTTCTGGGCGATGAAGAAAGACGATTGTCTTCAGTTTTTCTGAAAACGCTTCACGCGGCAGCGCGGAGCAAAGGCCCTTGTATTGCACCTGTACACAGGTGATTTCTTGTACAGAAAGGTGATATCTGGATGATGGCGTCCTATGCCGCGCCTTCGTCCCGTTCAATCACATTTATTAAGCCTGTCTATAGGAACGACCGCCGTATCTTCGAGTCGAAACGGCATCAGGGACGTGATGGACAGACCCCAGGCATCCTTTGGACCGCGCTGTGGGCCTGTACAAGTATTGACTGATCTGTCACACGTAAGCAGTGACAGTACGCTGGTGCTGACGCACCCCACCCTCAGGTGACCCCATGTTCAATCGGCAACTCAAAGCTACCTTGGCCGCCCGCGAAACCGAACTGGCTACGCTTCGCCAGCGCCTGGACGTTTTGGAAAACGGCGCATTCTTGCGCCTTGATGCACAACGTCGCGCTCTCGAATGCAGCCCGGCGTTCGCCACTGCCTTGGGCGTTTCGCCCGAAGCGGTGGTAGGGCAGCCACTCGGGAACTGGCTGGCGGCGCCGGCGCAAGAAAGCCAGGCACTGCTGGAGGCCCTGTTACGCTCCAGCGCCATCATCCAGTTCGACCTTGAGGGCAAGGTGCTGGCCGCCAACCCCAACTTCCTGACGGCGTTGGGTTACCGCCTGGACGAAGTGGTGGGGCAGCATCACCGCATGTTCTGCAGCCCTGATGAGGTCAAGGGCGAGGCATACAGCAGCTTTTGGCGCACCCTCAACGCAGGTCGCTACGTGACCGGGCGTTTCAGGCGCCTGGACCGCCACGGGCATGAGGTCTGGCTCGAGGCCAGCTACAACCCGGTCAGCGATGCCAGCGGCAAGCTGGTGAGGGTGGTCAAGTTCGCTTCCTTGGTGACCGACCAGGTGCAGCGTGAAGAGGCCGTCAAGCAAGCGGCGCAGGTGGCGCTGGAGGTGTCGCTGCAAACCGATGGCAGCGCCAGCGAAGGGGTCGTGGTCATGCAGGAAGAGGGGCAGTCCATGCAGGGGGTCGCGCGTCAACTGCAGTCGGCCGGTGACACCATCAGCGCGCTCGGCCAGCAATCGACGGTGATCAGTGCCATCGTCCAGACCATTGGCGCCATTGCATCGCAAACCAACTTGTTGGCGCTCAACGCAGCCATCGAGGCGGCGCGGGCGGGTGATCAGGGGCGTGGCTTCGCCGTGGTGGCAGACGAGGTGCGCAAACTGGCCGGTCGTACCAGCGCGGCCACGGCGGAAATCGATGCGGTGGTGGCACGTAACCAAGCGTTGGTGACCCAGGCCGTGGGCGAAGTGCAAAGCAGCCGTGCCGAAGCGGCCAATGGCCTGCAGCTGGCTG
This sequence comes from Pseudomonas sp. WSY_20, assembly GCF_043104335.1. NCBI lineage: Bacteria > Pseudomonadati > Pseudomonadota > Gammaproteobacteria > Pseudomonadales > Pseudomonadaceae > Pseudomonas > Pseudomonas sp. WSY_20. The sequence continues at coordinate 6,230 of NZ_JBICKP010000037.1, forward strand.
ACCATGCAGGGCATGTAATCAGCAGTATCCAGGAAGGCGCCAAGCGCGTGGTCGGCGCTGTCGAGCGGGTCAGCAAGGACCTGCGTTAGCGTCCTGCAGGTCAGGGCGCAGTGTGAAACGCCCGCCGCCGCCTGACAGCGTGTCAAACCGACGCGCCCTGTAGAAGAGCGCGTCGGGCCGGGACACGGTTAACGCGCCGTGGGCGTTAACGGGCTTCAGGCTGCAAGAACGCGGCCTCCAGCAGTTGCTGGGTGTAGGGGTGTTGCGGGGCCTGAAAGATGGTTTGAGCATCCCCTTGCTCGACCACATGGCCTTGCTTGATCACCATCAGCTGATGGCTCAAAGCCTTGACCACTGCCAGGTCGTGACTGATGAACAGGTAGGTGAGGTTGTATTTCTGCTGCAGGTTGCGCAGCAGCTCAACCACCTGGCGCTGTACCGTCCGGTCCAGCGCGGAGGTGGGCTCGTCCAGCAGGATCAGCGCCGGCTTGAGCACCAGGGCTCTGGCGATCGCGATGCGCTGGCGCTGGCCGCCTGAGAACTCATGGGGGTAGCGATGGCGCGTCTGCGGGTCGAGTCCGACCTCCTGCAGCGCTGCGATGATGGCGGCTTCCTGTTCCTGGGCGGTCCCGATACGGTGGATGCGCAGGCCTTCACCCACAATCTCGGCCACGCTCATGCGCGGGCTGAGGCTGCCGAACGGGTCCTGGAATACCACCTGCATTTCCCGGCGCAGGGGGCGTACGGCTTGCTGGTTCAGCCCTTGCAGGTCTTTCCCGTGGAAGCGGATGCCACCTTGGCTCCCGATCAAGCGCAGAATCGCCAGGCCCAGGGTCGACTTGCCTGAGCCCGACTCGCCCACGATGCCCAGGGTCTGCCCCTGGGGCAGGCTGAAATTGATACCGTCCACGGCTTTGACGTGGTCGACGGTGCGGCGCAGCAAGCCTTTCTTGATCGGAAACCACACCCTCAGGTCATCCACTGCCAGCAGTGGCGAGCCGGGGGTGTTGTGCGCCGGCAAACCGCTGGGTTCGGCGTTGATCAGCATCTGTGTATACGGGTGCTGTGGGGCATCGAATAGCGTGGCGCAGTCGGCTTGTTCGACGATCTGCCCCTGCTGCATCACGCACACCCGGTGCGCGATTCGCCGTACCAGGTTCAGGTCATGGCTGATCAACAACAAGGCCATGCCCAGGCGCGCCTGCAGCGCCTTGAGCAGGTCAAGCACCTTGAGTTGCACGGTCACGTCCAGCGCGGTGGTCGGTTCGTCTGCAATCAACAATTCTGGCTCGTTGGCCAACGCCATGGCGATCATCACACGTTGACGTTGCCCGCCCGAGAGTTCATGGGGTAGGGCCTTGAGGCGCTTGCGCGGCTCTGGGATGCCGACCATCTCCAGTAACTCAAGGGTGCGAGCGGTGGCCTGCTTGCCGGTCAGCCCCTTGTGGATGAGCAGAATTTCGTTGATCTGCTTTTCGATGCAGTGCAGCGGGTTGAGCGAGGTCATCGGCTCCTGGAAGATCATCGCGATACGGTCGCCACGAATGCGCTGCATGCTCTTTTCGTTCTGCTGCAGCAAATCCTTGCCTTGGTAGCGGATCGTGCCACCGGGATGACGCGCCAGGGGGTAGGGCAGCAAGCGCAGGATCGAGTGGGCAGTCACCGACTTGCCCGAACCGCTTTCTCCGACCAGCGCCAGCGTTTCACCTTTGCGGATGTCGAAGCTGATGCCGTCGACCACCCGGTTGGTGTGCTCGCCGGTCACGAACTCGACGGCAAGGTCACGCACTTCGATCAGGTTTTCTTCGCTCATGTCACTTCCTCGGGTCGAAGGCGTCGCGGGCGGACTCGCCGATGAATACCAGCAGGCTCAGCATCACGGCCAGCACGGCAAATGCGCTGATGCCCAGCCACGGCGCCTGCAGGTTGGACTTGCCCTGCGCAACCAATTCGCCAAGCGACGGAGCGCCCGGAGGCAGGCCGAAGCCGAGAAAGTCCAACGCGGTCAGCGTGCCGATCGCGCCGGTGAGAATGAACGGCATGAACGTCATGGTCGAGATCATGGCATTGGGCAGGATATGCCGGTACATGATCGCGCCGTTGCGCATGCCCAGTGCGCGCGCGGCGCGAACGTACTCCAGGTTGCGTCCGCGCAGGAATTCGGCGCGGACCACGTCCACCAGGCTCATCCAGGAAAACAGCAGCATGATGCCCAGCAACCACCAGAAATTGGGCTGCACGAAGCTGGCCAGGATGATCAGCAGGTAGAGCACTGGCAAGCCGGACCAGATTTCCAGGAAGCGTTGCCCAGCCAGGTCCACCCAGCCACCATAGAACCCCTGCAAGGCACCGGCGATCACGCCGATGATGGAGCTGAGCACGGTCAGGGTCAGGGCGAACAGTACCGAAATGCGGAACCCGTAGATCACCCGTGCCAACACGTCGCGCCCTTGATCATCGGTGCCCAGCCAGTTGTCAGCTGAGGGGGGAGCGGGGGCGGGCACGCGCAGGTCGTAGTTGATGCTCTGGTAGCTGAACGGTATGGGTGCCCACAGCACGAAGCTGTCCTTCTTGGCCAGCAGGTCACGCACGTAGGGGCTCTTGTAGTTGGCTTCCAGCGGGAACTCACCGCCAAACGTGGTTTCCGGGTAACGCTTGAAGGCAGGGAAGTACCACTGGCCGTCGTACTGCACGGCAATGGGCTTGTCGTTGGCGATGAGCTCGGCGCCCAGGCTCAGCCCGAACAGGATCAGGAACAGCCACAGCGACCACCAGCCACGGCGGTTGGCCTTGAAACGCTCGAAGCGACGACGGTTCAGGGGGGACAAGGCCATGTCAGTGCTCCCGGCTGGCAAAGTCGATGCGTGGATCGACCAAGGTGTAGGTCAGGTCGCCGATCAGTTTCACCACCAGCCCCAGGAGGGTGAAGATGAACAGGGTGCCGAAGACCACCGGGTAATCGCGGTTGATGGCCGCTTCGAAACTCATCAGGCCCAGCCCGTCGAGGCTGAAGATCACCTCGATCAGCAGCGAGCCTGTGAAGAAGATGCCGATGAACGCCGAGGGAAAGCCTGCGATCACCAACAACATGGCATTACGGAACACGTGGCCGTACAGCACCCGTGACCGGCTCAGGCCCTTGGCCTTGGCGGTGACCACGTACTGCTTGTTGATCTCGTCGAGAAAGCTGTTCTTGGTCAGCAGCGTCATGGTGGCAAAGTTGCCAATCACCAGGGCCGTGATCGGCAACACCAAGTGCCAGAAATAATCGAGGACCTTGCCCGTGGTGCTCAGCTCATCGAAGTTGTTGGAGGTCAGGCCGCGCAGTGGGAACCAGTCGAAGTAGCTGCCGCCGGCGAACAGGACGATCAGCAGGATCGCGAACAGGAACGCCGGGATGGCATAGCCCACGATGATCGCCGAGCTGGTCCACACATCGAAGTGACTGCCGTGTCTGACCGCCTTGGCGATCCCCAAGGGGATCGAGATCAGGTACATGATCAACGTGCTCCACAGTCCCAGCGAGATCGATACCGGCATCTTCTCCAGGATCAGGTCGATGACCTTGGCGTCACGGAAGAAGCTGTCGCCAAAATCCAGCCGGGCATAGTTCTTGATCATGATCCACAGGCGTTCGGGCGGCGATTTGTCGAAGCCGTACATGCGCTCGATCTCCGCCACCAGCGCAGGGTCCAGGCCTTGGGCACCCCGGTAGTTGGAGCCGGCCACCGACACCTCGGCGCCCCCACCTGCGATTCGGCTGGTGGCGCCTTCAAACCCTTCGAGCTTGGCGATCATTTGCTCTACGGGCCCGCCAGGAGCGGCCTGGACGATGATGAAGTTGATGATCAGGATGCCGAACAATGTGGGGATGATCAGCAGCAGTCGCCGCAGGATATAGGCCAGCATGTCAGTTGGCCTCGCCGGCAGTGGCCTGGCTTGCCTTGGGCGGTGTGCCGGGCTTGATCCACCAGGTGTCGATGCCGATGTCGTACTTGGGCGAAACCTTGGGGTGACCGATGTGGTTCCAATAGGCCACGCGCCAGGTCTTGATGTGCCAGTTCGGAATCACGTAGTAGCCCCACAGCAATACCCGGTCCAGGGCGCGGCAGTGGTCGATCAGGCTCTGGCGCGACTCGGCGTTGATCAGGCCATCGACCAGTTGGTCGATGGCAGGGTCACGCAGGCCGATGAAATTGCGGCTGCCGGGGTTGTCGGCGGCCGCGCTGGACCAGAATTCCCGTTGCTCGTTGCCAGGGGAGTTGGACTGGGGGTAGCCGCCGACAATCATGTCGTAGTCGCGCGAGCGCAGGCGGGTGATGTACTGAGACACATCAACCCGGCGGATGTTTAGCTCAATACCCAGGTCCGCGAGGTTGCGCTTGAAGGGCAGCAAAACCCGCTCAAACTCGGTCTGGGCAAGCAGAAACTCGATGCTGACCGGCTGGCCGTTGGTGTCGACCATCTTGTCGTCGACGATTTTCCAGCCCGCTTCCTGCAGCAACTTGTAGGCTTGGCGCTGCTGCTCCCGGATCATGCCGCTGCCGTCGCTGACAGGGTTATGGAAGGCCTGGGTGAAGACCTGCTCAGGCACCTGGCTGCGCACCGGCTCGAGGATTTTGAGCTCGCCAGGGCCGGGCAGGCCACGGGCCGCCATCTCTGAATTCTCGAAGTAACTGCCGGTGCGCGTATAGGCGCCGTTGAACAGCTGCTTGTTGGTCCATTCGTAGTCCAGCAGCAGGCTCAGCGCCTTGCGCACGCGTATATCCTGGAAGACCGGCCGGCGGATGTTGAAGATGAAGCCCTGCATGCCGGTGGGGTTGCCATTGGGCAGCTCCTCCTTGATCAGGCGGCCATCGCGCACGGCCGGCACGTTGTAGGCTGTGGCCCAGTTCTTGGCGCTGACCTCCAGCGCATAGTCGAAGGCGCCGGCCTTCAGTGCCTCCAGCGCAACCGTAGTGTCGCGGTAGGAATCGAAGGTCATGGCGTCGAAATTGTAGAAACCACGGTTGATGGGCAAGTCCTTGGCCCAATAGTCCTTGACCCGCTCATAGCGCACCGAGCGCCCGGCCTTGACCTCGGCCACCTTGTAGGGCCCGCTGCCCAGCGGAATTTCCAGGTTGCCGCGGTTGAAGTCGCGCTGCGCGTACCAATGCTTGGGCAGCACGGGCAACTGGCCGAGAATCAGCGGCAGTTCACGGTTGCCCTTGTGCTTGAACTTGAACACGACCTTGAGCGGGTCTTCGGCGACCACCTCGGCCACGTCCGCGTAGTACTGGCGGTACAGAGGGGCACCGTCCTTCATCAGCGCATTGAAGGTGAACACCACGTCTTCGGCGCGCATGGGATGGCCATCGTGGAACCGCGCCTCGGGGCGCAGGTAGAAGCGCACCCAGCTGTTGTCAGGCGCCTTCTCGATCTGTCGAGCGACCAGACCATATTCGGTGAAAGGCTCGTCCAGGCTCTGGCGCATCAAGGTGTCGTAGATGATGCTGATGTTTTCGGCCGATACCCCCTTGTTGATGAAGGGGTTGAGGCTGTCGAACCCACCAAAGCTGGACTGGCGGAAGGTGCCACCCTTGGGAGCGTCCGGGTTTACGTAATCGAAGTGCTTGAAATCCGCTGGGTATTTGGGCGGCTCGTCGTACAGGGTGAGTGCGTGCTGCGGCGCTGCCAGCGCGGGAAGGCTCAGGCAGGCCAGCAACAGGCTGCCGGCCAGCCGGCGCAAGGAATGCGTGGGCGTCATTGGGCTTTCTCCGAAGTCTTGATCCACCAGCTGTTCAGCCCGAGGGTATAGGGCGGCGTGGTGACGAAGCCGAACCGATTGCGGTAGGCCAGGCGGTGGTTGTCGAGGTACCAGTTGGGAATCATGTAGTGCTGCCATGACAGCACGCGGTCCAGCGCTCGCGCCGCTGCCACCTGGTCATCACGGGTGCGCGCCGCCAGCAAGGTGTCGAGCAGATGATCGACCACAGGGTCGTCAACCCCGGCGTAGTTCTTGCTGCCTTTGGTGGCCGCCTGGCTTGAATGGACGTACAGCCACTGCTCGAGGCCCGGGCTCAGGGTCTGGTTCAGGGTCATCAGAATCATGTCGAAGTCGAACTGGTCCAGTCGCTGTTTGTACTGGGCGCGGTCCACGGTTCGCAAGCGCGCGTCTACACCGATGCTGGAGAGGTTTTCGACATACGGCTGCAGGATGCGTTCCAGGTTGGGGTTTACCAGCAGCACTTCCATACGCAGCGGTTGGCCCTTGCTGTCGACCAGGCGCTGCCCCTTCAGCGTCCAACCGGCCTCCGCCAGCAAGGCCAGGGCCTTGCGCAACGTCTGCCGGTCGATCCCCCGCCCGTTCGTGCGGCTGACCTGGTAGGGTTCGGTGAACAGCTTGGCCGGAAGCTGATCGCGAAACGGGGCCAGCAACAGCCATTCCTTGCCCTGGGGCAGGCCGGCGGCTGCGAATTCGCTGTTGGGGTAATAACTGGTCGAACGGCGGTAGGCGCTGCTGAACAGCGCACGGTTGGTCCACTCGAAATCGAACATCAGGCCCAGCGCCTGGCGCACCCGTGGATCGCTGAAGGTGGCCCGACGGCTGTTCATGAACAGGCCTTGGGTCTGGGTCGGGATGCGGTGGGGGATCTGCGCCTTGATCACCTCGCCGCGCCGTACGGCGGGGAAGGTGTAGCCGTTGGCCCAGTTCTTGGCCTGATGCTCGATGTAGATGTCGAACTCGCCTGCCTTGAAGGCTTCGAAGGCAACGGTCGAGTCGCGGTAGAACTCGTACTCGACACGGTCGACGTTGTACTTGCCGCGATTGACGGCCAGGTCCTTGCCCCAGTAGTTCTTGACGCGCTCGAACACCAGGCGCCGGCCTGGCACTACCTGGGTCACCCGGTAGGGCCCGCTGCCCAGCGGCGGCTCGAAGGTGGTGGCCTTGAAGTCGCGCGTGCGCCAGTAATGCTGGGGCAGAACCGGCATTTCCCCAAGGCGCAGGATCAGCAGCGGGTTGCCGGCACGCTTGAACACGAAGCGGATACGAAGCGGACCGAGAATGTCCACCCGCTGCACTTCCTGCAGGTTGGTCCGGTAAAGCGGATGGCCTTCCTTGAGCAGTGTGCGGAAGGAGAAGGCCACGTCTGCCGACGTGATGGGCTTGCCATCGTGCCAGCGGGCTTGCGGACGCAGGTTGAACACCACCCAGCTGCGGTCCTGGCTGTATTCGACCGAGCGGGCGATCAGCCCATAACTGGAGGTCGGCTCATCGCCCGAGGGGTCGTACTGGCCGGTGCCCACCATGAGGGTTTCGTTGAGTTCGTTGACCCCATACTGTTGAAAGTTGGGCGTGCTCACCGGGCTCGTACCCTTGAAGGTATAGGGGTTGAGGGTGTCGAACGTACCGAAGGCCATCGCCCGCAAGGTGCCACCTTTGGGGGCTTGCGGGTTGACCCAGTCGAAATGGGTGAACGAGGCCGGGTACTTGAGCGTGCCGAACTGCGCGTAACCGTGGCTCTCGCTCACGGTTGCGACGGCGGGAAAGCTCAAGGCCAGGCTGAGTGTAAGAAGGAGGGGACGTATCAAGTCGGCATCCGATCCAAAGGCATTGGGCTTTGATCGGGCTACAGTAACAGTTTGCACTGGCGCGGCAAGCGCCAAACGGCAAGAAAACACAGGTACGCGCACGTACGGGTGTCTCCTTGCCGCCAGGGTCAGTGGCCGACGTAGACGGTCAGGGTCTGGCCTGGTTTCAGCGCATGGCCGCTGCGCGGGTTCCAGCGCTTGAGGTGGGTCATCTCGACATTGAAGCGTTTGGCCACCAGATACAGCGAATCGCCCTTGCGCACCTTGTATTGAGTGGTGCGTTTTGCCGAACTGGCGACCCGGTTGGCGGCGCCACTGGAGGCTTTGCCGCCGCGCAGGGCTAGCACCTGGCCTGCCCGCAGGCTGCTACCCGAAAGGCGGTTCCAGCGCTTGATGTCCGCAATGGACACACGGTTGGCCTTGGCGATGGCCCCCAGGTTGTCACCACGCCTGACCTTGTAGCTGCGCGCAGCCACGGGCGCCTTGGCTTCGGCCACGGCGCGAGCGAAAGCGGCCTTGGGCGGCTGAAGAGTGACCAACTGCTCGGGGTTGAGGTTGGAGAGGCTGGCCGAGAGCAACTGCGCCTTGGCCGTGGGTACCAGCAACTGCTTCGGGCCATCGACCGTCATGCGCTTTTTAAAGGCTGGGTTCAGCTGGATGAGTTCGTCTTCGTCGATGTCGGCGAAGGCAGCCACCCGCGTCAGGTCGAGCCGGTCGTTGATCGCGACGGCTTCGAAGTACGGTTCGTTGGCAATCGGCGTCAGGTTCACGCCGTAGGCTTCAGGCGTGGAAACTACCTGTGACAAGGCCAGCAGTTTCGGCACATAGTCACGGGTTTCCTGAGGCAGCGGCAGATTCCAGTAGTCGGTGGGCAAGCCCAGCTTCTCGTTGCGCTCCATTGCCCGACTGACCGTGCCTTCCCCAGCGTTGTAGGCCGCCAGCGCCAGCAACCAGTCGCCGTTGAACATGTCGTGCAGGCGGGTCAGGTAGTCAAGCGCGGCGTTGGTCGAAGCGGTGACATCGCGGCGCCCGTCATAGAAGTTGGTCTGGCGCAGGTTGAAGTGCCGGCCGGTGGCTGGCATGAATTGCCACATGCCGGCTGCACTGGCGCGTGAGTAGGCCATAGGGTTGTAGGCGCTCTCGATCGCCGGCAGCAGGGCCAACTCCAGTGGCATGCCGCGCTCTTCGAGGCGTTCGACGATGTAGTGCAGGTAGAGGCTGCCGCGCTCGCCAGCACTTTCGATGAACGTCGGGTTACTGGCAAACCACAGGCGCTGCTGATCGATGCGCGGGTTGACGTCGCGGTACTCCTGGAGCACGAAGCCCTGGCGCATGCGTTCCCAGACATCCCGAGGCGCTTGCTCGACCGGCTTGACCAGCAACGGCGCGGGTCTTGGCTTGATTCGCGCTTGCTGGCTGTGCGCGCGGACGCTATCGGCTTCGTCGAGCTGACGTGTGCTCTGGCAGCCCACCAAGGTGGCGGCCAGCGCGAGCGCACTGACCTGGGCCAGGCGCGTCAGCGCGACGGAATGAGAGGTTCTGCGGCTTCGGGAAGACATCGGCGGGCACAGGTATCCGGGCAAAAAATTTCGGCGATTCTAGGAACCGCTCCGGACCGGGTCAACCTCTGACCGCCACTTGCGATATATCTTGGGGTTATCAGAAGCTATCTTTCCAAGACCTCAAGGCAGCAAAAACAGCGACATGCGAGGTGTTGGAATGTCCCTTCCATTCGTCTGCTTTTTGTTTAACAGATGTTTCAGCGGTGCGCAGGAAAGGGTTGGTCAGCCGTTCCAGGGCAATGGTGGTGGGCAACGTGATGCGGTCTTGCGCACGCAGACGGGAAACCGCTTCGAAGCGCTCCAATACATCTTCATTGTCAGGTTCCACGGCCTTGGCGAAACGCAGGTTGCTCAAGGTGTATTCATGGGCGCAGTACACCAGGGTCTCGGCTGGCAGGGCTGCCAGGCGGGCCAGGGCCGGTTGCATCTGCTCGGCAGTGCCCTCGAACATGCGCCCGCACCCAGCTGCGAACAGGGTGTCGCCACTGAACAGTACAGGTGTAGCCGCGCCACCGTTGAAGAACGCAATATGCCCCAGCGTGTGGCCTGGCACGGCAAGCACGTCATACACCTCTCCCAGCACCGTGACCTGATCGCCATCGTCCAGTGCCACATCCCTGCACGGGATGCGCTCGTTGGCCGGGCCGTGTACGTGCGCGCCAGTCAACGCCTTGAGCCGCTCCACACCGCCCACATGGTCATTGTGGTGATGAGTGATGAGCATGTCGGTCAGCTGCCACCCCGGGTGAGCGACGAGCCACCGTTCTACCGGGCCGGCATCGCCAGGGTCGACCACCGCGCAGCGGCGTTTGGCAGTATCCTGTAACAACCAGATGTAATTGTCCGAGAAAGCGGGCAACGCTTCGATCTGTATCATGGTGGGAATCCGATTCGCCTTGCTTGGCACATGAAGGCATCTTAGCCGCGATGGCGCGGTGGGAGAACCTTCCGAGGAATTGCACAATGACCGACCAAGCCTTCGCCCAGGCCGACCCGGACTGGGTCAAGCTGATCAGCCTGGCCCGTGAGTGGTTTCAGGGCCCGCTCGGCCAGTTGATGCTGCACGAAGAACAGAAGCTGCTGGAGGAAGAGCTGGGGCGCTTCTTCGGTGGCTACCTGGTGCACTACGGCCCCTGCGCCGATGCCCCGCCCAGTGCGCCGAAGGTCCAGCGCAACGTGCGCCTCGGCGCACCGCTGCCGGGGGTGGAGATCGTCTGCGAGGAACAAGCCTGGCCGTTGAGCGAGCACGCGGCCGATGTGGTGGTGTTGCAGCATGGGCTGGATTTCAGCCTGTCGCCCCATGGGCTGTTGCGTGAGGCCGCCAGCGCCGTGCGCCCCGGCGGCCACCTGCTGGTCGTCGGGATCAACCCGTGGAGCAGCTGGGGAGTGCGTCACCTGTTCAGCCGTGGCGCTTTGCGCAAGGCTCGCTGCATCTCGCCTTCGCGACTGGGTGACTGGCTCAATCTACTGGGCTTTGCCTTGGAGAAACGTCGCTTCGGGTGCTATCGTCCGCCGCTTGCTTCGCCTGCCTGGCAGCAGCGCCTGCAAGGGTGGGAACGCATGGCGGGCGGTTGGCAGAGCGCTGGCGGCGGTGTCTATGTGCTGGTGGCGCGCAAGATGGTCGTGGGCCTGCGGCCGCTGCGGCCCCAGCGTCGCGAGCCGATGGGCAAGTTACTGCCGTTGCCATTGGCCAAGGTCAACCGCACCTCGGCGACCCCCGATCCCGATAAGCAGTGAATACGAGTGGTACATGAGCGATAGCGTCGAAATGTTTACCGATGGTGCCTGCAAGGGCAACCCTGGCCCCGGCGGCTGGGGTGTGCTGATGATTTTCAAGGGCGTTGAAAAAGAGTTGTGGGGCGGCGAACGTGAGACCACCAACAACCGCATGGAGTTGATGGCCGCCATCCAGGGGCTCATGGCGCTCAAGCGTGAGTGCGAGGTCGTGCTGACGACTGACTCGCAGTACGTGATGAAAGGCATCAGCGAGTGGATGGTCAACTGGAAAAAGCGTGGCTGGAAGACCGCGGCCAAGGAGCCTGTGAAGAATGCCGACCTGTGGCAGTTGCTGGACGAACAGGTCAACCGCCACAAGGTGACCTGGAAGTGGGTGCGCGGCCACATTGGCCACCCCGGCAACGAGCGTGCGGACCAGCTGGCCAACCGTGGCGTGGACGAAGTGCGCGCCCGGGCCTGAAGCCCTGAACCCGATCCCAGGTGCGAAGGGGGCACAGCGCTTGCCTTCGGCCTGCTGTTATACTGCGCACCTTTGTAAGCGATGCAAGTTGGAGTCCCCAGGTGGAGCAACAGCAAGACAAGCGGTTCGTTATCCTCGATACCGAAACCACGGGTATGCCGGTCAGCGAGGGGCACCGCATCATCGAGATCGGCTGCGTCGAGGTGGTCGGCAGGCGTCTGACAGGCAGGCACTTCCACGTCTACCTGCAGCCTGACCGCGAAAGTGACGAGGGCGCGATCAATGTCCATGGCATCACTGACGCCTTTCTGGTTGGCAAACCTCGCTTCAGCGACGTAGCCGAGGAGTTCTTCGCGTTCATCCAGGGCGCCACGCTGGTCATCCACAACGCAGCGTTCGACGTGGGGTTCATCAACAACGAGTTCGCGCTGCTGGGCCAGCAGGACCGTGCCGACCTGTCCCAGCACTGCACCATTCTCGACACCTTGTTGCTGGCGCGGGCGCGTCATCCGGGGCAACGCAACAGCCTGGATGCCTTATGCAAACGCTACGATATCGACAACTCGGGGCGCGAACTGCACGGCGCGCTGCTCGACGCCGAGCTGCTGGCAGATGTCTATCTGGCGATGACCGGCGGCCAGACCAGTCTGTCGTTGGCAGGGCACGGCAGCGATTCGGACGAAAACGGGCAGGGCAGTGGTGGAACTGACATACGCCGCATCAGCGGACGTGCGCCAGGCCGGGTCATTCTGGCCACACCGGATGAGCTGGAATCACATGCCGAACGTCTTGCAGCGATTGCAAAGTCCGCCGGCGGCCCCTCGCTCTGGCAGGCGCTGACCGAGCGGTCAGCGGACTGAAAAAATCACGGCCCGTTGCTGTTCAATCCAGGCCCGCAAAATCGGTACAAACATGATTGAGTAGCAACAGGCTAGTACTGTCTCCCTGTCATGGGATACGAATGATTTCGACACCGGTGCGGGCAAGCTCGAATCGATTTTCACCCAGGTAGTTGACGCGGTCGCCGATGGCAAGGCGGTAAGTAGTGATAGGTGCGCCGGTCGTGCTGCCGTCCAGTTGCAGGGTAGATTCCTGGAACTCGTGAACGGGATAGATACGGCCTTCGGCGTCGCGGGCATGGAATTGGCCGACCATTACTGCTGCCATTTGGGTGGAACCCTCTGAATTGCGTAGGAAATGTCTGTAGCAGTAGACCTTCCAAGGGCAAGGGAAGTTTTCGCGGCCAGGAAAAAAAACCAAAGCCGTGCAAAACGGTCATCTATAACTACATCGTCCCTGAAAACGTGAAGTTGGAGATTGCCATGACCCAGGTCTATTCGGTTGCCGTCGTCGTCGGTAGCCTGCGCAAGGATTCCTATAACCGCAAGGTGGCCCGCGCGCTGTCTGAGCTGGCGCCGTCTAGCCTGGCACTGAAGATCGTCGAGATCGGCGACTTACCCATGTATAACGAAGACCTGGAAACCGATGCTCCGCCAACTGCCTGGACACGCTTTCGGGAGGACATCAAGGGCAGCGATGCGGTGCTCTTCGTCACGCCAGAGTACAACCGGACCATGCCAGGCTGCCTGAAAAATGCCATCGACGTGGGTTCAAGGCCTTACGGGCAAAGCGCGTGGGGCGGTAAACCGGCAGCCGTGGCGAGTGTGTCGCCAGGCGCGATCGGCGGCTTTGGTGCCAACCATTCGGTGCGTCAGTCTCTGGTGTTCCTGGACATGCCGTGCATGCAGATGCCGGAGGCCTACATTGGCGGCGCTGCCAGTTTGTTCGACGAGTCAGGCAAGCTCAACGACAAAACCCGGCCGTTTCTGCAGGGCTTCATCGACAAGTTCGCGTCTTGGGTGAAGCTCAATCGGTCCGTATGACGGTGGGCTAGGCGGCGCCACATTGCGCAGGCCAGCCGACCGGCGCAATGTCTGTCAGCCAGAGAATGCTCGATTGTGGCAGTCAATGGAAGGTATAGGACACTCCAGCATAGACCGCAGCGCCTTCCCCCGGGGTGGAGCGGGCAATGTCGCGCCCTGCGTCATTGAAGCCTGGGGTAACGGTTGCCGCGTAACGCTTGTTGGTCAGGTTGCGTAGATCCAGCCAGGTCTGCCAGTCACGCTGCGGCGAGTCCCAACCGAGACGGGCACCGAGCGTAGCGTAATCGTCGGCGTGGTAGCTGTTGGCATAGTCCACTTGCACCTTGGACGCCATCTGCGTGTAGAGCCCGGCGTAGAAGCCATTGGGCCAGTCGAAGCGCAATTCGGCCTGGTAGTAATGCATGGGGATGCCCGGCAGGCGGTTGTGGCCGAATTTTTCGTCGTCGCGGTAATGGAAGTCACTGAAGGTATAGGCCTGGCGCAGGCTCAGACGGCCCATGCCTGACTGTTCCCACAGGGTGCTGTCCAGCCCGGCCTCCACGCCTTGGTGCACCGTGGCGCTGGCGTTGAATTCCGAGGTGAAGTTCGGCACCACCTCGACCGCGAGCAGTTCGTGGCGTACCTGGGAGTAGTACCAGGCAAGGTCCCATCGCCCGACCGCGGACGCGCCGCGCGCACCCACCTCCAGCGTGGTGGCGGTCTGGTTCTGCATTTTGATCGGTTGAATCTGCTTGCCGCCAACGCTTGGCGCACTCCAGATCAATGACCAAGGGTGCGGCGGTTCTACCGACCGGCTGAGGTTGCCGTATACCTGCAGGTCGGGGCGTATGTCGTAGCGCAGGCCCACCCGTGGCGCATAGTCCCAGTCGTGCAGGGACACCTTGCCGCCCTGGGCAGGGTAGGTCACGTCGCTCTCGCGGCGGGTATAGATCGCGGCCAGGCCTGTGGTCAGCCACACATTGGGTACCAGCTCCAGGTCGTTACCCACGTGCAACACGGTGTCTGAGCCTTGGTAGGTAAAGTCTCGGGTGCGGTCTGCGAATACATGGCCGTTACGAGCAAACTGCGACGCGCCGCTGTTGGGCAGGTGTTTGGTGGTGCGCCAGCCGATTGTGGACTTGCTTTCGCGCCCGAACAACGTATCGCGGCGCCTGTAGTCGAGTGTGCCGCTGACGTCGGTATAGGCGACTTTCAGGCGCATGGGCCCTTCGCGAAGGTCCATGGGGTAATCGTGGTACACCAGGCCAGCTTCAAGCTTGGCGTCATCATCGAGGTAAAAGGTTGTTTTGTTGCCCACCCAGGTGCTGCCCGGTTGCGGGCGACTGTCATCGCGAGCCAGGTAGCTTGGGTTGGCTGCCCGCGGGTGGTGCTTGATCTGGTCTTTGGTCAGGCGGCCGGCTAGTTCGTTTTCGGTTTCCCGGTAACGCAGGTAGAACCGCGTTTCCAGGTTCGGGTTGAAGCGGTAGCCGATGTTGGCGGCCATCCCGCTGGCGCTGCCACTGCTGTGCCGCTGATAGCCGTTGTACTCGACGTCGGTAAGGGCCACGTAGTAATCCAGGTCACCGAGTACCTGGCCCGAACTGATGTGCCGATGCTGATAGCCCCGGCTGCCCACTTCGTAGCGTATTTGCAACGGCGCGGCATCGCGGCCCGTGTGGGTGACATAGTTGATCGCGCCGCCGAGGGCCAGGGCACCTTGATCAAAGCCATTGGCCCCCCGTAGCACTTCGGCGCGGCTCAACCATAACGGTTCGAACAGCTCGTAGGGCGTGCCACCTGGTCCAGTCAGGGGCAGGCCATCGAACAGGGTGTACACACCCGAGCCATGCGCACCCGGTGCCCGGTTGATGCCCGAGCCACGGATCGACAGCTTGATCCCATCGTTGCCTGCCGACTGGGCGAACACCCCTGGCTGGTAGGCCAGAACGTCCTGATTGCTGGCCACGCGGCCTTGTCCAATGCTGTGCATGTCCACCATGTTGCTGGCGCCCGGTATGGCCCGCAAGCGCTCACTGGCGGCGCTCAGGTCGTCCTGTTCCTCCTCGGTGATCAGCACCTGGCCCAGTTCGACCGGCGCCGCTGCCAGCGCGGGCTGGGCGGCCATGAACACACCCAGCATACCCACGCAGGGGGTAAGGGACAAAACGCAACGCATTGTAGGGCTCCAGATAGATGGCGGACGAATATCAGCATTGAGACGAGCGAGATGGCGCTCGGAGCACGTCGAAAGTCGGCGAATTCATCGGGTTTCCAAGGCGCGCAATTGTATGAAGTTTCCGTACAAAGCCCGCCGCTAGAGTAGGCGCGTACTTGCTTCGTAAGGTGACTGCAGGCCGGCAGCATCGCCGGTCGTCACTTACCCGGAGTTCGAACATGGCTACCGATCCAAGAGGTCCACAACAATCCGTCTCAGCTAAACCCACAGGCGCGCCTACCGGCGACTCCCCAATCGCCCCCGCGCGCCTGACGCCCCGCGAACACCAGGTACTGCTGTGGTGCGCCTACGGTAAGAGCTCGTGGGAAATCGGGCAGATACTAGGTTGTAAGGAGTCGACGGTGAATTTTCATGTATCCAACATCATGCGCAAATTCGATGTGCCTACCCGGGTAGGGGCAGTCATCAAGGCTATTCGTTATGGCCTTTTGGCCGAAGCGTGAGGTGATTTATGGACCATCAAGACACTGCTCGTGCTGGCGACTGCCATGACCCATTCTGGCCACGCATTGATCTGAACGGGCTGCGCAAGCGCCTGAAGTTGCAGCGAACCACGGGGGATGCGGCAATTGAGGTAGCTGCTCATTGCGCCGTGATCAAAGCCGCTCGCGAGTTTGCCAACTGGCGCGTCGCGTTGCGAAGCCTGGGCTACAGACGCCTGGATGATGTGTGCGGGCATGACCATGGGCGCGCGCTGCGGATTTGTTATCTGTGCTTTGTGGACGCGGCAATCATGCTCTATCTGGGCCTGCCCTACGTACGCTCACCACGCCGGGGTGTGCGTCATGGCTGAACGACTTAACGCAGGGGGTGAATTCCAGGCGGTCATGGAGCTGCTGAGCGCCGAAGCCAGCGTGTTGTTTGCCGCCTTGCTTGGCGCGTTGCTGGTCAGTGCGGCTCGAGATCGGCTGATCACCGACACGGCCAAGCGGCTTACATTGAGCAAGAAAATACTGCTGGTGTTCGTGACGGTTGGGGTAGGGCATCTGTTCGAACCCTTGATTTCGTCCATCGCGCCTTTGCTGACCCCTGGCATGTCGGCCTTCGTCGCCGCTGTCGTGGTCATTCCCATCAGCTTGAAGGTCATGGTCTGGCTGGATTCGCTGGATCCGCGCGAGCTGATTCAGCGTTGGCGCCGTCGGGGTTAAGGGGCACTACTGCCAGAACCCTTACTGAGCTCGGTCAATCGTTGTTCCAGCAGCTGTATCCGTTGTTTGTCCTTGATCACGAGCAGGATGGCCTGGCGGTCAGTGGGGGACAGAGTGCGCAATCGCCCCAGCAGATCCGACTCCCACTCAGCGTTTTCTTGAGCAAAAAAAGCAGCTTGGCCCTTGCCCAACAGCAACCAGTCAAGAGAGCACGCATAGTGTACGGCAATCTCTACGCAAAACGAATATGGGACACTGTTGCGGACTTTCCAGCTGCTCAAGGTCTGCGGGCTGATCGACAACGCCCGTGAAAGCTCCGCATCAGTGTGGGTACCGGTCAGCTGCTTGAGACGCTCCATGACGGCAGCGAGCGCATGAGTACTCATAACAAATATCCATCACTGGTTTAATGATATTCCATGGGCTTAAACTACTCGTTACGAATACAGCCCTGTGCTTTTAGGAGGATTCCCGCATGAGGAACTTGAAGATGAGCCACCCAGCCATGCATTCAGCCAAAACTTACGTGGCCCTAGGATCATGCCTACATCGCAGAAGCAGCAACAATGCTAGCAGGTACTTCTCGTGAGTACTTATAAACTGGTTTGCCCGCATTGCCACAGCCGCATGCGCATACGTACCAGCGAAGGCCGTCATATTTTCCTGCGAATTGCCTATTTGCAATGCACCACCGAGGCGTGCGGTTGGTCAGTACGGGCTGAGTTCGAGATGACCCACGAGCTGTCCCCAAGCGGCATGCCCAACCCTGGCGTTTACCTCCCACCCGCCAAGGGCGACGTGCGCAAGGCGGCATTACCGGACACAGCCGCTGTGCTGGCGCGGTGAGTGAGGCGCAGCGATGTGGCCAAGGATGGCGTACCACGTTAATGGCGCGGATACAAAAACACCCCGCACAAGCGGGGTGTTTCGCGTTGCCAGACCGATCAGCCGATCAGTTGCAGGCTTGCTTGCTGGACAAGGTCCAGCAAGGGCTGTGGATACACGCCGAGAATGAACGCAAGCACGGCGACGGCCAGCAGCATGACGCCACCGGTGCGCTGTTCCCATTTCAGCGGGGCATCATGACGGCGCAGGTTCGGCTCTACCAGGTACAGGGTCACCATGACGCGCAAGTAGTAGTACACGCCAATGGCGCTACCGATTACCAGAGCACCTACTAGCCACCACAGTTGCGACTCGACACCGGTGGCAATGATGTAGAACTTACCGATGAAGCCAGCGGTGAGCGGGATGCCGGCCAGCGAAAGCATCATCACGGTCAGCACGGCAGTCAGGTAAGGGCGACGCCAGAACAGACCGCGGTACTCGTACAGCGCGTCAGCGTCGCGGCCACCGTAGGGCGAGGACATCAGGGTGATGACGCCGAACGCCCCCAGGCTGGTGAGCACGTAGGTGACCAGATAGACGCCCATGGCCTCCAGCGCCAAGCCCTTGCTGGCGACCAGCGCGATCAGCAGGTAGCCGAAATGGGCGATGGACGAGTAACCCAGCAGGCGCTTGAGGTTGTTCTGAGTCAACGCCAACAGGTTGCCGACCAGGATCGAGGCCACGGCGATCACTGCAAGCACCGTGCTCAGCACACCGCTGCTGGCGGCAGGGGAGAGCATGAACAGGCGGATGACCACTGCGAAGACCGCTACTTTGCTGGCCGTAGCGAGGAACGCTGCAACCGGCGCCGGGGCACCTTCGTACACATCGGGCGTCCACAGGTGGAACGGTACCAGCGACAGCTTGAACGCCAGCCCGACCAGCATCATGCCCAGACCCAGTTGAGCCAGCAGGCTCGGCATGCTGGTGGCAGCCAGTGCCTTGCCCAGCTGGTCGAAGGTCAGGCTACCGGCATCTGCGTACAGCAGCGCCATGCCGAACAGCAGGAAGGCCGAACCTGCGGCCGACAGCACCATGTACTTGATGCCGGCTTCAAGCGAGCGCTTGTTGAAGAAGGCGTAGGCCACCAGGCCATAGACCGGTACCGACAGCAACTCCAGGCCGATGAACAGGCCCGCCAGGTGGTTGGCGCTGACCAGCACCAGCCCGCCCAGTGCCGACATCAGCAGCAGCAGGTACAGCTCTTCGCGGTTGCCCGGGAAACCCTTGGCGCCTTCGCCCAGGTAGGCATGGGCCAGCGTCACGCACGCCAGGGTCGCGACCAGCATGATCGCCATGTACAGGCAGGCGAACTTGTCGATGGTGATCAGCGACGTGACCGCCAGGGGCGCGACCTTCAGTGCCGGCAGGATCGAGAGCAGGGCCAGGTTCAGCCCCACGGTGGACAGCAGGAATGTCTGCGAGTGATTGCGCTTCCAGGCGATCGCCAGCATCACCACCACCGTGGTGATGGTGGTGATCAGCATCGGCGCCAATGCGATGAAGTGTTGAGTGGTGAATTCCATAGCGCTCTTACCGGGCCGAAGCGAGTTGAGTGAAAGCGGAACCGAGCCACTGCTGCACACCACTCATGGTGGCGGCAGAGGTGTCGAGGAACGGCTGTGGATACACGCCCAGCAGCACCAGCAGTACCGCCAGGCCCAGCACCATGACCAGCTCGCGGGTGTCCATGCCGGCCAGTACGGTGTCCGATTTGCTCGGGCCGAAGTAGGCGCGATGAATCATGATCAGCGAGTAGACCGAGCCGAACACCAGGCCAGTGGTGGCGATGACGGTGATCCACGGCACGTGTACGAAGCTGCCGAGCAGGATCAGGAACTCACCCACGAAGTTGCCGGTACCTGGCAGCCCCAGGGAGGCGGCAGCGAAGAACAGGCTGATGGCAGGCAGGTAGGCGATGCGGTGCCACAGCCCGCCCATCTGGCGCATGTCACGGGTGTGCAGACGCTCGTACAGCTGGCCGGACAGGATGAACAGCGCGGCAGCCGACAGGCCGTGAGCCAGCATCTGGATGACTGCACCTTGCAGTGCTTGCTGGCTACCGGAATAGATGCCGATCAGCACGAAGCCCATGTGCGAGACGCTGGAGAAGGCGATCAGGCGCTTGATGTCGGTCTGGGCAAAGGCCAGGAAGGCGCCGTAGAAGATGCCGATCAGGCCCAGGGTCATGGCGATGGGCGCGAACTCTGCCGATGCATTGGGGAACAGCGGCAGGGCAAAGCGCAGCAGGCCATAGGCCGCGGTCTTGAGCAGGATACCGGCCAGGTCCACGGAGCCTGCAGTAGGCGCCTGGGCGTGGGCATCGGGCAACCAGGAGTGGAGCGGTACCACCGGCAGCTTCACCGCAAAGGCAATGAAGAAGCCCAGCATCAGCAGGTACTCGGTACCGGCCGGCAGGTCGGCCTTGAGCAGGTCGCTGTAGTTGAAGGTGATCACACCGGTATTGGTGTAGTTGACCAGGACCAGGCCCAAGATCGCCACCAGCATGATCAGGCCACTGGCCTGGGTGAAGATGAAGAACTTGGTCGCCGCGTAGATGCGCGTCTTCTTGCCGTCCGCTGAGCTATGACCCCAGAGCGCGATGAGGAAGTACATCGGCACCAGCATCATTTCCCAGAAGAAGAAGAACAGGAACAGATCCAGCGCCAGGAACACACCGACCACACCGCCCAGGATCCACATCAGGTTCAGGTGGAAGAAGCCGACATGGCGCTGGATCTCTTTCCAGGAGCACAGCACCGACAGCACGCCCAGCAGGCCTGTGAGCAGGATCATCAGCAGCGACAGGCCGTCCAGGGCCAGGTGGATGCTGATGCCGAAGCGCTGGATCCACTGGACTTTGTATTCCAGGGCCCATGCGGGCTCGGCGCCCGGGGCAGGGGCAAGGGTGTAGTCGCCGTTAGCCCACAGCCACAGGCCGATGCCGAGCAACAGGGACATGGTCAGCAGCGCGATCCAGCGCGGCAGGGTAGCGCCGAAGCGCTCGCCCAGCCAGCACAGGAAGCCGCCGATGAAGGGGATCAGGATCAGCCAAGGCAAAATCATGACGGGTTGGTTTCCTTTTGCAGGGTCGCAAGGTTCGCAAGGTTCATGGTCATACCGCGGCCACTACCACAGCGCCGAGTACCAGCACTGCGCCAATGGCGATGGAGGCGGTGTACCAGCGCAGCTGGCCCGTCTCGGTCTTGGTCATGGCCACGTGGCCACCGCGAGCCAGGCGAGGGATCAGGCCGATACCGCGGTCAACCGGGTCTTTGCGCAGCAGGTGGCTGATCAGCAGGTAGGGCTTGACGAACAGCTTGTCGTAGATCCAGTCAAAGCCCCAGGCCGCGAACCACCAGGCCGACAGCACGCGGCCGATACCACTGTTGGCCACCGCGCTGACGAAGCTGCGCTTGCCCAGGAACAGCAAGGCGGCGAGCAGGATACCTGCAATGGCGATGGCGCCCGAGGTGATCTCCAGCGCATGCTTGGCTTCACCGCCGGCATGGCCTGCGCTCTGTGGCAACACATCAGCCAGCGGCGGGGTGATCCATGCGCCGACGAAGGTCGACAGCACGATCAGCACGCCCAGTGGCAGCCAATGGCTGATGCCGTGGCCGGCATGGGCTTCGGTCTTCGCTTCGCCGTGGAAGGCGATGAAGATCAGGCGGAAGGTGTACAGCGAGGTCATGAAGGCGCCGACCAGGCCGGCGTAAAGCAGGCCGGAGTTGCCGCTGGCGAAGGCTTCCCACAGGATCTCGTCCTTGGAGTAGAAGCCCACGGTCACGATCGGCAAGGCCGCCAGGGCAGCGCCACCGACCACGAAGCTGGCGTAGGCCAGGGGCAGTTTCTTCCACAGGCCGCCCATCTTGAAGATGTTCTGCTCGTGGTGGCAGGCCACGATGACGGCACCCGAGGCCAAGAACAGCAGCGCCTTGAAGAAGGCGTGGGTCATCAGGTGGAAGATCGCCGCATCCCAGGCGCCGACGCCCAGGGCCAGGAACATGTAGCCGATCTGGCTCATGGTCGAGTAGGCCAGGATACGCTTGATGTCGGTTTGCACCAGTGCAGCGAAGCCCGCCAGCACCAGGGTCACGCCACCCACCACGCCCACCAGGTGCAGGATGTCCGGCGCCAGCAGGAACAGGCCATTGGTACGGGCGATCAGGTAGACACCAGCCGTGACCATCGTCGCCGCGTGGATCAGCGCCGACACTGGGGTCGGGCCGGCCATGGCGTCTGCCAACCAGGTCTGCAGCGGCAGCTGCGCGGATTTGCCCACGGCACCGCCCAGCAGCATCAGTGTTGCCAGCACCATCCAGGTATCACCGGCCTGGAATTTCTGCGGTGCCAGCACCAGCAGTTCCTGGACGTTCAGCGTGCCCAGCTGGGCGAACAGGATGAACAGGCCGATGGCCATGAACACGTCGCCAATCCGGGTGACGATGAAGGCCTTGAGCGCTGCGTTACCGTTGTTGCGGTTGCTGTAATAGAAACCGATCAACAGGTAGGAACACAGGCCCACCCCTTCCCAGCCGAAGTAGATGAACAGCAGGTTGTCGCCCAGGATCAGGAACAGCATGCTGGCGATGAACAGGTTGGTGTACGAGAAGAACCGCGAGTAGCCGGTCTCGCCACGCATGTACCAGGACGCAAACAGGTGAATCAGGAAGCCCACACCCGTCACTACGCCCAGCATGGTGACCGACAGGCCATCAAGGTACAGGGTGAAGTTCGGTGCAAATCCATCCACCGACATCCACTGCCACAGCAGCTGGCTGTAAGCACCGCCTTCAGGCGGGGCGACGTTGAACTGCCAGATCACGTAGGCGGCCGTGGCCGCCGACAGGCCTACCGAACCGACGCCGATCAGGGCGGACAGGTTCTCCGAGAACCTCCCGCGCGAGAACGACAGCAGCACAAAGCCGATGAGGGGAAAGACGAAAGTCAGGAAGAGAAGGTTCATCCGCGCATCTCACTGGCAGCATCGATGTCGAGAGTGTGGAAGCGGCGATACAGCTGCAGCAGGATGGCCAGGCCAATGCTGGCCTCGGCTGCTGCCAGGCTGATCACCAGAATGAACATCACCTGGCCATCGGGTTGGACCCAACGGGCACCGGCGACGACGAACGCCAGGGCAGAAGCGTTCATCATGACTTCCAGGCTCATGAGCACGAAGAGGATGTTGCGGCGGACCATCAGGCCAACCAGACCTAAGCAGAACAGGATGCCGGCGACGGCCAGACCATGTTCGAGAGGGATAGCACCCATGATTTACTCCTTCGCCTCATTGCGGCCCAGGTGGAAGGCGGTGACAGCTGCCGCGAGCAGCAGCATCGACGCCAGTTCGACCACCAGCAGGTAGGGGCCGAACAGGCTCACACCCACTGCTTTCGGGCCCACGGTGGTACCGCTGATGGCAGCGCCGCTGGGTGCGACGAACAGCACATACAGCAGTTCCACCAGCAACAGGGCGCCGAGGATCACCGGCCCTGCCCAGATACCGGGCTTGAGCCAGCCGCGCTCCTGGGCGACCGACGCCGGCCCCAGGTTAAGCATCATCACCACGAAGACGAACAGCACCATGATGGCGCCGGCATAGGCGATCACTTCCAGGGCGCCCGCGAACGGCGCGCCAAGGGAAAAGAAGATCATCGCCACGGAAATCAGCGAGATGATCAGGTAGAGCAGGGCGTGTACGGGGTTTGTGCCGGTCACCACCCGAAGGGTGGAGACCACGGCGATCCCGGATGCGAAGTAGAAAGCGAATTCCATCTTTCTGTCCTTATGGGAGCAAGCTCTTCACGTTGATCGGCTCGGCTTCGTTCTGCGCAGCGCCTTTCGGCTTGCCAGCGATTGCCATGCCCGCAACACGGTAGAAGTTGTAGTCAGGGTTCTTGCCGGGGCCGGAGATCAGCAGATCTTCTTTCTCGTACACCAGGTCCTGACGCTTGAACTCGGCCATTTCGAAATCCGGAGTCAGCTGGATTGCGGTGGTCGGGCACGCTTCTTCGCACAGGCCGCAGAAGATGCAGCGCGAGAAGTTGATGCGGAAGAACTCCGGGTACCAACGGCCGTCGTCGGTTTCTGCCTTCTGCAGCGAGATGCAGCCCACCGGGCAGGCTACCGCGCACAGGTTGCAGGCCACGCAGCGCTCTTCGCCGTCGGGGTCGCGCGTCAGGACGATGCGGCCACGGTAGCGTGGCGGCAGGTACACGGGTTCTTCGGGGTACTGCAGGGTGTCGCGCTTGCGGAACCCGTGGGAGAACACCATGGCCAGGCTGCGCAGCTGGGTGCCGGTGCCCTTAACGATGTCGCCGATATACTTGAACATGGGTCAAATCCTCACTGGGCCGCGACGGCTGGCGTGTTGTAAAGCACGATCGCAGCGGTCACCAGCAAATTGATCAGGGTCAGCGGCAGGCAGAACTTCCAGCTGAAGTCCATCACCTGGTCATAGCGTGGGCGCGGAATGGAGGCGCGCAGCAGGATGAACAGCATGATGAAGAACGCGGTCTTCAGGGCGAACCACAGGAACGACAGTTGCGGCAGGATGCCGAACGGGCCGTGCCAGCCGCCGAAGAACAGGGTGACCAGCAGCGCCGAGATGAGGATGATGCCGATGTACTCACCGACGAAGAACATGCCCCACTTCATGCCGGCATACTCGATGTGGTAGCCGTCGGCCAGTTCCTGTTCCGCTTCCGGCTGGTCGAAGGGGTGACGGTGAGTCACGGCCACGCCAGCGATGAAGAAGGTGCAGAAGCCGAAGAACTGCGGAATGATGAACCACAGGTTCTGCGCCTGGTACTCGACGATGTCGCGCATGTTGAACGAGCCGACCTGCACCACCACGCCCATCAGCGCCAGGCCCAGGAACACTTCGTACGACACGGTCTGGGCCGAGGCCCGCAAGCTGCCCAGCAAGGCGTACTTGTTGTTCGAGGACCAGCCGGCAAACAGCACGGCATACACCGACAGACCGGCCATGGCGAAGAAGAACAGCAGGCCGATATTCAAGTCGGCCACGCCCCAGGTCGGGGTGATCGGGATGACCACGAAGGCAATCAGCAGGGCGCTCATGGCCACGACCGGTGCCAGGGTGAAGATCACGCGGTCGACGAAGGGCGGGTTCCAGTCTTCCTTGAAGAACATCTTGAGCATGTCGGCAGCGATCTGGAACATGCCGAACGGGCCGACGCGGTTCGGACCGTAACGGTCCTGCCACCAGCCCAGCAGGCGCCGCTCGATGAAGCTGAGCAGCGCGCCGCAGACCACCACCGCCAACAGGACCACGATGGCCCGTAGCACGGTGAGGATCACGTCGATCACTTCGGGGGTGAACCAGCTCATTGTGCTGCCTCCTGCAGGCCTTCGACGGATGCCCCGAACACGGCTGGCGGGATGCCGGCCAGGCCCTTGGGCAGCGCGACCAGGCCAGCGCCCAGCGCTTCATTGATACGCAGCGGCAAGCGTAGCGCCACACCCGCGACGTTCAGGTCCAGCAGGGCGCCTTCGTTGACGCCCAGGCGATCGGCTTCGGACTTGGCCAGGGCCACGTAGGCAGCCGGAATGCGCTCTTGCACTGGCGCGGCACGCGAGGAGCTTTCTTCGCTGCCGAACAGGTGGAAGAACGGTACTGCCGTCCAGGTGCCGCGGGCCGGGTTGAAGGCGCCAGGCACCGTGGTGAACCAGGCCAGGCCATCACCTTGGGATTCGATCAGGCGTACGCCGGGGTCGCCGGCACGCAAGTGACCGCCCACCTCGTCCTGAAACTTGTTCCAGGCCTGGGGCGAGTTCCAGCCTGGCGACCAGGCGAACGGGACCTGCTGACGCGGCTCGGCCGAGCCCGAATACCCTTCCATGGAGAAGGCGAATGCCGTATCGCGGTCTTGCGGGGTACGCGGCTCGTGCACGCTGATGTTGGCGCGCATGGCGGTGCGACCGGAGTAGCGCAGCGGCTCGCGGGCAAGCTTCAGGCCCTTGATGCGGAAGGCGGCGCTTGGCGCGGCGTCGACGATGCCAGCCAGTTGCGGGGCCGCCTGGGCGCAGGCGTGGGTCACGTGGTCCAGTTGGGTCCAGTCCACGGGCTTGGCCAGCAGGGTTGCACGCAGGGCGTGCATCCAGCGCCAGCCTTCGTGGACCTGGATGCTGCTGTCCAGGTACTGCGGGTCGAACACCTGGAAGAAGCGCTGGGCACGGCCTTCCTGGCTGACCAGGGTGCCGTCGCCTTCGGCGAAGGAAGCGGCTGGCAATACCAGGTGAGCGCGCTCGACCGTCTGGGTTCTGGAGTGATCGGCAACGATGACCACCTTGGCCGCTGCCAGGGCAGCATCCACTTTGGCCGCAGGCACTCGGGCGTAGAGGTCGTTTTCCAGCACCACGATGGCGTCGGCCTTGCCGTCGATGACCGCATCCAGTGCAGCGTCGACCGATTCGCCACCCAGCATGGCCAGGCCAAGGCTGTTGGCTTCAGGCACCACCAGGCTCAGCGAGCCTTGTTTGTCGCGCAGCTTCAGGGCTTTGGCGATGTTGGCGGCGGCCTCGATCAGCGAGGCATCGGCCAGCGAGGTGCCGGCAATGACCAGCGGGCGCTTGGCGGCGATCAGGGCATCGGCGATGCGCTGGGCGAGGGCCTTGGCCTCGTCGTCCAGGCCGGCGACGGCGGGTGCACTTGGGTCGATGGCATGGGCCACGGCAAAACCAAGGCGGGCCAGGTCCGCCGGGGCTGCATGCACGCACTCCTCGGCCACGTCGTCGAGCTTGGTCTCGGCCAGGCTGGCGATGAACAGGGGGTACAGCGCATGCTGACCGATGTTCTTGACGGCGGCGTCGAGCCACGGCTGAACCTTCATCGCCTCGGCCATGGCCTCGGCCTTGCCCTTGGTGGCCTGGCGCACGGCCAGGGCGACACGGGCAGCGGTCTGGGTCAGGTCTTCACCGAGCACGAATACCGCGTCGTGGTCTTCAATGTCGCGCAGGGTCGGAACGGGCAGGGGGCTGTTGTTCAACACCTCCAGCGCCAGGCGCACGCGCGCCAGTTCACCGGCTTCCATCCCACAGTGGAAGTACTCGGCACCAACCAGCTCGCGCAGGCCATAGTTGCTTTCCAGGCTGGCGCGTGGCGAACCGATACCGACGATGGTGCGGCCGCGCAGCAGGTCGGCGGCTTTGTCCAGGGCGGCGTCCAGGCCCAGCTTGGTGCCGTCGGCCAGTTGCGCCTGGCGTGGACGATCCTTGCGGTTGACGTAGCCATAGCCGAAGCGGCCCCGGTCGCACAGGAAGTACTGGTTCACCGAGCCGTTGAAACGGTTCTCGATGCGGCGCAGTTCACCGTAACGCTCGCCTGGGCTGATGTTGCAGCCACTGGAGCAACCGTGGCAGATGCTCGGGGCAAACTGCATGTCCCACTTGCGGTTATAGCGTTCGGAGTGGGTCTTGTCGGTGAACACGCCGGTTGGGCAGACTTCGGTCAGGTTGCCCGAGAACTCGCTTTCCAGCACGCCGTCTTCGACGCGGCCGAAATAGACGTTGTCATGGGCGCCATAGACACCCAGGTCGGTGCCACCGGCATAGTCCTTGTAGTAACGCACGCAGCGGTAGCAGGCGATGCAGCGGTTCATCTCATGGGCGATGAACGGGCCAAGGTCCTGGTTCTGGTGAGTGCGCTTGGTGAAGCGATAGCGGCGCTCGTTGTGGCCGGTCATCACCGTCATGTCTTGCAGGTGGCAGTGACCGCCTTCCTCGCACACGGGGCAGTCGTGCGGGTGGTTGGTCATCAGCCATTCGACGACGCTGGCGCGAAACGCCTTGGACTCGTCATCGTCGATGGAGATCCAGGTGCCGTCGGATGCAGGCGTCATACAGGACATGACGATACGCCCGCGGGTGTCGTTCTCGTCGGTGTACTGCTTGACCGCGCACTGGCGGCAGGCACCGACGCTGCCAAGCGCCGGGTGCCAGCAGAAATAAGGGATGTCGAGGCCAAGTGACAGACAGGCCTGTAACAGGTTGTCTGCACCGTTGACTTCGAGCGCTTTGCCGTCTACGTGGATAGTGGCCATTGTTCAAAGTTCTTCGTTGGCCCGCGTGAGCAGGCGTGGCTAATGGAAATCGGTAAGCCTGCGACACGCCGCGATCGGGTCGGGCCTGTCGGCAAGCTGGCGGGTGGCACGGACCACCCGCTGGAACATGTTGTTATGCGCCGACTACGGTCGGCCCTGCCTGAAGCGGTCTTGCCAGGTCAGGGCGCAACGCCTCGCCAGCGACGACCGGCGCGACACCGGCCTCGAACTCAGAGCGGAAGTACTTGATGGCACTGCCAAGCGGCTCCACCGCACCCGGTGCGTGGGCGCAGAAGGTACGGCCTGGGCCAAGGAAGTTGACCAGCCCCAGCAGGGTCTCGATGTCTTCGGCACGGCCCTGGCGGTTTTCCAGGGCGCGCAGCATCTTCACGCTCCATGGCAGGCCGTCACGGCATGGTGTGCACCAGCCGCACGACTCACGGGCGAAGAACTCCTCCATGTTGCGCAGCAGCGAGACCATGCTGACGCTGTCGTCAACCGCCATGGCAAGGCCTGTGCCCATGCGGGTGCCGACCTTGGCGATACCGCCTGCGTACATCTGCGCGTCCAGGTGCTCGGGCAGCAGGAAACCGGTGCCGGCGCCGCCTGGCTGCCAGCACTTGAGGCGGAAGCCGTCGCGCATGCCGCCAGCGTAGTCCTCGAACAGTTCGCGTGCGGTGACGCCAAACGGCAATTCCCACAGGCCTGGGTTCTTGACCTTGCCGGAGAAGCCCATCAGCTTGGTGCCATGGTCTTCGCTGCCTTCGCGGGCCAGCGACTTGTACCAGTCGTTGCCGTTGGCGACGATGGCCGGCACGTTGCACAGGGTCTCGACGTTGTTCACGCAGGTCGGCTTGCCCCATACACCCACGGCGGCAGGGAAGGGCGGCTTGGAACGCGGGTTGGCGCGGCGACCTTCGAGCGAGTTGATCAGCGCGGTTTCTTCGCCGCAGATGTAGCGGCCTGCACCGGTGTGCACGAACAGC
The DNA here is from genome assembly GCF_043104335.1 of Pseudomonas sp. WSY_20. Lineage (NCBI taxonomy): Bacteria > Pseudomonadati > Pseudomonadota > Gammaproteobacteria > Pseudomonadales > Pseudomonadaceae > Pseudomonas > Pseudomonas sp. WSY_20. Next base: position 34,748 of record NZ_JBICKP010000037.1, read on the forward strand.
TCGAAATCGAAACCGCTGCCCAGGACGTTCTTGCCCAGCAGGCCAGCGGCCTTGGCTTCATCGATGGCGCGGTTGAGGTTTTTCGCCGCAGTGGTGTATTCGCCGCGCAGGAAGATGTAGCCGCGGTAGGCCTTCAGCGCGCGGGCGCTGATCAGCATGCCTTCGATCAGCAGATGGGGCTGTTGCTCCATCAGCATGCGGTCCTTCCAGGTGTTGGGCTCCATTTCATCGGCGTTACACAGCAGGTAACGGATGTTCATGGATTCATCCTTGGGCATCAGGCCCCACTTCACCCCGGTGGGGAAGCCAGCGCCACCACGGCCCTTGAGGCCGGAGTCCTTGACGCTTTGCACGATCTCGTCAGCCGACATCTGCGCCAGCGCCTTGCGGGCAGCGGCGTAGCCGTTCTTCGATTCGTACTCGGCCAGCCAGACCGGCTCGCCGTCTTCACGCAGGCGCCAGGTCAGCGGATGGGTCTCAGCCGAGCGCGCGATGCGGTTGGCCGGGCCGAAGGAAGTGATGGTCATGCGTAACCCTCCAGCAGCTTGGAGACGCCAGCAGGCTGCACGTCGCCAAAGGTGTCGTCGTCGATCATCAGCGCCGGGGCCTTGTCGCAGTTTCCAAGGCAGCAGACCGGCAGCAGGGTGAAGCGGCCATCGGCAGTGGTTTGCCCCAAACCAATGCCCAGCTCGCTCTGGATCTGGCTGACCACCGACTCGTGGCCGCCGATGTAGCACACCATGCTGTCGCACACGCGGATGATGTGGCGGCCCACCGGCTGGCGGAAGATCTGGCTGTAAAAGGTGGCGACGCCTTCGACGTCGCTGGCCGGGATACCCAGCACCTCGCCGATGGCATGAATGGCGCCGTCCGGCACCCAGCCACGGGCTTTCTGCACGATCTTGAGAGCTTCGATGGACGCCGCACGCGGGTCCTCGTAGTGATGCATTTCATGCTCGATGGCCGAGCGCTCGGTTTCGCTCAGGGCGAAACGGTCTGTCTGGATAAGCGTGCTGTTCATGCTTAGCGGTCCACGTCAGCCATAACGAAGTCGATACTGCCCAGGTACGCAATGAGGTCGGCAACCATGCTGCCTTTGATCACCGAAGGGATCTGCTGCAGGTGCGGGTAGCTCGGGGTGCGGATCCGGGTGCGGTAGCTCATGGTGCCGCCGTCGCTCGTCAGGTAGTAACTGTTGATGCCTTTGGTCGCCTCGATCATCTGGAACGACTCGTTGGCCGGCATGACCGGGCCCCACGACACTTGCAGGAAGTGGGTGATCAAGGTTTCGATGTGCTGCAGGGTGCGCTCTTTGGGCGGCGGCGTGGTCAGCGGGTGGTCCGCCTTGTACGGGCCTTCCGGCATGTTGCGCAGGCACTGGTCGATGATGCGGATACTCTGGCGCATCTCCTCGACGCGGACCATGCAGCGATCGTAGGCATCGCCGTTGTGGGCCAGCGGCACTTCGAACTCGAAGTTCTCGTAGCCGGAGTAGGGGCGTGCCTTGCGCAGGTCGAAGTCGCAACCGGTGGAGCGCAGGCCGGCACCGGTAGTGCCCCAGGCCAGCGCCTCTTGCGTGTTGTAGGCGGCCACGCCAATGGTACGGCCCTTGAGAATGCTGTTCTGCAGGGCGGCCTTGGTGTATTCGTCCAGGCGCTTGGGCAGCCACTCGACGAAATCCTTGACCAGCTTGTCCCAGCCACGCGGCAGGTCGTGCGCGACGCCACCGATACGGTACCAGGCCGGGTGCAGCCGGAAACCGGTGATCGCTTCGATCACCGTGTACGCGCGCTGGCGGTCGGTGAAGGTGAAGAATACCGGGGTCATGGCGCCCACGTCCTGGATGTAGGTGCCCAGGAACAGCAGGTGGCTGGTGATACGGAAGAATTCGGCGAGCATGATGCGAATCACGTCGACCTTCTGCGGCACCTGGATGCCGGCCAGCTTTTCTACCGCCAGGACGTACGGCAGGTTGTTCATTACACCGCCGAGGTAGTCGATACGGTCGGTGTAGGGAATGAAGCTGTGCCAGGACTGACGCTCGGCCATCTTCTCGGCACCGCGGTGGTGGTAGCCAATGTCCGGTACGCAGTCTACGATTTCTTCACCATCGAGCTGCAGGACGATACGGAAGGCACCGTGGGCGGACGGGTGGTTGGGGCCAAGGTTGAGGAACATGTAGTCCTCGTTGGCGCCCTGACGTTTCATGCCCCAGGCCTCTGGGTTGAAGCGCGCCGACTCTTCCTCAAGCTGCTGCTTGGCCAGGGTCAGGCTGTAGGGGTCGAACTCGGTGGCGCGGGCCGGGTAGTCCTTGCGCAGTGGGTGACCTTCCCAGGTCGGCGGCATCATGATGCGGCTCAGGTGCGGGTGGCCGGCGAAATCGATGCCGAACATGTCCCACACTTCACGCTCGTACCAGTTGGCGTTGGGCCAGATGCTGGTCACCGAGGGCAGGTTCAGGTCGCCTTCGCTGAGCGAAACCTTGATCATCACATCGCTGTTACGCTCGATCGACAACAGGTGGTAGAACACGCTGAAGTCGGCGGCAGGCAGGCCACGGCGCTGGGTGCGCAGGCGCTCGTCGACCCCGTGCAGGTCGTACAGCATGCTGTAGGGCTTGGCCACGCCGCGCAGGAAGCTCAGCACTTCCTTGAGCTGGGCGCGCTTGACCCACAGCACGGGCATGCCGGTGCGGGTTTCCTGGGCGACGAATGCTTCGGCGCCAAAACGGTTGTGCAATTCGACGACCACATCTTGGTCGTTTGCCTTGTAGGGCGGAATGTAAATAGCGTTGTCCGCTGTCATGGTCTCGGTCGCTTTGGGTCAACGTTAAGAATGAAGCCAGGCCGCCGGCACCCTCGGGCACCGGCGGCAGGTCGCTGGATCAGACTTCGTCGGGGCTGCGCAGGTTGGTGACGGCAATGCGCTGTTCACGACGCAGCTCTTTCTGGGCAGGCATCTCGGCACGGTAAATGCCTTGATCACCCACGACCCAGGAAAGCGGACGTCGCTCCTGGCCGATCGACTCCTGCAGCAGCATCAAGCCTTGCAGGAAAGCCTCAGGGCGTGGCGGACAGCCGGGCACGTAGACGTCCACGGGGAGGAACTTGTCGACCCCCTGAACGACCGAGTAGATGTCGTACATGCCGCCGGAGTTGGCGCACGAACCCATGGAAATGACCCATTTGGGCTCGAGCATCTGCTCGTAGAGGCGCTGGATGATCGGCGCCATCTTGATGAAGCAGGTACCGGCAATGACCATGAAGTCGGCCTGGCGCGGCGAGGCCCGGATGACTTCGGCGCCGAAGCGGGCGATGTCGTGGGGCGCCGTGAAGGCCGTGGTCATTTCCACGTAGCAGCAGGACAGGCCGAAGTTGTACGGCCACAGGGAGTTCTTGCGGCCCCAGTTGACGGCGCCACGCAGCACATCTTCGAGCTTGCCCATGAAGATGTTCTTGTGGACCTGGTCTTCGAGCAGTTGATCGGTGACGGTTTCCCGTTCACCAACCGGATACTGCTCGTTGGGTGCGTCCGGATCGATTCTGGTGAGATTGTATTGCATGCCAAAGCCTCATTGTTTCAGCTTCGCTTGCCGCTTGCGGCGACCTTCGGGTGCCCAGTCAAGGGCCCCGACGCGCCATAGGTAGACAAGACCTGCCAACAGAATTGCTATGAAAACGAGTGCTTCGACGAACCCGGTCCAGCCGCTTTCGCGGACGGACACAGACCATGCAAAGAGAAAGAGGGCTTCGATATCGAAGATCACGAAGAGCATCGCGACCAGATAGAATTTTGCCGACAGGCGCAGGCGCGCGCTGCCGGTGGGCAGCATGCCGGATTCGAAGGGTTCGTTCTTGGCGCGGCCCCAGGCCTTGCTGCCGAGTAGGCTGGACAGGCCGAGCATGAAGGCGCACAGGCCGACGACACCCAGAAGGAAGATGGCAAAGCCCCAGTTGTGGGCGATGAGTCCTGCCGAATCGGACATGCTTTAAATCCTTATACAGAGACCCAGCTCTGCAGTCTGAAATAAGTGTAGAGCGGCGACGTGGTGTCGCACTTGCAGTGACCAAATGTCGCAGCTGAATCAATCCTGCTGATTTTATGGGTAAACCCGGGCCAAGTAAAATTTCCGTAGCAAATTTATTCGCAGGGTCAACAACATAATCGGCGTGTAACTGGCTGAAAGCCTTGAAATTCGGGCATTGCGCGCGCTTTTGTTAATTATGTTTCTTGCGAGTGGTAACGAATTACGAATTGAGTAATGATAATTAATATCATTTGGACTGATGCCGCTTATTTGGTCCGTTCTGCGCCTTGTAAAGTTCATCTGCAGATTTCCTCTGCTTGCAAATGCGAAAAGCTCGTGTTCTAGCACTTATCGACCCGCTGGGTACCGCCCTGGGTCAATACTAAAGCGCGTTTGCGGTGGTGGGGTCGCGCGTGGCGCTGTGCCTGCAAGCATAGACCAGGGTGCTCTGATTGCTCCTCGTCGTGGCTGCACGCGCTGGATAGGCAGGGCTCGCTCTAGGCGACATCGCACACGCAGAGCGGGCTCAGCGCCAGGTGCAGTTAGGCGCGGGGTCACTGGAATGTCGGATTTAACCCCTTCCCTGTAGGGCATTTCCCAAACATACTCTTGCCGCCTGTTTTCCGTTGCGGCTGCCCGGGTAGCGCTCTAGTCTCGGCCTGTCGTTGCTCATCAACGACACAGCTTTGACAGGCTGTGACGGTAAATAGTGCGCGGCTTTCCTATATGGTGGCTGTGCGTGCGGGCACGCTTGCGTGCGCCGGAACTTAGCTATTTCCGCCGGTCTGTCAACCCACGTACAGCTGCCGCCCTTCTGTTTGACAGCAGGTGGGTGGCCAGCCATAGAAGGTAAATAGCTATGTTGAAGATAGTCCCCGATCCACCTCGCATCTCTCATTCCCTCGAAGACACCCTGATCCAGGCCACCGACCACGCACTCTGCGCAGCGACCGTGGTGCATCAGGCCTTGCTCCAACAGCCCAAGTCACCTGCATCGATCCTCATGATGACCTCGATGCATGAACCCGAAGCGCTTCGGGCTTTGCTTGAGTCGGCCTTGATTCAGGTGCAGATGCCAGCCGGTGCCAAGCCTTTGCACTGAGGCTGATCGATGTGTAGCGACAGCTGGCCTTTGGCGGGTAAGTCCACGCCTACACAATCACCGCAGCCTGCAATGTTCCACATTGACGGCGGGAGCGGGTCTGCCCGCATCAGGGGTCGGCTATGCAGTCGGACATTTCCAGGGGATTCAAACATGACCACAGAAGACACCCAGTTCACCGTCGGTCAAACAACGTTTTGCCAAGGTGAAAACGGCACGCACGCGTTGTTTCGCATCGAGCCCGGCATACCGTGCCGGGATGCTCGCGAGCAGTCGTCAGAGTTGATGGGTTACGTTCGCGAACTGACCATCATCGGCTTGACGGAGGACAGGCCAATGATGATCTGGGCGGCCCACTACCTCAGCGCCATGGCCAAGGCATTGATGGATGACGCCGAACTGGGCATGGCGCACTGAGGTACTGTGCGGTCACATGTCTAGATGCAGTTTTGCATGGCGAGCGCTCAGCTGGCAGCTGAGTAGTCATTGCTTGATGCCTGCATGCCGTTGCAGGTGCAGTGCATGCCGTTGCAGGTGCAGTGCATGCCTGCTTGTGTCAGGTGCATGAGACAAAGCCCCAAGCTTAGGAAGCTTGGGGCTTTGTTCGGTTGCAACCCACTATCAGTGGAACTGCTCTTCCTCAGTCGAACCGGTGAGCGCAGTCACCGACGAAGCCCCGCCCTGAATCACGGTGGTCATGTCATCGAAGTAGCCCGTACCCACTTCCTGCTGATGCGCCACGAAGGTGTAACCCTTGCTGGCGTCGGCGAACTCCTGCTCCTGCAACTTCACGTAGGCGGTCATGTCGTTGCGAGCGTAGTCGTGCGCCAGGTTGAACATGCCATGCCACATGTTGTGGATGCCGGCCAGGGTGATGAACTGGTGCTTGTAGCCCATGGCCGACAGCTCACGCTGGAATTTGGCGATGGTGGCGTCGTCCAGGTTCTTCTTCCAGTTGAACGAAGGCGAGCAGTTGTACGACAGGATCTGGTCCGGGTACTCCTTCTTGATCGCTTCGGCAAAGCGGCGGGCTTCGTCCAGGTCCGGCTTGGCGGTTTCGCACCAGATCAGATCGGCGTACGGGGCGTAGGCCAGGCCGCGGGCGATGGCCTGGTCTAGCCCTGCGCGCACTTTGTAGAAGCCTTCGCGGGTGCGCTCGCCGATCACGAACGGCTGATCGTAGGGGTCGCAGTCACTGGTCAGCAGGTCGGCAGCGTTAGCGTCGGTACGGGCAAGGATGATCGTTGGTACGCCCGAAACGTCGGCTGCCAGGCGCGCGGCGACCAGCTTTTGCACGGCTTCCTGGGTCGGCACCAGCACCTTTCCGCCCATGTGGCCGCATTTTTTCACCGAGGCCAGCTGGTCTTCGAAGTGCACGCCCGCAGCGCCTGCTTCGATCATGTTCTTCATCAGCTCGTAGGCGTTGAGTACGCCGCCAAAACCGGCTTCGGCATCCGCCACGATGGGCGCGAAGTAGTCGATGTAGCCTTCATCGCCTGGGTTCTTGCCAGCCTTCCACTGGATCTGGTCGGCGCGGCGGAAGGAGTTGTTGATGCGCTTGACCACCGTCGGCACGGAGTCGACCGGGTACAGCGACTGGTCGGGGTACATGGACTCGGCGGAGTTATTGTCGGCAGCTACCTGCCAGCCCGACAGGTAGATGGCCTGGATGCCTGCCTTGACCTGCTGCACGGCCTGGCCGCCGGTGAGGGCGCCCATGCAGTTGACGAAGTCTTTTTCCGGGCGGAACGATGGATGTGCACCTTGGGTAACCAGCTTCCACAGCTTTTCTGCACCCAGGCGGGCCAGGGTGTGCTCCGGCTGCAGGGAGCCACGCAGGCGAACGACATCGGCGGCGGTGTAGGTACGGGTCACGCCTTTCCAGCGCGGGTTTTCGGCCCAGTCTTTCTCAAGGGCTGCAATTTGCTGTTCGCGTGTCAGTGCCATGGAAGTAAACCTCGTCGCATCGATCTTGGGTTAATTGTGCGGATGCTCGGGGCAGATCAGGGCGCTGGCGGCAGTCCTGTTAAAGCAGGTACGGCGGCATCGGGCAAGGATGAGGGGTAAGGCGGGCAGTCAGGTCCATCGGTGCCCCGGCAGGTCGGCTCGTGGATGCCTCGCTGCGGTGCTACGCGAATGCTGTGACGGCGGTGACGCACTTGAGTCCCTCGCAACCACTTGCTCGTTGCAGTCGCCACCTCGTCGAACCGCCTTGTGGGCTGTACGGACACAGGGCGCCTCCAAGGTGACAGAGGGCGCCCCGAAGGCCCTTGCCAGGGCCCCTGATTAGCGGGAGCGAGGCCATCATGCCCTCGTGAAAAAGTGCCTGTCAAACGTTTTGTAGTGCTTTTTTAGGTCTACTACATCTTTGGTCTAATACGACTCATCAGTCAGTTCAGAGGCCTTTGGTCGAGGCCGCAGACTGTCTGGGATCAGTCCAAAACATCGACTTTCACTCGCACTGTCATGTTTTTTCCCCGCTCGGTACTGTAGATATGGCTTGCGCTGCTGAAACCGGCCTGACTCTGCTGGTTGTACCCGGCCATATCGATCCACTCGCCAACCTTGCCGGTCAAGGTTGTGTCGGTGCTTTGAACATCCACTACATCTGCACGTTCGCGGCTGATACGATCATTATTGGTGCTGATCTGTAGGCGAACGGTGTCCCCAGTAAGCATCGGCGTTACGTAAAAACCTTGGGTGACATTGCGGTATTGGGTGTCGCTCTGCACGCGCCCGTATCCATCGGTGCTGGAGCTGGTGACGGGGATGCTCTGGCCGACCTGAATCAGCGCTGGTTGGCCTTCGCTGGCCTGGATCTGCTGTACGCCGCCGTCGCGGTTGGAGGTGCCGTGGCGGATGATCCTGGCGTTGCCGCGGGTATCCTGAAATTGGCTGTCGCTGGTGTCGACGCTGATCAGCAAGCGCTTGGCGGCCGTGTCCAGTTGCTTGAGCACATTACGCAGCTCGCCGATGCGTTGTGGGCTGGCATTGACGATGAGCTTGTTCTCGAAGGCACTGACGGTGCCGTCCTGGCCGATGAAGGCTTGCGCGGGCGCCAGCAATTCGGCGCTGCTGCGGTGCTGCAGCGGCACGACCTCAGTCTCGGCCTGTGCGCTCAGGCTGGCCAGCATTGCCAGCGAGATGAAAAGCGGGCGTGTAGACATGGGCAGGTCTCCGTAAAAGGTGAGTGTAATCGCTGCATCGGCAGCGCCTGGACTTCCTGAGCTATTTCGCAGCAATTAATTCCTGGATCGTCAGTGGTGCCATCTTGGACCTCGGCTTCCACAAGGAGGGTCCCGAAGGACAGGGCAGCGGCTGAACCTTGGCAGGGGTCGTGGGTCGCAATCACAGGCCATCCGGGGGCGACTGTCATGAAACGCTGGTTCATCGTATGGGGGTGCTTGTGGAGCGCCGGTTTGCAGGCAGCGCCTGATGTGCTGCGCATCCAGCACCTGCAACGCTGCGGTGATGTATTGAGTACTGAGCGCCAGCAGTGGTGCCTGCGCGTGACGGGGCTGGGTGAACAGCCGCCAACATTCAAGGTTGGGGGTGTGACAGTGCCTGCTAAAGCGTTGGAGCGCCAAGGTGACACGTTCACGCTGACCCTTGGAGACCAGCCTGGACCGAGTGCGCCGTTGTGGCTGGAGGTCAACGGGCAGGCCAGCAACCCTGTGTGGTTGACTCGTCAACGCAGTCATGTGGTCGCCGCAGGCCCCGATGAGGTGGCCAAGAACATGGACGGCCTGACCACCTACCTGAATCTGGTCAGTGTGCTGGTAGAAGAGAAATACGACGGTCTGCACGAGGCCAGGCGCATTGCCGAAAAGTACGGCGCGCAGGTGGTGGGCGCCATAGCGCCGCTGAACGTCTACCAGTTGCGCTTGCCGGTGCACGACCTGGTGCAACGGGACGCCATGATCCTGCGCATGGGTACGGAGGTCAGTGTCGATGCAGTGATCGTGGAAGAGTCGGCTCCCGAACGGGGCGAGGAGGGGGACGACCGCGCCGAACCAGCCATCACCCAGGCCGATGAATGGGCCGCGAACCGCTTCATGGACGCCTTGTACTACTATCAGCGCCGCATCCCTGCCTCCAGAATCCCTGTCCAGCCTGTGCGTGTGGGTGTGATCGAGAGGGGTGTGGACTTCGGTGCAGCTGGCTTCACGCGTTATCGCGGCGCCTGCGAGCACGGGCAGACGTGCGTGTATGCCAGGGACGGCAGCGAGTCTGCTAGCCATGGCACTCATGTGGCGGGCATTTTCGCCGCCCAGGATGAAGGCTTTCTCGCTGGGCTGGGCAAGGCAAGCCCGGGGTTCGATGTGATCGTCGACCGTAATTCCGACGCCGGTATCACGGCCAATATCGCCGCATCCGTCAACCTGGTGCAGGACGGTGTGCGGGTGCTGAACTGGAGTTGGGGCATTCACCGGCTAGGTGCCCGTAACATCAAGGGAGATGAGGTCGACTCGCTGGTCCGTTCCGGGCTGGCCATGAGCGGTTATGAAGAGCTGCTGGAGGAGTTTTTCCTGTGGCTGCGGGCCAAGCATCCGGATGTGATTGTGGTGAATTCCGCGGGTAATGGGGCTTCGTGGTCGGGCACGGACGAATACCGATTGCCGTCGTCCTTCGTCACCGAACAGTTGCTGGTGGTGGGCGGCCATCAGCGCAGTGAGCACGCTGTACCCGTCAGTGACCCGCGGCATGTGCGCAAGCGCCACAGCTCCAACATCGACAGCCGTGTGGATGTCAGCGCCGCCGCATGCCTGCGCCCCTCCGGCGAAGCCAAACCCCATTGCGGCACGTCCTATGCCACGCCTTTGGTGGCGGCCACCGTGGCCGCGATGCTGTCGATCAACCCGGCGCTGACCCCGACGCAGGTGCGTATGCTGCTACGTCGCAGTGCGCTGACCCTTGGCGAGCAGCAGGATTTCGAGGCGATGGATGCCGAGGACTTGACTGCCCCCATTTTGCCGTCGGAGCGAGGCGGGCGCCTGGATGACCCGGACCTTGGGCGTTCTGCGCGCCTGGACATGCAGCGTGCCCTGGATTTGGCGGTGCAGAGCCGCGATCGGGTGCGCTGATCGGTGGCTCCTGGCTGACAAATTCCGTAACATCGCGCCTTTGTTTTCGCACTCCGTCCGTTCTGGACCGTCACCCAGGAATTCCATGAAACCCGTTCGCCTACGTGCCGACCTGCTGGCCGGCTTGACCACCTCGTTTGCCCTCGTGCCCGAATGCATCGCGTTCGCCTTGGTGGCACACCTCAACCCCTTGATGGGCCTTTATGGCGCATTCGTCATTTGCACGCTGACCGCGCTGTTCGGCGGCCGGCCGGGGATGATTTCCGGTGCTGCGGGCTCGATGGCTGTCGTGATCGTCGCCCTGGTGGTGCAGCACGGCGCGCAATACCTGCTGGCCACGGTGTTGCTCGGGGGCGTGGTGATGATCCTGTTCGGCGTGTTGCGTCTGGGCAAACTGGTCAGGCTGGTGCCGTACCCGGTAATGCTCGGCTTCGTCAATGGTCTTGCGATCGTCATTGCCATGGCCCAGCTTGAGCATTTCAAGCAAGGCGAGCGCTGGCTGCACGGGGTGCCCTTGTACCTGATGGTCGGCCTGGTGGCCTTGACGATGGCGGTGGTCTACATTCTGCCCAGGCTCACCCGCGCCGTGCCTCCGGCGTTGGTTGCGATCCTGGGTGTAGGCCTGTTGGTGTACCTGTTCGACCTGCCGACCCGGACCCTGGGTGACATGGCCCACATTGCCGGTGGCCTTCCGGAGCTGGCCTGGCCGGCGGTGCCCTGGACCCTTGAAACTTTGCAGATCATTGCCCCTTATGCCGTATTGATGGCCATGGTGGGCCTGCTCGAAACCCTGCTCACCCTCAACCTGACGGACGAGATCACCGAAAGCCGCGGCTTTCCGGACCGCGAGTGCGTGGCACTCGGGGCGGCCAATATGGTGTCGGGATTGTGCGGCGGCATGGGCGGATGCGCCATGATCGGTCAGACGGTAATCAACCTCAGTTCCGGTGGGCGAGGGCGGCTTTCCGGGGTGATGGCCGGGGTGATGATCCTGTTGTTCGTGCTGTTCCTTTCGCCATTGATCGAACGTATCCCCTTGGCGGCCCTGGTGGGTGTCATGTTCGTGGTCGCGCAACAGACGTTCGCCTGGGCGTCGCTGCGGGTGCTGCACAAGGTGCCGGTGAACGACATGCTAGCGATCATCGCCGTCACCGTGGTGACTGTGTTCACCGACCTGGCCATGGCCGTGCTGTTCGGCATCGTGATCGCGGCGGTGAACTTTGCTTGGCAGCATGCGCGCGAACTGTACGCCGACAGCCATGAGGACGAGCACGGGCACAAGCGTTATCAGGTGCACGGCACCTTGTTCTTCGCCTCGACCGCGCCGTTCCTGAACCAGTTCGACCCGGCCAATGACCCGGCCGAGGTGACCTTGGACTGCCAGCACCTGAGCTTTGTGGACTATTCGGCCATTGCCGCGCTGAAAACCTTGCGCGAGCGCTATGCCAAAGTCGGCAAGCACCTGCGGGTGGTGCATTTGTCCGAACGTTGCAAGAAGCTGCTCAAGCGGGCCGGCGAACAGCACTGAGGCGGCGGCCCCCCGCATGGGCCGCAAGCCAGAGCTTCAGTCAGCCGGGGCCTGCAGGTGCCACTGTCCGTCCGCTTCATGGGCCAGCCCGCTGGCGGGCAGCAGGGCGAGCAGGCGCGGGTGCAGCGCTGCATCCGTGAAGGTCTGTACGGTGGTCAGGTCGAGGATGCCGGACAGCGTCAGATCCACCTTGGTGTACGACAGCCAGGCCTTTTTCAGGACTTGCGCCACGTCGCTGGCGGCGGTACTGGCGAAGCGGCGATGCCATGGCCGGCCGTCGAACGAGAATGTGTGCGCCAGGGCGTAGCTCGTCTGGTCGGCGCCTTCAAGGCAACGGTGGCAGCGGCAGGGCCCCTCGCCAAACGCATTGCGCAGATAGCTGTTGAAATCGACCACCGGCTTGAGGGACAGGCGTTTGTCGACGTCGAACAGGTCGGCGATCATGGGTTCTTCAGCGCTCACTCGGGATCCTCGTATGCTAGGGCGTGTATCGGCCGGCACCCTAACAGATCGTTGCGAGCAGATCACCTGTGTTGGCCTGCACCGCGGCGGTTCGGCGGGCGAACGCTAGAGACAAGGCGCGGCCGCTGCCGTACTCTACGCGCCCCTATGCCCACCCACGTTTCGAGGTAGACCCGCTTGAGCAACCAGTACCCGTACATCGCCACCATCACCATCAGCGCCGAAGACCGAGGCGGCGACATCGAAGCCTCGGAAAACGCCAGCATGCGCGTGGGCCTGGAAGCGGTGACCGAGACCCTCAAGAAGGTGCATTTCGTCGGTACGCTGGCCGCTCCGGAAAAGAACGCCACGCACATCTGCGTGACCCTGGAGAATGGCCTGACCTACTACGGCCCGATCGTCAACGGCCACGCCGAACTCGAAGGCGGCTGGATTGCCTTCGAGTCCGATATGCTTACCCCGCAAGAGCTGGGTCTCTAAGCCCCTCTTCAGGAGCCAAGCTCGGCAAGGCACTGCTCGAGAATATCCAAGCCTTCCTCGAGCACGTGGGCCTCGATGGTCAGTGGTGCCAGCAGGCGGATGATGTGCCGGGCCTTGCCGCTGGGCATCAGCAGCAGCCCCCTGGCGCGAGCCGCTTCCATCACCTTGGCCAGTTGCGCCGGTGCCGGGCTGCCGTCGGCTTGGACAAACTCGATTCCGCGCATGGCACCGACCCCGGTCAGGCGGCCGAGGAACGGGCTCAGGCCAGTAGCCTTCCAGTGCTCGAAGCGGCGCACGATTGCCTGCTCCTGGCGTTCGCCCCAGGTAGCGACGTTCTCGTCGGTCATCTGTGCCAGGCTGGCCAGGGCCGCTGCGCAGGCGATCGGGTTGCCTGAATAAGTGCCACCCAGGCCGCCCTTGGGCAGCGCTGCCATCAGTTCCTTGCGCCCGACCACCGCACCCAGCGGCATGCCGCCGGCAATGCTTTTGGCCAACAGCAGCAGATCGGGCTCAAGCCCTAAACGTGGGAAGGCGAAGCGCTGCCCGGTACGCCCGAAGCCCGACTGGATCTCGTCGATGATGATCAGGATGCCATGCTCGTCGCAGAAACGGCGCAGGGCCTGGGCGAACGTTGGGTCAAGGGCGAGGAACCCGCCTTCACCTTGCACCGGCTCGAAGATGAACGCCGCCACGTCCTCCACCGCCAGCTCGACGCTGAACAGGCGGTCCATGGCCTTGAGAGCCTGTTCGCAGGTAACCCCGGTGTCGGCGCTGGGGTAGGGCAGGTGGTACACCGGCCCCGGCAGCTCGCCGACCCGCTGCTTGTAAGGGGCGACCTTGCCATTGAGGTTCAGGGTGGCCAGGGTACGGCCATGGAAGCCGCCATCGAAGGCGATGATGGCGCGCTTGCCGGTCGCCGCGCGGGCTACTTTCAGGGCATTTTCGGCCGCCTCCGCGCCGCTGTTGGTCAGCATGCCGGCCAGCGGGTAAGCGACCGGGATGAATTGGCTCAGTTGCGCCATCAGCTCAAGGTAAGGGGCATGTGGGGCTGCGTTGAAAGCGTAGTGAGTCAGGCGGCTGGCTTGATCCTGTATGGCTTGTACGACCGCTGGATTGCAATGGCCCAGGTTCAGCACGCCGATGCCGCCTACGAAATCGATGTAGCGTTTTCCTTGGTCGTCCCACACCTCGGCGTTGCGGCCATGTGCAAGGGTAATGGGATGAACGATGGCGATGGATTGGCTGATGCAGTCGTGGTTCATGAGGCGGGGACCTGTGGGCGATGTACTGCCTATCCAAGCGCCTAGGGGTCAGGGGGTGCAAACGAATTATTGGATTGGTTTCATTCCTACGGTTCTTGATGTGCCCGAGGCTGTGATCAGTGGTGCACTGGTCATGCTCTTTGAACAACATGATTCACCCTTTTGCAAGGGAGGCTCATACGCCACGCTAGGGAACGTAGTCCACGCAGGAGGACGCTTAATCATTCCCTCAAGGAATTACGTACTGATAAAACGTCGTTTGTGACACCTCTGGCAAGTCTCAATACTTACCCGGATCAAAAAATGACCGTGCGATCCAGTCAGAGGGTTCAACATGGCTTCCCCGAACAACAAGAAACAGCGTTCCTTGCAACATGGCCTGACATCCCGTCAGGTATCGATGATTTCCATTGCCGGCATCATAGGCGCCGGGCTGTTCATTGGCTCCTCCAACGCCATCGCCACGGCAGGCCCGGCGATCCTCATTTCCTATGCCATGACCGGGCTGCTGGTGTTGCTGGTGATGCGCATGCTGGGCGAGATGGCCATCGCCAACCCCAACAGCGGTTCTTTTTCCACCTACGCCTCGCAGGCCATCGGCCCGTGGGCGGGCTTTACCATCGGCTGGCTGTACTGGTGGTTCTGGGTGCTGATCATTCCGGTCGAGGCCATCGCCGGCGCTGATATCCTGCATGCCTACTTTCCCGGGGTGCCGTCCTGGCTGTTCGCCTTCCTGATCATGCTCGTGCTATCGGGTACCAACCTGATCAGCGTCAAGAACTTCGGCGCCTTCGAGTACTGGTTCGCGTTGATCAAGGTCGTGGCCATCGTTGCCTTCATCGTCGTATGTACCCTGGCGGTGACTGGCTTCTGGCCCTTGGCCGACGTGTCCGGGGTCAGCCGACTCTGGGATACCGGGGGCTTCATGCCCAACGGCTTTGGCACCGTACTGGGCGGTGTACTGATCACCATCTTTTCGTTCTTCGGCGCGGAGATCGTCACCATCGCTGCCGACGAAACGGCCAACCCCAAGGACAAGATCCGTCGTGCCACCAACCTGGTGGTGTATCGCATCGCGATCTTCTACCTGGCTTCGATCTTCCTGGTGGTTTCGCTGGTCGCCTGGAATGACCCAGGGCTCAAGGCAGTCGGCTCGTTCCAACGGGTCCTTGAGGTGCTGAACGTGCCTGGCGCCAAGCTGCTGGTGGACATGGTGGTGCTGGTGGCCGTGACCAGTTGCATGAACTCGGGGCTGTATACCGCCTCGCGCATGCTGTATTCGCTGGGCGCCCGCGGGCAGGCTCTGCCCATCACCCGGCGCATTGCAGGCTCCGGCGTGCCTACGGTCGCGGTGATCCTCTCGACGTTGGCAGGGTTTGCCGGGTGTCTGGTCAACTATGTGTTCCCAGGCAAGGTGTTCGGCTTTCTGCTGTCCACCACCGGTGCCATCGCGTTGCTGGTGTATCTGGTCATCGCCGTGTCCCAACTGCGCATGCGCGCGCGCGCGGAGCGCGAAGGGCGCTTGCTGGAGCTGAAGATGTGGTTGTTCCCCTGGCTCACCTGGCTGGTGATCGCCACCATCGTCCTGGTGCTGGGGTACATGTTGTTCAGCGATGCCTACCGGTACGAGACATTGATGACAGCCGGGGTCACGACGTTCATCCTCGTGGTGGCGCTGGCCAGGCGCCCCGGCAAGGCGAGCCTGCAAACCGCGTGACCTATCTGCTTTAATGAGGGCGTAGCGCGCCCTCATTACAACAAGCACAGGAAGCGTATGAACGATCAAGCCTTGAGCCTGCAGGCAGTGGCTGCCCCGGATGGCATTTGCTATGGCTGTGGCAGCGCCCATCCGCACGGGCTCCGTGTACAAAGCCATTGGGCCGAAGACGGCATTCATCTGGTCTGTCGACACACCCCCGACGCTACCTTTACCGGCTGGCCGGGGCTGGTCTATGGCGGATTGCTGGCAATGCTGGTGGACTGCCACTCCAATTGGACGGCCATGGCCTATCACTATCGAAGCGAAGGCCGGGCGCCTGGCAGCTTGCCGCGTATCGATTGCGTCACTGGCCGCCTGGGGCTTGAGTACCTCAAACCGACACCCATGGGGGTTGAGCTGCTGCTCAAGGCTCGAGTCGAGGGAGAAGTGGCACGCAAAAGCCGGGTGATCTGCGAGGTGTGGGCCGCTGGGGTGCTCACCGTCAGGGCCGATTCGGTGTTCGTTCGTGTCGATACCGATGCATTGCAGCGCCAAGCCCACGCAAGGGCGTGAGTTCGTTCCGGCCAAGCCTGCCTGAGCGGGAGAACGCGTGATGCTGCAACTCATTCCTGCCACTGACAGTGATCTGACGTTCGCCCGCGACCTGACGCGCCGCCTCATGCTGCCGTATTACCACCAATACGACCTGCTCTGGGTGGAGCAGGCTTTCGACCAGGCCTGGCAGTGGCGCGAGCAGTGGCTGGTGACCGATACCGACGCCGTGTTGGGTTTCTGCAGCCTCAGCCAGGATAGCCAGGCACTGTTCATCCGGGAGTTGCATTTGCTTCCCGCTTACCAGGGGCAGGGGATTGGCAGCTGGGTGCTCGAAACGCTCGCACAATGGGCAGCCCAACGGCGCTTGGCGCTACTCAGGCTGATGGTGTTTCGCACCAATCCGGCGCGCAGGCTTTACCAGCGACAAGGGTTCGTCGAAATGGGCGAGGATGATTGTTTTGTGCGCATGCAGCGCAGGATCGATTGCTCAGGGCAATGATGCCTTGTCCCAGTCGTCCGGCAGCGGCATAGTGCCCTTTGTAACCGAGGCAGCGGTGCATGTGGACGTGGCGCTGCTCGGAGATACCCAGGGACAAGGAGACGCCCGGATGAATGGAATCGGCCCCCGGCTGCGGGAAGAACGTGAACGGCTGGGTATGACCCAGCGTGTATTCGGCGATATCGGTGGGGTGGAACCCAACGCGCAGGGCAAATACGAAAGTGGGGAGCGCATGCCACGTGTCGATTACCTGGCTGCGGTAGCGGCCAGGGGGGTTGATGCGCTGTATGTTCTGAACGGGGTACGCATCCCTGTACCCTTGCATGGGCTTAGTGCGCAGGAGTCGGACGTGCTCAACGCGCTTCGGGGCCTGGCTGAGGCCGACAAGGCGGCGATTGTTCACCTGTTGAAACGTCTGTCTGACCACAGGCATGAGCAGCCGGGGCGTATATATTCAGACCCAGGTCGTCAGTCGTTTCTGACGAAAGCAATGCGCTAGGCCGGTCTTGAAAAATTTTGTTAAGGTGGCGTCATACAATCGCCCTGCTGAAGAGGTGTGTGCTTGATTAGGGTCCTAGTGGTCGACGACCACGATCTGGTACGAACCGGTATTACGCGCATGCTGGCCGATATCGACGGCTTGCAGGTAGTAGGTGAAGGGGACTCCGGCGAATCGGCGCTCAAGCTTGCGCGCGAGCTCAAGCCAGACGTTGTGCTGATGGACGTCAAGATGCCTGGCATCGGTGGTCTTGAGGCCACGCGCAAGTTGCTGCGCAGCCACCCTGACATAAAGGTGGTGGCAGTGACCGTGTGTGAAGAAGACCCGTTCCCCACGCGCCTGCTGCAAGCCGGGGCGGCCGGCTACCTGACCAAGGGCGCCGGCCTCGACGAGATGGTCCAGGCCATTCGCCTGGCATTTGCCGGCCAACGCTACATCAGCCCGCAGATTGCTCAGCAGTTGGCGCTCAAGTCGTTCCAGCCACAGGGCTCGCCATTCGATGCATTGTCCGAGCGTGAAATCCAGATTGCCCTGATGATCGTCGGCTGCCAGAAAGTGCAGATCATTTCCGACAAGTTGTGCCTCTCGCCCAAGACCGTCAATACCTACCGGTACCGGATCTTTGAAAAACTCTCGGTCACCAGCGACGTCGAACTGACATTGCTGGCCGTTCGCCACGGTATGGTTGACGCAAGCCTGTAAATCTCATGTCTGAAGTCTTTGATGCCAGCGCATTCCTGGCGACCTGCAGTGGTCGCCCGGGTGTGTACCGAATGTTCGACGCCGATGCGCGGCTGCTCTACGTGGGCAAGGCCAAGAACCTCAAGAAACGCTTGGCCAGTTATTTTCGCAAGTCCGGGCTGGCGCCCAAGACCGCTGCACTAGTCAGCCGCATCGCCCAGGTGGAAACCACCATCACCGCCAACGAAACCGAGGCGCTGCTGCTGGAGCAGAACCTGATCAAGGAGTGGCGCCCGCCGTACAACATCCTGCTGCGTGACGACAAGTCCTATCCTTATGTATTCCTTTCCGACGGTCAGTTCCCGCGGCTTGGCATTCATCGGGGCGCGAAGAAAGCCAAGGGGCGCTACTTCGGCCCCTACCCAAGTGCTGGGGCCATCCGCGAGAGCCTCAGCGTGCTGCAAAAGACCTTTCTGGTACGGCAATGCGAAGACAGCTACTACGCCAACCGCACCCGTCCATGCCTGCAATACCAGATCAAGCGCTGCAAGGGGCCCTGCACCGGCCTGGTCAGCGCCGAGGAATATGCCGAGGACGTACGCCATTCGGTGATGTTCCTGGAAGGGCGCAGCCAGCAGTTGGGCAATGAGCTCAATGCCGAGATGGAAAAGGCCGCCATGGACCTCAATTTCGAAAAAGCAGCCGAACTGCGCGACCAGATCGGCCTGCTGCGCCGCGTACAGGACCAGCAGTACATCGAAGGGGGCAGCGGCGAAGTCGACGTCATTGCCGCGTTCGTCAACCCCGGTGGCGCTTGCGTCCACATGATCAGCGTCCGTGGTGGGCGTGTGCTAGGGAGCAAGAACTTCTTCCCGCAGGTCGGCATCGAGGAAGACGTTTCCGAGGTGATGGCGGCATTCGTTTCCCAGTACTACGTCGGCAACCCGGAGCGTGAGTTGCCGGGGGAGCTGATCGTGAACGTGGTGCACGAGGACTTCGCGGCCATCACCGAGGCCCTCAACGCCCTGCGCGGCCGCGAGCTGACCATCAGCCATCGTGTGCGTGGCACCCGTGCGCGCTGGCAGCAATTGGCAGTGACTAACGCCGAGCAGGCGCTCAACGCACGCCTGGCTAACCGCCAGCACATGGCAGCACGCTTCGACGCACTGGCCGAAGTA
Source organism: Pseudomonas sp. WSY_20 (assembly GCF_043104335.1). Taxonomy (NCBI): domain Bacteria; kingdom Pseudomonadati; phylum Pseudomonadota; class Gammaproteobacteria; order Pseudomonadales; family Pseudomonadaceae; genus Pseudomonas; species Pseudomonas sp. WSY_20. The sequence continues at coordinate 53,804 of NZ_JBICKP010000037.1, forward strand.
CTGGGCCTGGACGAAGTGCCGCAGCGCCTGGAGTGCTACGACATCAGCCACTCCAGTGGCGAGGCGACGGTCGCCAGCTGCGTGGTGTTCGGGCCGGAAGGGCCGATCAAGTCGGACTACCGGCGCTTCAATATCGAGGGCGTCACGGCCGGCGACGACTACGCCGCCATGCACCAGGCCCTGACCCGTCGTTACGGACGCATTCGCGATGGCGAGGGCAAGCTGCCGGACGTGCTGCTGGTGGACGGGGGCAAGGGCCAGTTGAACATGGCGCGCGATGTGATGCAGGAACTGGGGTTCAGCGAGTTGACCCTGCTTGGCGTGGCCAAAGGCGTGACGCGCAAGGCTGGTTTCGAAACCCTCTACCTGAACGATGTGCACAACGAATTCACCCTCAAGGGTGATTCGCCAGCGCTGCACTTGATCCAGCAGATCCGCGACGAGGCCCACCGCTTCGCGATCACCGGCCACCGTGCCCGTCGCGGCAAGGCCCGGCGGGTGTCGAGCCTGGAGGATGTGGCAGGCGTCGGGCCCAAGCGCAGGCGGGACTTGCTGAAACATTTCGGCGGCCTGCAAGAGCTCAACCGCGCCAGTGTCGACGAGATTGCCAAGGCACCGGGTATCAGTAAAAAGCTTGCCGAGTCGATTTATGCCAGCCTGCATAGCGAGTAGAATGCCGGGTTCAACCCGCGGCCAGTCGTACCGATGAATATTCCAAACCTGCTCACCGTTCTACGCGTTCTGCTCATCCCGATTTTCATCCTGCTGTTCTACATGCCGTTCCATTGGAGCTACATGGCCGCCAGCAGCGTATTTGCCGTCGCCGCCGCCACCGACTGGCTGGATGGCTACCTGGCGCGTCGGTTGCAGCAGAGCACCCCGTTCGGTGCGTTCCTGGACCCGGTGGCCGACAAGCTCATGGTCGCCGTTGCGCTGGTGCTGCTGGTGCAGACCCACGCCAACTTCTGGCTCACCTTGCCCGCTGCGGTCATCATCGGTCGCGAGATTGTGGTGTCGGCGCTGCGCGAGTGGATGGCCGAACTGGGCGCGCGGGCGCACGTGGCCGTGTCTAACCTGGGCAAGTGGAAGACGGCTGCACAAATGCTGGCGTTGGTGATCCTGCTGGGCAACCCGCCAGCGGTAACCTTCTGGGTGATCCTGGGTTATGGGTTGTTGTTAGTCGCGGCGGGCTTGACCCTGTGGTCGATGGTGCATTACCTGGTGGCTGCCTGGCCGCACCTGCGCGAAGGCTCGGAGCAGAAATAAAAGTTTCTTTGAATCAAGGGGTTGACGCCATTTTGGATATCGCTACAATGGCACCCATCACGACGCGGGAATAGCTCAGTTGGTAGAGCACGACCTTGCCAAGGTCGGGGTCGCGAGTTCGAGTCTCGTTTCCCGCTCCAATTTAGGTTCTGTAGACGTCCACCGAAGTCTGCAAGCCATTGAAAACAGGGCCTTTTGGCCCTTTTTTCATTCCAGCGAAGTCTACTGGAATTCACCCACATCTGTACGGATCACCCACATGGGTTACAAAAAAGTACACTCACACAGGTAACACCTGGAGTGTCACATATCCATCGATTGCATCCCTCTCATCGATCCTTCCAAGAATGATTGGACCGAAGATAACATCCCAGATCCCGTCTTCTACTTCCTCCAGTCCAATGGTCTGATGCTTGAGCACATTCCCCGCGTAGATCCTTAGGCCACGTCGATTGACTATGCCTGAGCAGTCGGCCTGGAGGCTATCGATGTGACTCGGGTAGGTCATGTCTGGCAGCTTTTCAGGGTGCTGGCGCGGTGAAGGTTCATAGCAGGATGCCGGTGTTTTCTGCTTCAGTGCTTCATGCAGACGTTCGTGATTGTAGTGCTGCATGAACCGGTCAAAGTGTTGTTGTTGAGCATCCCATTCAATTGCGGGCGGTGATGGAAGCGTGCTTTTCAGGGTCCGATGCATACGTTCATGTCGACCATTTTGCTCAGGCCTTCCGGGTGCGATCCGCTCAGGAATGATCCCAAGGCGCAACCACCAGATTGATAGCTGAGAAAGGCCAGCTCGTCCCTTACTTGCAAACGGGACCCCATTGTCGGTGCGGATGCGCTCCGGTAGACCATACTCGCGAAACACGCGGGTAAAAACTGCTTGGGTTTCCTGAAAATTGGTATTCGCCATGCTGTGGCACGCCAGCAAGAATCGACTGGCGTGATGCATGATGGTTAATGGATAACACCAGACTCCCGCACCCGTCAGGAACTGCCCTTTGTAATCGGCGCTGAACAGCTGGTTAGGGGTTTCTGCTTTCTGTAATGGCTTAGGGTAAACCGCGACGCGCTGACGCAATCGCCGTGGTTTGACGAGCTCAGCTTTCTTCAGGATGTTGTAGATCGAGGTCTTAGATGGCGGTTTCTGATCGGGGAAGCGCTCCTGCAAAGCCGCCTGGATTTTCTTGGGGCCGGGTTCTGTCTCGCCTCGACCGCGCAATTCAGTGATCGCCTCATGCACCGCAAGCGGCACCACCCATTCCTGGGAATGCCGACGACGGCTAAGGTCTTGGAGGCCGGCAGGTCCGTCCTTCTCATAGCGCTTGACCCACTTGTAGCCAGTCTTACGACTGATTTCATAGGCTTGGCAAAGCGCACTGAAGCTGGGCGGACCCTTGATGTAGTCCGCGATGAACAGCAGTTTCAGGTCCATAGGTCTCAGCTCTCGCCATGGCATGGTCAGATCCTCAAAAACCGACCCTGCCAATTAAAAACTGTTACCCATGTGTGTGAACTGATTGGTAACCCATGTGGGTGAGTCATACCAAAGCAAGGGCAGGAAGCGCTTTTTTGGCAAGGGAAAAGATTCGCCTGATCATGCTGTTGCCTCATGGCGCTGCAACACTTCGAGCGTGTGGAAGTAGCGTGTCTTGCGAAATGCCATGACGGCGGTTCCCAGGCTAAGCAATGGCAGGAGAGAAACGGCGGCAAGGCTGGGTTTATCGAACAGGGCTGCCAAGCCCACCAGGAATAGCAAGGCCACCAGTACTGTTCCCACCCAGAACAGCTTGTTCTTCCTGATGCTGAAGGCTTGTCCGGACGTATTCTGCCGGGATTTTGTTCGGGCTATGAGATAGGCCAGCACGAACAGAGTGGTGGATAGCAGATTCATGGTGAGAAGCACTGCTGCTTCGGCAAATGATGCGCCCTCCACAAGGTAGGGAGAGCGGATCAGGACCCACCCGCCACACGCACAAAGCGCATAGAACCAGGCGTCCTTGTACTTGGCAGGGCGTAGCTGGCAATGTTCGTTCAGCCAGTCGAATGCCTGCTTTTCGAGTTGGTTTGGTGCTTCATTGATGATCAGGGATATGGCGGGGCCGCGTTGTTCGAGCACTCTTTTGCCATCCAATTCGATCACATTAAAGTCGTGATCCATTCTGATCTTATCAAGGCGATGCCCTTCGCCCTGAAGCAACTTGAAGATCGTATCGTGCGCATTTTCGTCTGCCTGCTCGAACCGTATTTCCATCAGGCTCATTTCCTTGTTGATAGTGACTGAGGCGACGGGGGGAGTGGGTGCCCGTGGCGATTTACCAGGCGGTAGCCGAAGCTGGCGGGGTGGTCGTAGGCTGGGCGATAGTAGGTGTCGGTGCGGGATTTGACTGGCCGGGTATCCAGCCCGCGCAGGTCGGGAGCGGGGCCGCAGAGATTCTGGACTTCGTCGCTACATCCAGCGTTCTCGGAGCCACGGCGTGTGTACCTATCGAGCAACGGGCTGAAGCAGGGCCAGTGCCATACGCGAACCAGCCATCAGGCCTGCTTGGCCGGCTCGAAGCGTAGCGGGTTGCCCCAGCGATCCACCAGCCGGTAGCTGGCACCGTCAGGGCGGTAGTAGACATCGGTGCGGGATTTGACCGGGCGGGTGTTCAGGCCGCGCAGATCGGGGTTGGGGCCGCAGAGGTTCTTGACCTCATCGTTCCATTCAAAGCCCTCAAGGCGACGGCGTGCACGACTATCCAGCCATGGGCCAAAACAAAAATAATGCCAGATACGGCCCAAGGGGTAGATAACGTACTTGCCGTCCCAGCCTGTGGCACAGATACGTTTAGGCCCGTCGCGTTGTTCAGGGTCTTCCACTAGCCCTTGCTGTATCGCTTGTGGGTGCGGCTGAATAGCCTGTAGGCCGTGTTCCATATAGCGCCGCATAAACTCCAGACGCTGTAGATTGCTGTGGATAGAGGAATGATCTTCATTGCTTAATGCGATATCGATACCATAGATATCTCGTAGATTGTCATCAAGTGTACCGGGCGCGCGAGAGGTGCGGAGATTGAATTCCTCTGCATCCGCTTGGGGACGAGGTACGCAGATACGCATCATGCTGGATGGCCAAAAGCCGGTTTGTACTAAGGGGACTGCGTTCCGCCAAGGAATATGGGCAACATGTCCCTTACCATTGTCGATATGTACTAGTTGAGCCTGGCGGTTATAACGAGTACGGCCGAGTTTTTCTTTTCCAAATCGGAATGTTACGAAATAAATAATGGGGCCAATAACTACAAGTACGATAAGATAAAAAAGTAGCAGGGAAATGGGATCCTCGTTACCAACAATCAAGTGGGAGAGCAGTAATAACACCATGCCATTGTGAAATCCCCAAAAGATTTTTTCTCCGCCTGAGGCGCGGGTTTCCATTGGTGGTTCTATAAAGTGGTCATTGAACCTTTCGGTGTCGCCAATGTTAATGTTGCAAAATACATCTGCCGGCCACATGGCGATATCCAATGGAGGAAGTTTGTTTACATTGCTTTTGTGTGTTTCTTTTTTGATCAGCTCGCTGAATTCGGTAAGGTCAGGGTTGGGGTGCTGACGCACCCACTCCAGTTCCTCACGCCAGAGTTGGTCGATTCTGGCGTTCAGTTCCTCCCTGGTTTGTGGTAGTTCCTGTTGTTGATTCATGTCTTCTTCATTTCCAATACAAAGTTGGGCTCAGCAAAACCATTGGGCAAATACTTGACCTCAATATCACCCCCTAAAGTGTCTGTATGGTAATTAATATAGCCGACGCCGTTGCGAAGTTGAACCAAGTCCGGGTTATCTAGCGTTTTTTGTATGCCGGCAAACTTGAATTCATTATGTTGGGTGATGGTATAGGCGCTAACCTCTGGTTGCCAGCCGGGTAAGGCCACAGTGACGGTACGGGCATCTGCTGGTAACTGGCTGCCATGTTTTACTTGGTTGATGGCGCCCCATACTGGGAAAGTCAAAGAGCCCAGCGTTCTCAGTACTGCTGCATCTGTTTCGATATGGGGCTCCATAAAAAACCGATAGAATTCTTTGATTTCCTCTTTGGGAGTAAATTCGGTCAGAGGTTCATCGCTACGAAACAAGCGTTTACGCATGCCGGTTCCCCAGATACTGCGGGCAATCCAATCCGTAACCTTACTCTCATCGGCGTTTTGCTCGTTCCAGTTTTTTACGGCTTGGTAGGTAGCAGTCAGGGCGATTAATATGCATCCAATCCATCCTGAACCCAAACGGGCGATTCCGAGGGCTAATCGGGCAGCACCTGAAGTGTCGGCATGCACCGCTAAATTTATCATCACTCTTCGGGAGAGCGATGATAAGTAGCTGCTACTATTTTGCCTACTTAGATTGCCCATTAGGTGTAATCCACCAACTGTTGTAGCTGCGGCTTGTAAGACGCTCCCCACTGCATGAGCGGTTGCTTGGCTGCCGGAGGAGGAGTTTGCAGTTAACCAGAGCTCTTTGATACTTGTTGTCGCTGCGGATAGTGCTAGTAGCCCTACTGCTAAGTTCCCGTAGATTGTTGCTCTTTGTTTCGCAAGCTCACTTCCCGCTTGGTTCGCTCGGGTCATAGCTGCTGCTTCTCTGCCTTGATACCCTGCTTCGCTGATTACAGCTAGAGCACTACCGGTTTCTATTATGCTTGAAGCCAAATTAAGGGAGTTGACTAAAGTCCATCCATCTTTTTCGCCAATCTTACTCACCACCTCTTGTAAGTTGCGGGTGCTCAGATAGACACCAAAAGACCCGATGGTAAACTTGATCCCATGCCAATTATTAGATTTTCCCCTTACTTGCTTGGCATTATCCTCAATTTCACTCAAGTGGCTTTGTATCGGTTCGCTCTTGTATAAAGAAATGAGTTCGTTGGCGTGTCTAGCCATGGTGATCGGACGGAAGCCGTTGATTGGTTTTCCGCCGTTGTTCTCCAGTAGCCACTTGCCGGCGTCTTTTAGCGGTACGGTTTCACGTTGGGCAAGAGTTCCATCCATTAACTGGAACGCACGAAAATACATGCTGCGTTCAAATGCTTCGGGGGTGCGCAGGCGAGTACGAGCTACCAGTTCTGTGACGATGTTGCTCAGATAGCGGCTGGTATCGTCTGGAGGCACCTTGTTTGCTAACTCGCGTGTGATGTCAGCAACCCGGCTAGCGGCGATTAGAGCACTCTGCTGCCCGATAGACGCATCGATAAACTCCGCGAAATCTGGAAATCCCTTGATGGCGCGTGCCATCAGACCAGTAGGGCCGGCTTCGGGCAGCATGGCTTCCAGAACCTGGCGGCCCTGCGGATCGCAGGCAAGCACGGTCATCGAGTAGGTGACGGCGCGGCGCAGGCAGATAAAGCTTTCTACATCGGTTTCATCGTACAACTGCATGACGGCGCCGTGGCGAAGTTCCAGGGCGGTGTACATGGCATAGGCCGCAGCAGCGGCTTTATCAATGGCGGCGATGAACTCATCGCGCTTCTGTTCATAGGTGGCCATGAAGTCGCGGCGCTCATCGTTGCGGGCGCTTTCCAGACGTTTTCTGCGAGCCTCCTTCGAGGCACGAACGGCTTCCTTATAGACTACGTTCTGAGTAGCGTTCGTTGCGTGTTTTATTCCACCCCAGACCGCATCATTGTTGAGCCTGTCTTGCCTGACGCTATCTTCCTTCTGTTGGCCTAATTCATCAATCCACTTCGACACCATGACCTTGCGCGGCACCTGCTCGCGATCAGACCATTCCTGCAGATCCAGCACGCACCTGCCGGTGAGGTGGCCGAACTCGCTCATGACGCCAACCGGGTCATGCAGCGCCACGGCCACGGGGGCCTGGCGCTGCGACTGGCCGGGCTGCTGGGAGCGGCGTTGACAGACGAGGTGAATCGTCTCGCCGCCGAGCATTTCCTGTGGCTGGTTTTCGCTCCATTCAAGCAGTGACAGACGCTGTTTTTCGTCCTCGGCCAGGGCGGGTATGTCCTTCAGCGTTTCGGTGCCCAGCACATGGGGTTGCCGGGGGCCACCTTTGAGGCGGATCTCCGTGGTAGTGGCGGTGCGCAGCCCGCCTTCATTGCGTTCCAGCTTGCCCAGTACGGTAGCGGTGAGCGGTGTATCGCAGACCAGCAGATAGGCCGTGTCGCCGATGTCACGCTCGGCGGTTGGCAGCGGCGCGGTGATGAAGCCGACAGCCGACGAGACCGTGGGCATGACGGTAACCGGGATGCCTTGCTGATCGGTCGAGGTCGTGGTTGTGCCGGCTTCTTCGGAGGTGACAACCTCGGCGAACTGCACCGCATCCGTTACCTGGTAATGCTTGTGCTTGAACGTGCCATTCTCGGTGTACAGCAGGTAAAGCTGGGTGCGCGGGCGCAGCTCGCGTACGCCCAGATGGTAGCCGTCGCCCAGTTCGGCATAACCGGAAAAATTCAGCGTCGGGAACTTGGCGCGGGGGAACTCATGGCGCAGCACGGCATAGCGCAACGGGTAGATCGCCAAACCCTGCTGCGGTGGCGGCAGGCGCAGCTGCACCAGATCAGTCCGCTTGTTCGGCGTGAGGGTATGGTCGAAGCGGCAGTTGGCGGTCTTGCTGTCAAGCCGCGAGCCCACCTGGCGGCAAGTGGTTTCTTCCGTGCTCATGCCGGGGTCTCCTGTCAATTAGCATCATTCGGTTCAAGGATTTCCAGGGAAAGCGATTCCATGCTCAGGCCACGCTGAACATCGACCATGCCCTGGCTGTCGGTAACGCCCTCGATCGTCGCGCCGTCGGCACGGGTAATGACGTAGGCGTAATTGGCAGCAGGCTTGCCGTCATACAGCAGCACCTGGAACTTGTCGTCGAACTTCGCGTGCGGCCAGGTGTTCACCGTCCGGCTCAGTTGTCCCGGCCCCTCCTGCTGGTGATTCGCCGCCTTGACGATAAAGCTGCCGGGCATGCCCAGCTCGATGTTGCCGCCTTCCATTTTCAGGTAGGCGCCGCCGCACAGCAGGGTGATGTGCGTGCCGGCGTCGATCTGCACGTACTGCTGGGAAGCACTAAGCTCGATGCTCTGCTCGGCCTGCACCTTGATGCTGTTGTGCTGGGCCTGCACCAGCACCTCGCCCTGGTGGGCGATGTGGCGCAGGTCGCCACTCTGGGCGAACAGGCCGATTTCGTCACCGGCATTGAGCACGATGTTCTTGCCGGCCGTGAGGTGCTGGTGCTGCTGGGCTACGCTGTCGATATGCTCGCTGGCGGCGAGGGCGATGCTGCGCGAGGTGGCTACGGCAACGCCGGCCGGGGCGCTGACGGCGACCAGCGGTTCGCCGCCTGTGCCTGCGCCTTCGGGGTGGTCGTTGGCGCCGTGGTCAAGCTCGCGTACGGCAGTGGTCAGGGTCTGCTGCGGCTCGGGGTCGTGGCCGATACCCTGGTTGTCGCCGGCCACCTGGCCGAGATTGCGGGCCAGTTCCAGCGCGCTCTCCAACAGGGCGATGGCCTGGTCGCGGACAAGATGGCCGCCGCCTGCACCGGGCTGGGCCTCGGTTGAGAGCAGCAGGCCTCTGGCCGCGCGCAGGGCGGCGCTGGCATCGGTGCGCAGCTCGAAGCCCTCGCCACGGGGTTCGCCGCCCTTGGGTCGCGGGTGGGTGAGGTAGCCCAGGTGGAGGGCCGTGTCGGCATGGTCGCTCATCAGCGCGGCGCTGATCTCGCCATGGGTGTCGTCGATGCGCAGCTCGTTGGCACGGCCGGCCTGATGCTCCTTGCTGCGGATGGCGCTGAGGGTCTTGTGCACCGGCAGCTTGTAGGGAGTGGGATGGGTGGCCGGGTAGGCGCGGCCGGTGACGATGGGCTGGTCGCAGTCGCCGTCGAGGAAGTCGACGATGACCTCGTGGCCGATACGCGGGATGGCGATATGGCCCCAGGCCGGGCCGGCCCAGTTCTGGGCGACGCGCACCCAGCAGGAGCTGTGCTCGTCGCAGGCGGCGAGGCGATCCCAGGGGAACTGGATCTTCACACGGCCGAACTCGTCGCAGTAGATTTCCTCGCCCTCGGGGCCGACGACGGTGGCGATGCGCGGGCCGTCGATGCGCGGCTTGGGCGGCAGCGGCGCGCGCCAGTCGGCGTGGTCGGGCAGCAGCTCGGCGCTGAAGTGGTAGCGGGTGCCCTGTTCGGCGTCGGCGGCCTCTTCCTGCTGGCTGGTGGTCTGCACGCCTTCGTGGTGCAGGCGCAGGGTACGCCAGCCGCGGTTCATGTCGTCGCGCGGGTGGCCGCTGAGGGTAAACGCGGGGCCGGGCAGCAGGCGGGCATCGTCGCCCTCGACCCGGGCCAGACGGGCATCGCCGCGCAGGGCGAGCAGGCGGGTTTCGGTGAAGGGCCTGCCGGCCTCGTCCTGCTTGTAGCGTCCGGGGTAGCTGTAGCGCTCGTAGTCGCTGCGCTGGTGGTCGAGCTCGGGGCCGTCGATGCTGTGCTGCTGGTTGTAGCGCGGGTGGGTGAAGGTGTAGTCGCGCTGGGTCTGGCGGGCGGTGCGCACCTGCTCGGCATAGGCGAAGCGGTGCAGGGCCGGAGCGGGCTGGTCACCGCCAGCATTGGGATTGTAGGTGACGGGTTCACCGTCGAGGGTGCCGTGGCTGTAGAGGCGATCGCTGACGATCAGACGGTGGCCGTCGGCGCGGTGCTCGAAGGCGTAGTAGAAGCCTTCCTCGGCGGCGAGGCGCTCGACAAAGGCGAGGTCGGTCTCGCCGGCCTGGACGCAGTATTCGCGCGGCAGGTGCTCGCGGGTGGAGACCAGCTCGACATCGGAGATGCCGTGCTGCTTGAGAACCTGCTCGATGATCTGGGGAACGCTCAAGGCCTGGAAGATGCGCCAGTCGGCGCACAGGCCGAGGCGGGCCAGGGCGGGCTCGACGGTGGCACGGTAACGGGTGCGGCGGTGGCCGGTGTCGGCTTGTTCGAAGGTGCTGACCAGGCCATGGACATGGCGCACAACACTGCCCTGGGCGATGTGGAGGGTCAGGGGCTGGTCGAGGAGTTTGGCGAAATCGATGGCCGGGTCGAAGCTGGCCAGTTCGAGGTGCAGGCGAAAGGGGGTGGAGAGAGCCTCGTCGAGGGAGAAGGCGGCCACCTCGAAATCGCCGGCAGGTGCGGTGACGGTGAAGCGCAGGTCGGATTGGCGCGGCATGACGTGCTCCTTGCGGGCCGGCATGGGGTGTCCGGCAGTCCGTGGGCAAAGAGAAACCGCTGCCGGCGCTGG
>NZ_JBICKP010000038.1:0-52236 GCF_043104335.1 Pseudomonas sp. WSY_20
CGCGGGTGGCGCACAGTCACCTTTCCGCCCTTACGGCGGCTCACTTTTTGTCTTGTCAAAAAGTGAGCAAAAACCGCCTGCTCCTATCATCCGGCCCCTACGCTGCGCTCCGGGGTTCCCTCACTCCGGGCTTGCTCCCGGGAGGACCGCGCTGTAGGCCCCATCCTGGGGCCCAGCGCTTGACAGGCATCCATGCCTGTCACCTCCCTCCGCAAGCCCTGCGCTCAGCCTCCTGAAGTCGCGATCTGCGGCGCCTGAGCTACCGCGCGCTTAGAAGCAAAAGCCAAAGCAACGGCAACGGCAACGGCAACGGCAACGGCAACGGCAACGGCATCTTGGGCTTAAACTGTAGCTCCAGTTCCAGGACGAATCTAATAGATGGGCATTGAAGGCCCGGTAGGCGGTAGCAATCCCCCCGCCCCAGCATTACCCTCGCCCCACCCAATCGGCTCATCAGCAGGCACCCGCATGGCCTTCACCAGTGACTCCCTGACGATCTTCCTGGCCGTGCTGGAGGCCGGGTCTTTTTCCGCTGCAGCGCGCAAGCTGGGCCGGGTGCCATCCGCGATCAGCATGGCCATCGCGCAACTGGAGGCAGAACTGGACCTGCCGCTGTTCGACCGTACCACCCGCAAAGCCTTACCCACCAGCGCAGCGCTGGCGCTGGAGTCGCAGGCCAGGCAGGTGATCTGCCAGCTGAACCTGCTCGATGCTCAGGCCCTGCAACTGCATCAAGGGTTGGAAAAACGCCTGACCATCGCCATGGCACCCGAACTGCAAACAGGACCCTGGAGCCAACCACTAGACGCCTTGGCGCAGGCCTTTCCTGGCCTGGAAGTGGAGGTGCGCTCGGCCAGCCAGCGCGAGGCCATCCGCTTGCTGCATGACGGTACCGTGCAACTGGCACTGGTCTTCGAACGCCCAGGTATCGATGAGCGTGAGTCGTTTCTCGAAGCCGGCAGTCAGCTACTGGTGGCAGTCGCCTCCCCCCGTCACCCCGCCGGCATGCAGGGCGCCTTGCCCCTGCCCGAAGAGACCTTCGCCGAACAGCGGCAGATCATCGTCGCCTCCGGCAACCCCACCGGCTCCGACCCGCGCATGGTGCTGTCCCGGCGCATCTGGCTGACCGATAGCTACCTGGCCACACTGGAGCTGGTGCACTCAGGCCTTGGCTGGGCCTATCTGCCGCAGCCCCTGGTCGAGCCGCTCATCGCCTCGGGCGCGCTGGCTGAGGTGCGCTTTGACAACATGGCCAGTCGCCTGCGCCTGTGGGTGGACATCATCTGGATCAAGCCTCGACCCTTGGGCCTCGGCGCACGGCACTACCTGGACAGCGTCCGCAAGCTATTCGAAAAGGACCCGCCCAGGGCCTGAGCCAGGCCGCTCACTGCACCGGGGCGAGCAATCGGTACCCTACCCCTGCCTCGGTGGCGATGAAGCGCGGCGCCATCGGGTCATCGCCAAGCTTCTGCCGCAGGTGCCCGACCACGATGCGCAAATAATGCGTGTCACCCACATGGGTTGGCCCCCAGATGTCCTTGAGCAGTTGCTGCTGAGTGATGACGCGCCCGGGATGGCTCGCAAGTTGCGCCAATAGGGCATATTCCTTGCGGGTCAAAGTCACATCGGCGTCTTCCAGGGTCACGCGTCGCAAGGCAAGATCGACGGTCAGCGGCCCGATACTGACGCAGGCCGGCGCGCTGCCCCTCTGCGGCACCTGCCTGAGCAGGGCACGAACGCGTGCAAGAAACTCCTGAATGCCAAACGGCTTGGTCACATAGTCATTGGCGCCGGCGTCCAGGGCGTCGACCTTCTGTACTTCGCTGGCGCGTACCGACAAGACCATCACCGGCACCGTGCTCCACTGGCGCAGTTCGCGCAGCACCTGCTGCCCGTCCATGTCCGGCAGGCCAAGGTCGAGGACCACCAGGTCAGGCTTACCCAAGGCAGCCTGCGCCAGCCCCTGGGTGCCGTTCTCCGCTTCAAGGACTTTATAGCCCTGAGAAGCCAGGCTGATGCGCAGGAATTTGCGGATCTGAGGCTCGTCATCGATGACCAGCAAGGTGGCGGTCTGGCTCATGGCACGTCGCTTCCGGTGTCCGGTTGGGTAGGCAGCGGCAAGCATAAGGTCATGCAGGTGCCAACGCCATCTGTGCCCTCGCCAACCCTGACCTGACCGCCATGGGCCCCGACCATGCCCTGGCAGATCGCCAAGCCCAGGCCCGTGCCCTGGCCACCGCGATCACCGCGTGCAGCGGTGTAGAACATGTCGAAGACCTTGTCCCGGTCCGCCAGGGCGATGCCAGGGCCTTCATCGCTGACGGCGATATGCAGCTGCTGGTCGTGCACCGTCACCTCGACACGCAGGCGCCCCTGAGCAGGCGAAAACCGTGCGGCGTTCTCAAGCACGTTGACCAGGGCCTGTTCGATCAACGCGGCATGCACGAACAGCAGTGGCAAGTTGGCCGGCACCTGGGTATCGAGGTTCAGGGGTGCCAGCACGGCCCGCAGTCGATGCAGCGCGCTGCCCACGATGTCGGCAGGCGCTACCCAGTCGCGGGCCAATTTGAGACTGCCGTGCCCCAAGCGGGTCATGTCCAGCAGGTTCTGGATATAGCGGTCCAACCGCTCGGCTTCGTCGCGGGTGCCTTCAAGCAGCTCACGTCGGTCCGATTCGGCAATGGCCTCGCCCAACGCCAGCAAGCTGTCGATGCTGCCGCGCATGGACGTGAGCGGCGTGCGCAAGTCGTGGGATACGGAGGCCAGCAATGCACTGCGCAGCTGTTCGGTCTCGCCGTGCAGACGCGCCGCCTCCAACTGCTCGGACAGCTGTGCCCGGGCCAGGGCCTGGGCCACTGGCTGCGCCAAGCCACGCAGCAATCGCCGCTCGGGGCCACTGAGCGCCTGGCCTGCGCACTGAGCCACGCCCATCAAGGCCAAAGGCTGGCTGTCCACGGTCAAGGGCCACCACCACCAACGCCCTTCGGGCAGTGTATCGCTACCAAATCCGGCCGCCTGGTCGTGCTGCCAGGCCCACTGCGCCGCTGCGCGCTCGTTGTCGGTAAAAGAAGTGGGGTCGCCGCTGGCTACGTGCAGTTGGCCATGCTCGTCGCGCTGCAGGATGCAGACCTGCAAGCCAAGCCGGGCATCGAGGTGCTGGTGCGCAGCCTCCAGCACCGCCTGACGGTCCGTGGCTCCGGTCAGGCGGCGAGACAGGTCCAGCAACTGGATGGTTTGCGCCTGGGTTTCACGCAGGGCCTGCAACTGACTGCGCTGGCGCGCGGCAAGGTTACCCGTGAGCGCGGCCATCAGCAGGAAAAACACCAGGGTCAGCACGTCCTCTTCGCGCTGGATACTCAGGGAAAAGTTGGGCGCAATGAACAGATAATCGTACGCCAGGAAGGACAGCATCGCACAAGCCAGGGCGGGCCCAAGGCTGGTGCGCACTGCCACCAGCAGCACCGCTGCCAGAAACACCAGGGAAATGTTGGGCAACGCCAGCACGCTGGTCACCGCCCAGGCCAGGCCCGCCGCCAGGACGGTCGCGGCCAGCGCCAACAGGTAATGTCGCCATGCCCACACATACCGGGCTGCGGGCTTGGGTGCCGAGCGCTGGACGTCGCGATCGAGCACATTGACCTCCAGACCATGACTGCCCCGCAGCAGCCGTGCAGCGACACCTGCGCCGAACAGTCGGCGGCGCCACCGGTCACGGGACTGCCCTACCAGTACCAGGCTGGCACGCCGCTCTCGGGCATGCTCGATCAGCGTACGAGCCACCTCCGCAGCGCGCAGCACGACCACCTCCCCACCCAGGCGCTCGGCCAGTTGCTGGGCGGCTTGTATTCGCTGGCGCCCGTTCTCGTCGTGCAGGCGCCCGTTGTCCACGTGGACCAGGCTCCAGGGCAAGTGCCGACGCTGCGCCACGCGGCTGGCATGACGCACCAGGCGCTCAGCCTGGTCGTCGCCATCTACCCCGACCAGCAAGCGCCCGCGCAGCGCTGGCGCTGCAGTGCCGCCCTGGCGATAGCCCTGGGCGGCGTCGGTATCGACCTGGGCGGCAGCGGCCTGCATGGCCAGTTCCCGCAGCGCGCTGAGGTTGCGCTGGGAAAAGAATGCGTCGATGGCCGCCCTCGCTTGCTCAGGCACGTACACCTTACCTTCGCGCAGCCGTTCGAGCAGGTCGCGTGGCGGCAGGTCCACCAGCAACAGGTCGAACGCTTCGTGTACCACCCAGTCCGGCACCGTTTCACGCACCAAAACACCGGTGATGTCGCGCACTTTGTCGTTGAGGCTCTCCAGATGCTGGACATTGACTGTGGTGTAGACGTCGATACCAGCGGCTAGCAGTTCCTGCACATCCTGCCAGCGCTTGGCGTGGCGGCTGCCCGGCGCGTTGCTGTGAGCCAGTTCGTCCACCAGCACAAGGCTGCCCGGGGTACTGAGCACCCCATCCAGGTCCATTTCGTGCAGGGTCACGCCCCGGTAACGGGTGCGCAACAGCGGTTGCTGGGGCAGGCCCGCCAACAGGGCTTCGGTTTCGGCACGCCCGTGGGTTTCGACCACGCCTACCAGCACTTGGCGGCCCATGCGCTGCTGGGCATGGGCATGGGTGAGCATGGCGAAGGTCTTGCCGACACCGGGCGCGGCGCCAAGAAACACCTTCAGCCGCCCTCGCCCCGGCTTTGGGAAATCTGCCAGCAGCGCATCGGCGCGGTCGGAATCACTCATGGGGTTTCCTTCACAGCAAGGGTCACAGGCCCTGGCCCGAACGGCTCATCCTTTCCAGTGCCTGGTTCAGGGCCAGGACGTTGACCACCGCAGGGCCCACCAATGGGCGCAGCGTGGCGGCTTCGAGCAGACCCTGCAAGCGTTCGATGGGTAGATGTCGGGCGGCGGCTACCCGTGGCAACTGATAGGCCACGGCCAGCGGCGGCAGGTGTGGGTCCAGCCCACTGCCCGAGGTTGTGACCAGCGCCAGTGGGACCGGCCCCTGCTCTGGCTGGTGCAGCGCGGCTGCCTGTGCCTGAACACGCTGCATCAAGGCTGGGTTGCCAGGGGCAAGGTTGCTGGCGCTGCTGGCCACGGTCGCGAAATCACCTGCCGAGGGACGGGAATGAAACCAACCGTCACCCTCGAAGCGCTGGGCGATCAAGGCAGAGCCGCGCACGCGACCCTGCTCGTCTTGCACCAGGCTACCATTGGCTTGGTAGGGGAACGCCACCTGGGCAATACCGGTGACTGCCAGGGGGTACAGCGCACCTGTCAGGAAGGTCATCGACAGAACCAGGCTCAGAGCCGGGCGTAGGTATGCAGTCATGATGGCCTCCTCAGACCAGGTGCAAGGCGTTGAGCAGCAGGTCGATGACCTTGATGCCGGCGAACGGTACGATGATGCCGCCCAGCCCGTAGATCAGCAGGTTGCGCCTGAGCAGCTGCGCAGCACTGGCAGCCTGTACCTGCACCCCACGCAAGGCCAACGGAATGAGCACGACGATAATCAGTGCGTTGAACACGATGGCCGACAGGATCGCGCTCTGCGGGCTTGCCAGCTGCATGACGTTGAGCACCCCCAGCTGCGGATAAATCACCGCGAACAACGCTGGCAGGATGGCGAAGTACTTGGCCACGTCGTTGGCGATGGAAAAGGTCGTCAACGCCCCACGGGTGATGAGCAGCGCCTTGCCAACCTGCACCACGTCCAACAGTTTGGTCGGGTCGCTGTCCAGATCGACCATGTTGGCCGCCTCCCGTGCAGCCTGGGTGCCATCGTTCATGGCCATACCCACATCCGCCTGGGCCAGAGCTGGCGCGTCGTTGGCACCATCGCCGCACATGGCCACCAGACGGCCGTCTTGCTGCTCCTGGCGAATGCGCGCCAGTTTTTTCTCCGGTGTTGCCTCTGCCAACACATCATCCACGCCCGCTTCGGCCGCGATGGCGGCTGCCGTGAGCGGGTTGTCGCCAGTGACCATGACGGTCCTGATACCCAGCTTGCGCAGTTCGGCAAAGCGTTCGCGAATGCCAGGCTTGACCACATCCTTGAGGTGAATCACGCCCAGCAGACGCTTGTCGAGGCACACCAGCAACGGCGTACCGCCTGACTGGGCAATGCGCTCTACCTCTCGGGCAAGGGCTGTCGGCATGTCCGCGCGCTGCATCTCGACGAAGGCAAGGAGCGCATCGACGGCGCCTTTTCGATAACGACGTGGCCCCAGGTCGATACCAGACAGGCGTGTCTGGGCCGTGAAGGCTACCGGTTGGTAGTGCCCGGCCGCCGGTTCGACGAAATCATGAAGCTGGTGCAGGTACTCGACGATCGACTTGCCCTCTGCCGTGTCATCGGCCAGCGAAGCCAGCAAGGCCCCCTCCCCCAGCTCACGGGCGGTCACACCGGGCGCGGCGTACAGTGCGCTGCAGCGGCGGTTACCGAAGGTGATGGTACCGGTCTTGTCCAGCATCAAGGTGTGCACGTCGCCTGCGGCTTCCACGGCGCGCCCTGAACGTGCGATGACGTTGAGGCGCACAAGGCGGTCCATGCCGGCGATGCCGATGGCAGAGAGCAAGCCGCCGATGGTGGTGGGAATGAGTGTGACGAGCAACGCGGCCAGAAAAATCAGCGGCAAGCTGCCCCCAGCGAAGTGAGCAAAGGGTTGCAGGGTCACCACCACAATCAGAAACACCAGGGTCAGGCCGATCAACAGCATGTCCAGGGCGATCTCGTTGGGCGTTTTCTGCCGGCGCGCGCCCTCGACCAGGGCGATCATACGGTCCAGGGTGGAGTCACCGGGGTTGCTGGCGATGCGGATCAGCAGCCAGTCCGACACCAGACGGGTATTGCCGGTCACCGCCGAACGATCGCCGCCTGACTCCCGAATGACGGGCGCAGATTCCCCGGTGATGGCTGCCTCGTTGACGGCAGCGATACCTTCTATCACCTCGGCGTCGGCGGGGATCATCTCGCCAGCCTCCACCCGGACTACATCACCCTTGCGCAGGGATACAGCCGGCACGTTGTCGAAGCTGCCATCCGGATTGCGACGCCTGGCCGAGAGCCCCTGGCTGCCGGCTTTGAGGCTGTCGGCCCGGGCTTTACCCCGGCCTTCGGCCAGGGCCTCGGCGAAGTTGGCGAACAGCACGGTGAACCACAGCCAGGCTGCGATCTGCACCGCAACGCCTGGGGTGACGCCATTGGCCGGGGCCAGGCACAGCACGGTGGTCAGTAAGGCCGTAATGGCCACCACCAGCATGACCGGTGAGCGTTTGAGTTGACGTGGATCGAGCTTGAGCAACGCCTGCAGCAACGCTGGCCGCCACAGCGCGGCCAGCCGCGTCTGGGCTGCTGCGTCTGGTTGGGCCTTGATCTCTGGAATGGGCATGTTCATGGTCATCTCTCAATAGGCCTGGCTCAAATGGTCGGCAATCGGCCCCAAGGCCAAGGTCGGCAGGAAGGTCAGCCCGCCTACCAGCAGGATGGTCAGCAGCAGCAGGAGGGTGAACAGTGGCCCTTGGGTGGGAAAGCTGTTGGGGCCTTGAGGTGCCTGTGGCTTGGCTGCCAGGCTCCCAGCCAGCGCCAGGACAGGCAGGATGTAACCGAAACGGCCGATCAGCATCGCCAGACCGATCATGAGGTTGTGAAACACCGTGTTGGCGCCAAAGCCTGCGAAGGCCGACCCGTTATTGGCGGCCCCGGAGGTATAGGCATAAAGCAACTGACTGAAGCCATGGGCGCCAGGGTTGCTCACCGCTGTGGCCGGCCCTGGCAGGCTGGCAGCGACGGCGGCCAGTACCAGCACGCCGACCGGCATCACCAGCAACGTCGCCACCAGCAGCTGTACCTCGCGGGCTTGAAGCTTCTTGCCCAGGTACTCCGGCGTGCGGCCGATCATCAGCCCGCACAGGAACACTGCGATCAGCACGAACAGCAACATGCCGTACAGGCCTGCCCCGACGCCGCCGAAGATGACTTCGCCTACCATCATGTTGACCATGGCCACCATGCCGGTCAGTGGGTTGAGGCTGTCGTGCATGGCATTGACCGAACCGTTGGAGGCTGCCGTGGTAGTGACTGTCCACAACACCGAACCCGTGATACCGAAGCGACTTTCCTTGCCTTCCAGAGGGGCTGCCTGCTCCACCTCGCTGACGTGCAGCGCCGGGTTGGGCTGGTGTTCGGACCACAAAGCCGATGCGCCGCCGACCAGAAACAATGCAAGCATGCAGGCCACAATGGCGCGGCTCTGGCGCAGGTCTTTCACGTAATGGCCGAACATGAACACCAGCGCCACGGGAATCAGGATGATCGCCGACACCTCGAACAGGTTGCTCCACGCTGTCGGGTTTTCAAACGGATGCGCCGAGTTGACGCCGAAGAAGCCACCGCCGTTGGTACCCAGTTGCTTGATCGCAATCTGGCTGGCTGCCGGGCCGAGCGGGATCAGCTGCTCGGCCCCTTGCAATGTCAGGGCATGGGCATAGTCGCTGAAGGTCTGGGGCACGCCCTGCCATACCAACAGCAGCGCCAGTAGCAGGGACAGGGGTAACAGCCCATAAAGCGTGGCCCGGGTCATGTCCACCCAGAAATTGCCCAAGGCCGCACTGCTGCGACGGGCGATACCACGGCACAAGGCTACCAGCACGGCCAGGCCCGTGGCCGCACTGATGAAGTTCTGCACGGTCAGGCCGAGCATCTGGTTCAGGTAGCTGATGGAGGCCTCGCCACTGTAGGCCTGCCAGTTGGTGTTGGTCACGAAGCTGACCGCGGTGTTGAAGGCCAGCGACCACTCAAGGCCGGGTAAGCGCTGCGGATTCAATGGCAGAAGGCCTTGGGCCACCAGCGCGCCGAACAGCAGTAGGAACCCAACTAAATTGAAGATCAGAAGCGCCAGGGCATAGTGGCGCAAGCCCTGCTGCTGCGATGGGCAGACCCCAGCCACCCGGTAACAGACATTTTCAATCGGTCCCAGTAATGGCGTAAGCCAGGTGCGCCGGCCTTCCATGACATTGAAGTAGAACCTTCCCAGCCAAGGGGCCGGTAGCAGGACAATGGCGAAGAAGGCCATCAGCAAGGCGATATCGTAGACGTGCATTGGCGCCCCCTTAGCTGCGATCGGCGCGTAGTAGCGCCGTCAGCAGGTACACCGCCATGGCCACCGCGATCAGCAGTGACAACCCTTCGAGCAAGTTCATGAATCAATCCCCTTTAATGCGGCTGCGGCCGCTTTAGGGGGATTTTCGGTCAGGCCAGCGTAAAGGCTCGAGATCGTGGGGGCAGGCCTGGCATAAAGAACACGTAAAGAAACATGCTCGACCAGGCGGCAGGCCTAGGCAGTCGGGGTAGGCTGCACGTTGCGACTCCAGTCCAGCAGCAGGCTGTAGCCGATGGCCAGTAACGTCGGGCCGATGAACAGGCCGATGAAGCCGAAGGCAATCAGGCCGCCGAACACGCCGAGCAACACGATCACGAGCGGTAAGTCGCCGCCACGGCTGATCAGGTAGGGCTTGAGCACGTTGTCCACGCCACTGATCACGAAGGTGCCCCAGATACCCATGAAGATCGCCATGCCGTAGTCACCCTTCCAGATCAGCCAGCCGGTCACCGGCAGCCAGGCCAGCGGCGGGCCCATGGGGATCAGGCTGAGCATGAAGGTGATCAAACCAAGCACGATGGCACCCGGCACGCCTGCGATGAGAAAGCCGATCAACGCGAGCAGGGCTTGCGCCGCCGCCGTACCGATCACGCCATTGACCACCCGTTGTACCGTGCCGGCCACCAGGTTCAGGTAATACTCGGCGCGCTCGCCGGTCAGCCGGTGCAGCAGCCGAAGCACGAACGCCGAGAGCCGCGGCCCGTCGCGGTAGAAGAAGAACACGAAGACCAGGCTCAGGGTGAGTTCCAGCACGCCACTTCCGATCTGCGCGCTGCGGGCCAGGAGCCAGTTGCCCACCTGCCCCAAGTAGGGTTTGACCGATGCCAGCAGCGCGGCGCCCTGCTGGTCCAGCGACGACCACCAGCTGGCCATGCGTTCGCCTACCAACGGGATGTCGACCAGCCACAAAGGCGCATCCGGCAGGCCATCGACCTGCACATCACGCACGAACAAGGTCGCATCACGAATGTGGTCGGCCAGGTTGAAGCCCAGCCAGACCAAGGGCAGCGCCACGATGAGGATCCAGGCGCTGGTCAACAATCCGGCGGCAAGGGTTTCGCGCCCACCCAGCACGCGGGTCAGGAACCGCATCAAGGGCCAGCTGGCGAATGCGAGGATGGCGCCCCACAGCAGCGCCGAAATGAAGGGGGCCATGACCCATAGGCCGGCGGCTAGCAATGCCAGCAAAAGGATCTGGATCAGCAGGCGATCATTGTCAACCATGGTCTTGCCCGTCAACGGATCAGTTCGAGGTGCAGGCCATCGGTCGGCGAATCGCCGAGCTCCAGGCGAGCGCTGCGTACACCGGCCTTTATCAGTGCTTCACGCCAGGCCTCGGCCTGGGCACCGCTCAGGGTGGCGCGCAAGGTGCTGTCCAGATTGAGGCTGCGTGCAAGCAGGGTTGCCCAGGCCGGCTGCGGCTCGCTCAGATCAGGATAATCGAGCTTGCCGGTGTCACGCATTTCACGCAGCACGGTTGCAGCAGTAGGCAGCAGTTCACCCAACGGGCTGGCGGCGACGAACTCCTCCACATGCAGGTAGGCCCGGCGATTACCACGGGTCACGCTGTAGAGTGCGACCAACGTATCGGCCTGCTCGGCAGAGCGGCGCAGCAGGATGAACGCCTGGCGCTCATCGCCACCATTGAGCCGAGCATTGGCAAAGACATCGTTGGCCCACAGGCTAGCCTCGCCACAGTCGCGGCCCTGGCACCAGAACAACGGATACCCGCCGTCTTGCTGCAAGGCCTCGCGCGCGCGCGTGAAAGCCTCCCGCGCGGAGCGCTCAACCGGCAGCTCATAGGTGGTGGAACTGACCTGGCCACGGCTCTCTACTTTATCCTCCACCCGCAGGCGGCCGCTAATCTTGCGCAGTGGCCCCAATGGATAGACGCGCTCCTGCTCCACAGCCGGGCGCTGATCGACAACCTTGGCGTCCACTGGCACTGGCAGGCTGCCGGCCCAGAGCGTGGTGCTGGCAAGCAGCGCGCTGACGGCCAACAGGCAACGCAAGGCGGCAGGCGCATTCATAGGCGGCCCACGCGGCGCTCGGCGTCAAGGTGAAGCATGTACATGTCTGGCAATTGCATGGTTGTCTCCCTGATCAACCCGCCAAGCCTCGACACTTGTCCGGTGCAAGTCAAGCAAAGCCAAAGAAGCGATTGAAACAGTCTGCTACAAGCGTTGCGCCCTGCTCATCGTTCAGGTGCAGGTGATGGCCACCGGGCAAGGTCACCTGTTCAAAGGGTAGCTGCTCAAGCAACCCCTCGCGACGCGCCAGCATACCCTGCGCTGCCACCACCAGGCAGCCGGGGCACTTGACGTGCCGCACGTAGGCCATCGCCTGGGCTTGCGTCAGGCGCATCGGCGAGGGCAAGGTCAGGCGACTGTCGCTGCGCCAGCTGTAGCCACCGGCCACGGGCATCAGCCCACGCTGGGCCAGCAGCTCGGCCGCTTCGCGGCTCACCGCGACCATGCCCTTCATGCGTGCCTCCACGCCTTGGTCCTGGGTGCTGTACACCGACTTGCGCTTGGTATCGAGGCGCATCTGGGCGCGCAGCGCCATCCCCAGCCGCTCGGCAGCATCCTGCTCCTCACCGGTAGGCGGGATGAGGCCATCGATGAGCGCCAGGTGGCTGACACGCTCGGGCAATGCGGCGGCCAGTTGCACGCTGATGATAGCGCCCAGTGAATGCCCCAGCAGGGCGAAGCGCTCCCAGCCAAGTTGCTCGGCTGCGCGCACGATGTCGTAGGCGTAGTCGGCCAGCGCGTAGCCGGCACCCGGCGGACGATGTTGCGAATGGCCATGACCGGCCATGTCCAAGGCCACGATGCGCAGGCCCCGAAGGCGGGGCGCCAGGCGCGCGAAGCTGTTGGCGTTGTCCAGCCAGCCGTGCAATGCGATCACCGGCAGGCCGTCCTCGGGGCCGAACACGTGGCCGGCCAGCTCGATATGGCCAAGGTTCAAGCGTATGTCTTCGACCTGGATATTCATGCCTGACCCCACCGATCGAACAGGCCCTTGATCAGGCTGGCGGTATCTTCCGGGTGCTCAAGCGGGAACATGTGGCCACCCGGAACGCTGTGATATTCCCCCTTCGGCATGCCCCGCACCGCCAAGGCATGATGACGACGCACCACGGTACTGGCCTGACCACGGACCATGGCCAGCGGCAGGTGCAACTGCTGAACAGGCGCAGGGCTCAGGTGGGGTACGTTGCGATAGATGCTGATTTCGATAGCAGGATCGAAGCGCAGGCACAGCGCGTGCTGATGCTCGTGCAGGCCATGCTCGACGTAGGCATCAAGGCAGTCGGGGTCGAAGTGGCGGAACAGTGATCGGCTGGCGAAATAGGAACGGGCACTGAGCCGATCTTCGAATTCGGCGCGCCGACCTAGCGTCCGGCCGGCCGGGGTAATGCGGTCGATCAAGCCCAGGTGCTTGGCAGCGCGCAGCAGCCACTGGTCTGCGCGGGTCAGCACGGGCGAGTCGAGCATGACCACGCCCCGGTAGAGCTCAGGTCGCCGTAGGGCGGCATGCAAATGCAGAACACCCCCTAACGAATGTCCCACACCCCATACGGGGCCTGGCTGCTGCTCAAGGTGGTACAACAGCTCGTCCACCAGGCTCTGCCAGTTGGCGTCTACCGGAAAGCGCGGATCGTGGCCGTGCTGGGGCAAGCTCTGCACAGAGTAGTCCGGCGCCAGGGCGGCGAACAACTTGCCGTAGGTTGCCGACGGAAACCCATTGGCATGGGCAAAGAATATCGGTTGCGGCATGGTGGGCTTCCGGGCGCAGAGAGTGGCCCATTGTGGTTGTCCACCAAGCCCCAGGCAACGTTCGGAAAGGTCATCGGCAAGGGCGATCAGGTCAGGCCGATCGATCAAAGCTACCCAGCGAGCGGCGCAGACACGCCTTGATGAAGGCTTGCTGGCTTTCCAGCGCCTCGCGCGCCAGACGCTGGTCTTCAGCGTCAAGATCCAATCTGCGCAGCGCCAGGCAGCTGGTTTGTATCAGGTGGGCCACGCGGGTGCAGGCTAGCTGCAAGGCAAGCAGTTCCTGCTCGGCTTGCTGACGTCGACCTTCCTCAAGCGCCGTGTTCGCCTCGATCTTGCGCATCAGGTGATAGAACTTGGCGTCGGAGACCTCCCGCAGCAAGCTGTGCTGGGCGTGGTCCAGGGCGATGCCTTGCTCGACCTTCTCCGTGGTGGTTTGCAGGTTCAGCGAGCACAACAATTTCAACATTTCGCCCGTCATCGACCCAACCTTATGCCTGTTCTTTGTGACTAAGCTAGCAAGTCGCAATCGATTGAAACAACTAACAAAAATGCCAGTTGCCTCCATTGCAAACCTGTATGACGTAGCCAGCGCAGGCAATCAGCAGGACATGTGCAAGGCGCGCAGCGACATCAATCCCGCCAAGGGCCAATCCCCTTCTAGCTCCGCTAGGCTTGCCGTGCCCATGGCGGCCGGCCGCTGCAGGTGACCGTGCTCGAGCAACCCGACTAGGTGGCCGACCAACGGCTGGTGGCTGACCAGCAGCACGTGATCCAGACCAAGGCGTTCAATCTGGCCGATCGTGTGTTGCACATCGCTCTCGGGCATCAGCCACGGCACCGTGCGTACCGGCTCGCTAAACCCCAATGCCTCATGGACCAACGCAGCGCTCTGCTGCGCCCGAACATAAGGGCTGGCAATGATCGCCTGCAGTGGCTTGCCTGCCAGGTGTGCAGCGCTGTGCAGAACCTGCTCGTGACCGCGCGCGGTCAAGCGCCGCTCGGCATCGCGGGTGGCTCGCGGCTCGGCTTCACCGTGGCGCAACACCCACAGGTTCACAGCTTGGGCTCGCGGTCAGGTTCAGCAGGCGCAGGTGCGCGCGCCACATGGGGCGCCTCGCCGTCCGCCGGACGTGGTGCTGGCCAATCGGCAAACGGCCAGGGCTTCTGATCGGTATGGAAGGTGCCGAAACGTCCGATCTGAGCCAGGTACTGGCTCAGGCTATCGCCAACGTCCATCACGCTGGCGCTGGGCGCACCGTAGATCAGTCGATAGATCAACTGGACTACTACCAGACCGGCCAGCAGCAACTCGGCCAATTGCCAGACCACCAGGAAAACCAGCATCCAGACCACGCGCAGGATCAGGGACTCGCGCTGGGCATGTTCAGGGGTATCGTTCATGTGTCGCTCCTTGCCGTTTGCCAGGGTTATCAGGGTTCAGTTGAAGCCGCTGGTGGAAATGAAATCGACATCGGTCTTCGGCTCGGCGCTCATCAGGTGCTCGATCACCTGATTCAACGTGCGGCCTTCGAACAGGATGGCATGCAGGCCGGCGACCAGGGGCATGTACACCTGCGCCTGCTGGGCCTTGGCCTTGAGTACCTTGAGGGTGTTGACGCCCTCTGCCACTTCCCCCAGCCGACTCACCGCCTCATCCAGGCTCAGCCCTTGGCCGAGCGCGTAGCCCACCTGGTAGTTACGACTCTTGGGTGAGGAGCAGGTGACGATCAGGTCGCCCACGCCGGCCAGGCCCAGGAAGGTCATGGGGTTGGCGCCCTGACTGACTGCAAAGCGGGTCATCTCGGCCAGTGCGCGGGTGATCAACATGCTCTTGGTGTTCTCGCCCATGCCCAGCGCCACGGCCATGCCAGCGATGATGGCGTAGACGTTCTTCAGGGCGCCACCGAGTTCCACGCCAAAACGGTCACTGCTGGCATACACGCGGAAGGTCCTGCCATGCAGCACAGCCTGCACCTGTTGGCACAGGCGCTCGTCTTCGCTGGCCACCACAGTGGCAGTCAGGGCGTGCTCGGCAATTTCCCGGGCAAGGTTGGGCCCGGAGAGCACACCTATGCGCGCCTGCGGGGCGATCTCCTCGACGATCTGGCTCATCAGCTTGAACGTCTGGGCCTCGATCCCTTTGGTGAGGCTGACCAGTCCTTTGCCACGCAGCAGGTCGGCATGTGGCGCCAATACGCTACGCAAGGCACTGGAGGGCAAGGCCACGAAAATCAGGTCGCACGCCTGGAGCGTGGCCAGCAGGTCATTGACCGGCTCTACCCCCTCGTGCAGCCCAATGCCCTTGAGGTAGCGCGGGTTCTCGCGATGCTCACGCATCGCCTGGGCCTGTGCCGGGTCGCGCATCCATTGGCGCACGGGCACACCGTTCTGTGCCAGCAGGTTTGCCACGGCCGTGCCGAAGCTGCCGCCGCCCAGAACTGCAACAGGTTGCTGATCAGTCATATCCAATCCGTTAACACCTAAAATAAATGGCGACCGGCGCATTATACGGGTCACCTGCCCTGCGCCAAGGCCGGTCAGGCATTGCTCGCCCAGGCCAGGTGCATGCCCACTGATCGGCCAGCATCAATACCGCCGCAGATCACTGGCAAAACGGCAAAGTTCATTTACCATGCCGGTTTACCCACGATACAAGGCCGCTCCGTGCTCCCTGGCTCGCCTCCCTACCCGCGGCTGTTGCTGTTGACCGCCCTGCTCGGTGCACCTGCGCTGGCAGATGACTTGTTCATCGGCAACAGCGACCTGCCACAGGTTTTGACTGCAACACGCCTCAAACAATCTCCGGCTGCGGTGCCAGGGAGCATGACCGTGCTCGACGGCGCCTTGATCCGGGCCAGTGGCGCGCGTGACATCCCCGAGCTGCTCAGGCTCGTGCCAGGGATGATGGTGGGCTATTTGGCCGGCAATCAACCGACCGTCAACTACCACGGCAGCAACGTCAACGAAGCGCGCCGCATGCAGGTGCTGATCGACGGCCGCTCGGTGTATCGGGCCGGGCTGGCGACGGTGGACTGGAGCGATATCCCGCTGGCGCTGGAAGACATCGACCGAATCGAGGTGTTCAGAGGGCCGAACACGGTCAGCTATGGCGCCAATGCCCTGATGGCCGTGGTGAACATCCTCACCCGCAATCCTGCCGACAGCCACGGCACGCGCCTGAAAGTCACGCGCGGGCAAAACGGCATCGACGACTTCTATGCCAGCCAGGGCTTTGGCTGGGACAACGGCGATATGCGTCTGTCCATCTCGGGCCTGCAGGATGATGGGTTCGACCATGACCAGTTCGGCCAGCACTACCGTGACAGCCGCCGCGCCACACGTTTGAACCTGAGCGCCAGCCATGCCCTGGCGCAGGACCAGACACTGGACTGGCAACTGGCCGCCAAGGAAGGCACCAACCAGCGGCCTTATACCTACCAGCCAGTGTTCCCGTTCGTGACCCAGCGCGGCAAGGATGCCGACGTCAAGGCCATGGACTATGCAGGCTCGGTGCGCTGGAACATCGACTTTGCCGCTGAACACAGCCTGTACGTCCAGGGTTCGGCGCAGCACTTCGACCGCCAGCAAGTGTGGCGGGCCTGCGACGCGGCGTTGTCCTTCAGCCCTGAACTCACCCGCCTCTGGCAAATGAACCCCAATTACGCCGAACGGGTAGCCCGCGGCGCGAACAACCCGCCCCCTAGCAGCAACCCTCAGGAGCAGGCCCTGGTCGATGCGATCAAGGAGCAGTGGAACAACCAGGGCGGCAGTGACGTGGTGTGCGGCGATGTCGACCAGAGCACGCGTGAAACCCGCTATGACCTGGAAATCCAGGACACCTACAGCCTGACCGACAGTCTGCGCCTGCTCAGCGGCATGAACTATCGCTATGATCGTGCCGACTCGCAGACCTACTTCAATGGCAGCGTGGACGATCAGACCTGGCGGCTTTTCGGGCAACTGGAGTGGCGAGCCGACGAGCACTGGATCGTGCAGGGCGGCGCCATGTTCGAGGATTCGCGGCTCTCTGGCAGCTCGCTTACCCCACGGTTGGCGATCAATTACCTGATCACTCCGCGCCATGGCCTGCGCGCCGTCTATTCCGAGGCGGTACGTTCGCCTGACATGTTCGAAAACAACGTCAACTGGAGCTACACCGTCAAGAACCTGATGCCCTACGCCTTTGGCCAGCAGCATGGCGAATACTTCGTCAAGACCCGCGGCCCTGGTGACCTGGAGCAGGAGCACATGCGCTCGCGTGAGCTGGGCTACAACGGCTACTTCAGCGATCTGGACCTGAGCATGGACCTGAAGGTGTTCTTTGATGAGATCACCGGCATGATCAGCGAGCCGCTCAAGAACAACCAGTACATCGCCAGCAATGCGAACCGCGCGCGCTTCAGCGGCAGCGAGGCCCAATTCGATTGGCGCCCTACCCTGCGCGACCGGCTGCGGTTGACCTTCGCCCATGTCGACGCCTGGGCCAGCAATCCTGCCGACCGCAACCTCAGCGCCAGCAACAGCGGCTCAGTCGGCTGGATGAGGGACTGGGGCCACGGCTGGTCCAGTGGTGCTTTCTATTATGGAGACGATGCCCTTAATCAGTACCGCTACGAACGCCTGGACCTGCGCGTGGCCAAGCGCTGGCGCGTGTACGAGAGCACCCTGGAACTGGCAGCCCTGTGGCAGCAACGCCTGGATGATGAGCCCACCACGGCCGTGCAGAACCGCTACGACAGCCGGCATCGGCTGAGCCTGAGCGCGGAGCTGGAGTTCTGATGGTTCGGTTGCTGCGCCTGTTGGTGCTATGGCTGTGGCCATTGGGACAGTTGTCCGCTAGCGAAATCCTGCTGGTCGGCGCCCAGGACCAGCCGGGCATCCGCAGCTTCATCGCTGCCCTGGAAAGTCGACGCCCCAATGACCACGTGCATTTCCAGGCTGCCAGCGAGCTGCCTGCGCCGGGCCGGCTTGACCTGGACCTGCGCTTGGTGTTGCTGGACGATGAGGCACTGCAATGGCGCCTGTCGCAAACCGCCGGGCCCCCGGCACTGGCCATGAGGGTCAGCCGGGTGCAGGTGGAACAGCGCCTGGGAAAGTCACGCCCCGGGTTTCTCACCTTGCTGTGGAGCGACCCGCCGCTGGATCGGCAACTGCGCTTGACCCGCTACCTGTTGCCGCAAGCCAGGCGCATCGGGGTGCTGTACGGTGAGCACAGTGGGTTTCTGCTGGATGAGCTGCGCCGTGCCGCGCAACCGCTTGGCCTGGAGATCGTGGCACAGGCTTGGCCCGACCCGCGTGACAGCCGCCCCTTGCAATACCTTCTGGGCAGCAGTGACGTGCTGCTCGGGCTCGATGATTCGGACCTGTACAATTCCAAGACAGCAAAAAACCTGTTGCTCAGCAGTTACGGCCGTCAAATGGCCCTGATCGGCCCCAATGCCGGATTCGTCCGTGCCGGCGCGCTGGCCAGCACCTTTAGCGACCAGCAAGATTGGCTGAGCGTGCTCGACAGCCTGCTCGGGCAATCGCCTGCGCGCTGGCCCCGCAGCCTCTACCCAGCTCATTTCGGGGTCAGCGGCAATCAGCAGGTGGCACGGGCGCTGGGCCTGGAGCCCATTGATCCCGACGCCGCTGCCCAAGCCCTGGCTGCTGGAGAGCGCACCCCATGACCAAGGGCCTGAACTGGGACATTCATACGCGCACACAGATCATTAGCCTAGGCCCGGCGCTGCTGCTGACGCTGCTTTTGATCAGCTTCTTCACGTTCGTGCGCATCCAGGATTTGCGTCAGGAGCTCAACCACACCGGCCAATTGATTGCCAACCAGCTTGCGCCCGCGTCCGAATACGGGGTCATCTCAGGCAACAATGAAGTGCTCGAAGGCCTGATGCGCGCCACCCTGAGCATTCCCCACGTGCGGTTTCTGGAGGTGCAGGACAGCCGCAACCATATTTTGGTGTACGTCGAGCAGTCTGACGAAAGCACCAACCGCGCCCAGCAGGTGGAGGTGTTTCAGGCGCCGATTCGTCTGCAACAGATTCGACTCGAAAGCGATTTCCTCCAGGAAGGCCTGGCGGCTGCCCCGGCTATTGGCGATGACTACCTGGGGCGGGTCATCGTCGGCATGTCGGACGATGCGTTCAGTCAGCGTCAGCAGGAGATCGTGATCAAGGCCGCCGTGCTGGCGTTGTTCGCACTGCTGTTCACCTTCCTGCTGGCTCGCCGCCTGGCCCTGAGCCTGGCCAAACCCATCAGCGACATGGGCCATGCCGTCAAGGCCATCCAGCAGGGTCACTACGATACGCCCGTTCCGGTGGTGGACGACAGCGAGCTGGGGCATCTGGCCCGGCACATCAATAATCTGGCCCGTGCGCTGGAGCAGGCCAGTACCGAGCAGAAGACAGCCATTGCCGAGCTGATCCAGGCTCGCGAAGAGGCCGAGCAGGCCAACCGCGCCAAGTCCGATTTCCTGGCCATGATGAGCCACGAGCTGCGCACACCGCTCAACGGTGTACTGGGCATGCTGCAATTGCTCGAAACCACCTCGATGAGCAGCGAGCAGGCCGACTACACCGCAGTGGCGAGCGAGTCGACGGGGCATCTGCTGCGGGTCATCAATGACATCCTCGATTTCTCGCGGATTGAACGGGCGGCCTTGCAGCTCGAGCACATCGACTTCAACCTCGGCGAGCTCATCACCCACTGCGTCCAGTCATTCCAGCATGCAGCGCAGCAACAAGGGCTGACGCTGGACTTGAGCCTGGCCGAGAACACCGCCCAGTTGCAGGTGAACGGCGACCCTACCCGGATCCGGCAGATTCTCCTGAACCTGATCGGTAATGCCCTGAAGTTCACCGAACAGGGGCAGGTGCGGGTCGAGGCCCGTTGGCAGGTGATGGATGAGCAGCGCATCTGGCTGACCTGCAGCGTGCAGGACACGGGTATCGGCATCGACAACGATCGCCTGGAGATGATGTTCGTCGCGTTCCAGCAGGCCGACAGCTCGATTTCCCGTCGCTACGGCGGCACCGGCTTGGGCCTGTCCATCGCGCGCACCTTGGCCGAACGCATGGGTGGGCACCTGCATGGCCAGAGCCTCGAAGGCCATGGCTCGACCTTTACGCTGGAGATGCCCCTGGCATTGCCAGCATTGACGCGCCGGGCCCGCCACGTTGCGCCGCCCGGCCAGCTTGCCTGGACCGAACCCACCAGGGTATTGCTGGTCGAAGACAATGCCGTCAACCAGAACGTCACCGAGGCCATGTTGCGCAGCCTGGGCGTTGAGGTGAGCACGGCCGATGACGGTCAGCAGGCCGTGGAGCAGGTCAGGCTGCAGCATTTCGCCGCCGTTTTCATGGACTGTGGCCTGCCCTACATGGACGGTTACGAGGCCACGCGTCAATTGCGCCTGCTGACAAACGGCGCGCACGTACCGATCATCGCCCTGACCGCCAATGCGTTGCAGGGTGACCGCGAACGGTGTATTGCCGCAGGGATGGATGACTACCTGAGCAAACCCCTGCGCCGCAGTGAATTGCAGCAGGTGCTGGCGCGCTGGCTGCCAGGACAGGCAACCGCGACTGGCGATAAATGCTAAAGTGCGGCAGTCTTAAACACTGGACAGGACTCCTTTCGGACCTGAAAATAGACATTTCAGTGCACACCTGTACTTCTTTCGACAGGTGCGCTGTGACTTTCACTACAACGCAATAGTCTACCTGTAGGCTGCCGACCCGCTCGCAATGCGTGACGGGCCGGCCGGGAAGATTCATCCCCTGCCGCAGGGGGTTATTGAGGAGCTCGCATGACCAAACAACACGCCTTTACTCGGGAAGACCTGCTGCGCTGCAGTCGCGGTGAGCTGTTCGGCCCAGGTAATGCGCAACTGCCCGCGCCGAACATGCTGATGGTCGATCGCATCACCCACATCAGTGAAGAAGGCGGCAAGTACGGCAAAGGTGAATTGGTCGCCGAGCTGGACATCAATCCTGATCTTTGGTTTTTTGCCTGCCATTTCGAAGGCGACCCCGTGATGCCAGGGTGCCTGGGCCTCGATGCCATGTGGCAGCTGGTCGGCTTTTTCCTGGGCTGGCAAGGCCTGCCGGGCCGCGGTCGTGCACTGGGTTCCGGTGAAGTGAAGTTCTTCGGTCAGGTGCTGCCCACCGCCAAGAACGTCACCTACAACATTCACATCAAGCGCGTGCTCAAAGGCAAGCTGAACATGGCCATCGCCGATGGTTCGGTCAGTGTCGATGGCCGCGAGATCTACACCGCCGAAGGCCTGCGGGTCGGCGTGTTCACCTCCACTGACAACTTCTAAGGGTTATTCGCATGCGCCGCGTCGTTATCACTGGTCTGGGCATCGTGTCGTGCCTGGGCAATGACAAAGCTACCGTCACCGAAAACCTGCGCAACAGCCGTCCGGGTATTCGTTACAACCCGGAATACAAGGAAATGGGGCTGCGTAGCCAGGTTTCCGGCTCCATCGACCTCAATCTCGAGGAACTGATCGACCGCAAGGTCTTCCGTTTCGTCGGGCATGCGGCTGCCTACGCCTATCTGGCGATGCAGGACGCCATCAAGGACTCCGGCCTGACCGAAGAGCAGGTCTCCAGCCCGCGTACCGGCCTGGTTGCCGGCTCCGGTGGTGCATCGACCCTGAACCAGATGGAAGCGCTGGATACCCTGCGCGAAAAAGGCGTCAAACGTGTAGGCCCCTACCGGGTAACTCGCACCATGGGCAGCACTGTTTCGGCGTGCCTGGCGACGCCGTTCAAGATCAAGGGCATCAACTACTCGATCTCTTCTGCCTGCGCTACATCGGCCCACTGCATTGGTACTGCACTGGAGCAGATCCAGTGGGGAAAGCAGGACATCGTGTTCGCCGGCGGCGGTGAAGAAGAGCACTGGAGCCAGTCGTTCCTGTTCGATGCCATGGGCGCCCTGTCGACCAAGCGCAACGAAACCCCGGAACTGGCCTCGCGTGCCTATGACGCAGACCGCGATGGCTTCGTCATCGCCGGTGGCGGTGGCATGGTGGTGGTCGAAGAGCTGGAACATGCGCTGGCCCGTGGCGCCAAGATTTACGCCGAGATCGTCGGCTATGGCGCCACCTCCGACGGCTATGACATGGTCGCCCCAAGCGGCGAAGGCGCCATCCGCTGCATGCAGCAGGCGCTGTCGACCGTCGATACCCCGATCGACTACCTGAACACCCACGGCACCTCTACCCCAGTGGGCGACGTTGCCGAAATGAAGGGCGTTCGTGAAGTGTTCGGCGAAAATGCACCGAAGATCAGCTCGACCAAGAGCTTGTCCGGTCACTCCCTGGGGGCTGCCGGTGTACACGAGGCGATCTACTGCCTGCTGATGATGGAGAACAACTTCATCGCCGGCTCGGCCAACATCGACGAACTGGACCCGGCGGTCGCTGACTTGCCAATCCTGCGCAAGACCGAAGAAAATGCCAAGATCGATACGGTCATGAGCAACAGCTTCGGTTTCGGCGGCACCAACGCCACCCTGGTGCTCAAGCGCTGGGAAGGCAAGTGATTCGCTGACGCGCCAATAGAAAACGCCCCGACTGGTTCGGGGCGTTTTCATTTACGTTGTAAAAAAGATCCCATGGGGCACGACGGGACCTGTGTCATTTCCCCTTGGGCAGTACAGCCAGGAAGTTGTCCTTGGCCACGCGCCTGGCCACGTCCTCGGGCAAGGCATCCAGAAATGACCTGAAACTGTCCATCTCCTTCCCCAGGCTATCGAAGCGGCCGACCACATCCGAGCCCAGCATGAACCGCGTCGGATACCGCTTTACCAGCGCCAGCCAGGGTTCGCGTGGGACGCCTTGCTCATCGAGCAGGTAGGGCTTGAGCACACTCCACGACAGGTCCACATACAGGTTCGGGTAATCTTCGAGCAATCGCGTCAGCACGGGCAGCAGAAAATCCATCTGTGTCTGGTGCCGGTGAATTTCCATGCTGCTGCCAGCGTGTGCCCAGATGAAGCGCGTATGCGGATGATTGCGCAGGGGCTCTTCGATCTCGGCCAGGTACAAAGGGTTACGCTCGCGCTTGGAGGTGATATTGGAATGCAACAGCACCGGCAGGTCGCGCTCGGCGGCCAGGTGATAGACCCGCGTCATGGCTTCGTTGTTGGCACGCGGGGTTTCACCGCTGGTCAACGCCGTCAGGTCATCGTGACGTGT
This sequence comes from Pseudomonas sp. WSY_20, assembly GCF_043104335.1. NCBI lineage: Bacteria > Pseudomonadati > Pseudomonadota > Gammaproteobacteria > Pseudomonadales > Pseudomonadaceae > Pseudomonas > Pseudomonas sp. WSY_20. The sequence continues at coordinate 23,136 of NZ_JBICKP010000038.1, forward strand.
GAATACCTCGCCGATACCCTGCCAGAGGCCTGGATAAAGGTCGAGCATGCGCTCGATATGGCTCACGGCATTCTTGTCGACTGGATTGAAGCCGGTCAGGAAGGGGTGAAATCGCTTGCGCTGTTCGCCCGACAACTGCTGCAGCGCCGCTGCCACGTAAGTATCGGTGGCACTGTACCAATAGGCGTCGGCATCGTCGCCGGCGTAATAGCGGGGGCGCTTGGGCTCGTCTTCATGCCATTTCTTGGCAACGGGGATGCCGGAGATCATCGACTGATCGATGCCTGCAGCGTCCATGGCCCTGAGCAGCGCCGGCATACCTTCGGATTCCTGGAAGAAATCCACGCAATGCAGGTGCGCATCGCTGTAGCGGTATTCACGGGCCTCGGCACCTGGGCCAAGCCAGGCGGTCAACGCTACGCAGGCCAGTGCTCTGGCGATCATGGTTGGCTTCCTTGTAAGGGGCAAACCTACTAGACCTGCAAGGGCAGCGTGCGGTTCGCCAGCCCTGCCATCAACGCAGCGCTGGCAATCGCTCCGGTCACGTGCGCGCTAGCGCTGGAATACCTCGGCCAGCAGGTTGTGCATTGCGCGGAAGGCCCGCTCGGAGGTGCGCCGGTCGTACTGCGTCTTGCCAGGCACGTTGGCATCCGGGTCAGTGAACGAATGCACCGCACCGCCATAGCTCACCAGTTGCCAATCGACTTTGGCGGCGTTCATTTCATTTTCGAACGCCGGGAGCTGCTCTTGGGGCACCAAGGGGTCGGATGCGCCATGCAGCACCAGGACCGAGCCCTTGATGCGTTTGGCATCCTCAGGATCAGGCGTGTCCAGTGTGCCATGGAAGGAGATCGCTGCTCGCAGATCAGCCCCCGCGCGCGCCAGTTCGAGCGCACAGCATCCCCCGAAGCAGAACCCGAAGGTCGCCACCTTGCCGGGGCTCAGCGGCGCCTTGGACTGGCCCAGCAACTGGGCAAGGGCGTCTTCCATGCGCCTGCGCAACTCGGCGCGGTCTTCTTTGAGCGGCATCATTGCAGCGCCCGCCTCATCGGCATTCGCCGGGCGAACGGTCTGACCATAGAGATCGACGAGCAGCACCACATAACCTTGCGCTGCCACTTCCTTGGCGATGCGCTCGGCCCCTTCGGTCACGCCCATCCAGTTGGGCGCCATCACCAGGCCAGGCCGACCCAAGGCGCCGGGCTCATAGGCCAAACGGCTCTCGAAGGTCTTGCCGGACAGGTGATGGACCAGGGATTCGACGACTACCTTGCTCATGCTGTACTCCTTAAGGCTGCACCATGAAAAAAGCCCGCCGAAGCGGGCTTTAGCCATACGTCAATTCAAGCAGACAACTCGACCAACAGCTTGTTCAGGCGCCGCACGTAGGCTGCGGGATCTTTCAGACTGTCACCGGCTGCCAGCGCGGCCTGGTCGAACAGAATGTGCGACAGCTCGGCGAAGCGGTCCTCGCTCTGTTCGTGATCGAGCTTCTCGATCAGCGGGTGGGTCGGGTTGAACTCGAAGATGGGCTTGGAATCGGGCACTTTCTGGCCGCTGGCTTCCAGAATCTGGCGCATCTGCAGCCCCAGGTCCTGCTCGCCGATGGCCAGAATGGCTGGCGAATCCGTCAGGCGATGGGAGACGCGGACCTCGGCGACGTTTTCGCCCAATGCGCTTTTCAGGCGCTCTACCAGGCCTTCCTTATCCTTGGCGACTTCTTCCTGGGCCTTTTTGTCTTCTTCGGTATCCAGTTTGCCTAGATCCAGATCGCCACGGGCCACATCCACGAACGCCTTGCCGTCGAATTCGTTCAGGTAGCTCATCAGCCACTCGTCGATGCGGTCGGTCAGCAGCAACACTTCGATGCCTTTCTTGCGGAAGACTTCGAGGTGCGGGCTGTTCTTGACCTGCGCGTAGGACTCGCCGGTGAGGTAGTAGATCTTGTCCTGCCCTTCCTTGGCGCGGGCCAGGTAGTCGGCCAGCGACACGCTCTGCTCGCCGCTTTCGTCGTGGGTAGACGCGAAGCGCAACAGGCCAGCGATCTTTTCCTTGTTGGCAAAGTCTTCGGCCGGGCCCTCTTTCAACACCTGACCGAAGTTCTTCCAGAAGCTCTTGTACTGCTCTGGCTCGTTCTTGGACAGTTTTTCGAGCATGTCCAGCACGCGCTTGGTCAACGCGGTCTTCATCGAATCGATGATCGGGTCTTTCTGCAGGATTTCCCGCGACACGTTCAGCGACAAGTCGTTGGAATCCACCACACCCTTGATGAAGCGCAGGTAAAGCGGCAGGAACGACTCGGCCTGATCCATGATGAACACGCGCTGAACGTACAGCTTCAAGCCACGCGGCGCTTCACGCTGGTACAGGTCGAACGGGGCGCGGGCAGGCACGTACAGCAGCGAGTTGTATTCAAGCTTGCCTTCGACCTTGTTATGGCTCCAGGCCAACGGGTTTTCGAAGTCATGGCCGATGTGCTTGTAGAACTCCTGATATTCCTCGTCCTTGATCTCGGTACGCGGACGGGTCCACAGGGCGCTTGCACGGTTGACGGTTTCCCACTCTTGGGCTGGCTGCTCTTCGCCTTCGGCTGCTGTCTGTTCCTTGGGCAACTGAATTGGCAGGGCAATGTGATCGGAGTACTTCTTGACCACGTTGCGCAGGCGCCAGCCATCGGCGAATTCCAGCTCGTCCTTTTTCAGGTGCAGAACAATGCGGGTACCGCGCTCAGGCTTGTCGATGGTCGCGACTTCAAACTCGCCCTCGCCCTTGGACGACCAGTGCACGCCTTCGCTGGCGGGCTGGCCCGCGCGACGGCTGTAGACATCGACCTGATCAGCCACGATGAATGCCGAGTAGAAGCCCACGCCAAACTGACCGATCAGGTGCGAGTCTTTCTTCTGATCGCCGGTGAGGTTCTTCATGAAGTCGGCAGTGCCGGATTTGGCAATGGTACCCAGGTGAGCGATGACGTCGTCGCGGCTCATGCCGATGCCGTTGTCCTCGAGGGTGACCGTACCGGCCTCCTTGTCGAAGCTCAGTCGAATCTTCAGGTCCGCATCGCCTTCGAGCAGTTCGGGCTTTGCCAGCGCCTCGAAACGCAGCTTATCGGAGGCGTCGGAGGCGTTGGAGATCAGTTCGCGCAGGAAGATCTCCTTGTTCGAGTACAAGGAATGGATCATGAGGTGCAGCAGTTGCTTCACCTCGGTCTGGAAGCCCAGCGTTTCTTTTTGAGTCTCCACGCTCATGTTCTTCAAACTCCGATCAGATGACAGTGGTCGCCAAGCGGCATGGATGGCTGCGTTGGCGGCGGATGTCATGCAGATGGGGGCTGCCGAATTGATTTCAAGGGCTTGCCCGATTCGATCTTCAAATCCGAGCAGGTCGTGGCAAGCTGCTTGGCCGCCCTGCTTGCCGCAGGCGGTGTATCGTTTCCAGGTTCAGACGGGTACGGATACTGACGCAACGAAAAGACGTGCATGTGCGTACCTGCCGTGCACTGCCATACTGGCGGAGTTGCAGTTGCCCGCGGCCGTTAACCCGCCTTAGTGCGAAACAATCGCCATGGCCGGAAGTTCAGTTTCAAGATATTTAATATCTGCGTAATGACGGTGGAACTAATCCAGCAGGGCCCGACTCGAAGCATCAAGTCAACTTATTCCACCAAGGAGAGACACCCTCATGCGTAAACCATTTGCTTTTGCTCTGATGCTGGCTGCTGCCATGGGCCTGGCTGCTTGCGATAAAGCGAGCGAAGACAAAGCCCAGGACGCACAAGAACACCGTGAAGAAGCCCAGGAGAAGATGGGTGACGCACAGGACAAGATGAACGAAGCCGCCAAGGAAAACGCCGAAGCTGCCCAAGACCAGGCCGAAGCCAATCGCAAGGCTGCCGAAGAGGCTGCCCCAGCCACGCCAGCGACCACCACTACGCCGGCCGATCCTGCCAAGCAGTAATCGAACCGAACAAAAAACCCGACATTGTCGGGTTTTTTTATGCCTGTCATTCGTGGACTAATCGTTTCAGTTAGGCAACGTGGACTGTGGGGCGTGCAACTCGCCTGTCGAACTTTCGGTGGGGGTGAACACCATGACGTCAAGCACGTCTGAATGGAACTCGCGGCGATAAAGGATCAGCACAACCCCTACACTTACCGCCATGAACAACCAGGGGTTGATAAACCAGCTCAACATGGCCATGCCGAAGTAATAAGCGCGCAGCCCGAAGTTGAATTGGTTGGCCGCCAATGACAGCACCCTGGCCGCCCTCAAGGCAAAGGCCTTGCGCTCTAGTTCGCTTACCTGACGCTCGCCGATCATGGGCGCCGAGCCCACCAGTACGGCAGCGAAGTTGTATTGACGCATGCACCAGCTGAACGTGAAGAAGGCATACACGAACACCGTGGCCAGGCACAGCAACTTGATCTCCGACATGCCCTGGGATGCCTGCTGCACCAGCGGTAAATCCGCCAGCAACGACAGCGCGCGGTCGGAAGCCCCCAGCACAGTCAAGATACCCGCCAGGATGATCAGGGTGCTGGAGGCGAAAAAGGAGGCGTTGCGTTCCAGGTTGCCGATGACGCTGGCATCGGCAATGCGGTTGTCACGCAGCAGCATCCTGCGCATCCAGTCTTCACGGTATAAATGCAACACGCTGGCCAAGCATGCGGTGTCCCGCCCCTTCCAGATGGCATAGCGCGTATAGCCGCCCCAGCACAGCACGAACCAGCATGCCGCTATGAGGTTATTGAGGTTGCTCAGGATGAAGTTCATGCAGAGATCCGTAGGTGCCATGTGCCGAAAGCATAAAGACCGTCTTTCGACGCTGGCAAGCCGCAAAAGGCACGCGAACTCCGGCGAATAATTTCCAAGGCGGCTCGCTTGCGACGTTTGCCAAGGTGCATATGAACAAAAGCCCCGCATCCTTGCGAATGCGGGGCTTGCAGTGCCAAGCAGTGGGTCCAGCATCTCGTGGCTTGTGGCCGATGCCGCACCCTGGGCTTAGCAACTCATGCCATGGCCTGGCGGGGCTTGCCGAGCATGCGATCGCATACCACTGCACCCGCCAAGGTCACCACCGACGGCACCAGCCAAGCCAGGCCCTGATCGCTCAAGGGCAAGTGAGCCATGAAGTCCGGGAGCACGTGGGCAATGTCGCTACCTTTGACGGCATCTACCATGCCGAACAGCAACGAGACCAGCATCACCGGGCCGAGGATGCGCGTTGGCGAGTTCCACAGCTCGTTCACGAAGCTCAGCCCCACCACGACGATGCACGGCGGGTAGATGGCGGTGAGCACAGGGATCGAGAACATGATCAGCTTGGTCAGCCCGAGGTTGGACACCAGCAGCGAGAAGCCTGCCAGGATCACGACCAGCGCGCGGTAGGACAACGGCAGGATCTGGCTGAAGTACTCGGCACACGCGCAGGTCAAGCCCACGGCAGTCACCAGGCACGCCAGTGCGATCAACACGGCCAGGAAGCCGCTGCCCAACGAGCCGAAGGTATGTTGCACATAGGCGTGCAGCACAGCCGCCCCGTTGCTGGCCCCTGCCGCGATTTCGTGGCTACCGGCGCCCAGGCGGAACAAGCTGATATACACCAGCGCCAGGCCAACACCGGCAATCAACCCGGCAATGATGGCATAGCGAGTGATCAACTTGGGCGACTCCACGCCGCGCGAGCGGATGGCGTTGACGATGACGATGCCAAATACCAGCGCCCCGAGCGTATCCATGGTCAGGTAGCCATCGGAGAAGCCCTTGGAGAACGCGGCAGCAGCATAGGCAGGCTGCGCCTCTCCAATGGTGCCCGCTGGCAAGGCGAAGGCCGCGATGCCAAGCACGGCCAGCGCGATGATCTTGAGCGGTGCCAGGAACCGACCCACGGTGTCCAGCAGCTTGCCAGGGTACATCGACACCGCCAACACCACGATGAAGTAGACCAGGCTGTAGATGAACAGCGCCAGCGGGCTTTCACCCGTCAACGGCGCTACACCCACTTCGAACGATACCGTCGCGGTACGCGGTGTTGCGAACAAGGGGCCTACCGACAGGTAGCAAACGGCGGCCAGCAGGCCACCAAAGAACTTGCCGATCGGGCTGCTCAGCGCATCCATGCCGCCGCCGACCTTGGCCAGGGCGACCACGGTGATCACAGGCAGCCCCACCGCCGTGACCAAAAAGCCCAGCGCAGCCATCCACACGTGCGGGCCGGATTGCAGGCCGACGATGGGCGGAAAGATGATATTGCCAGCGCCTACGAAAAGCGCGAACGTCATAAAGCCAAGCGCCAGGATATCCTGGCCTTTGAGAACTTTCATTTGAGGTAGTACCACACTGCTGAAATCGGGATTCGTGAGGGGATTTCCCCATGGGTGAGGGAAATGCTGCCCGGCTTGGTAGGCCAGACCCGTTTAGCGTGTCGTTCCCTTTTGGGGCACGGGCACAAAATAGTCGCGTAGATTAACCGGTTTACCCTTCAAACGCACTGGCACAGTGCGTGTTGTCCGATGTGCGTACGTCATTGTCGTCTGCGTGAACGGGACGATCGGTATTATCCGCTGGTTGAACAGGGTGTATGTACGAAAATTCCTATCACAGCTATCGAGAAAACCTAATCCGTTTGGCCCCCTGACCTGACGAGCACATCTTCACGAGATTAATCGGCGCCCCTATACGACAAAGGCCACCCGAAGGTGGCCTCTGTGCGCGTGGGGGGTGCAGCAATATTACTTCTTCACTTCCCAACCGGTCAGCTCGGCCAAGGCCTTGCCGATGTCAGCCAGCGAACGTACGGTTTTGACACCTGCGTCCTGCAGGGCTGCGAACTTCTCGTCTGCAGTGCCCTTGCCGCCCGAAATGATGGCGCCAGCGTGGCCCATGCGCTTGCCCGCAGGTGCGGTAACACCGGCGATGTAGGAAACGACAGGCTTGGTGACGTTGGCCTTGATGTAGGCTGCGGCTTCTTCTTCAGCCGAACCGCCGATCTCACCGATCATGACGATCGCTTCAGTCTTCGGGTCTTCCTGGAACAGCTTCAGGATGTCGATGAAGTTGGAGCCCGGGATCGGGTCACCGCCGATGCCGACACAGGTCGACTGGCCGAAGCCGGCGTCGGTGGTCTGCTTGACAGCTTCGTAGGTCAGGGTGCCGGAGCGCGACACGATACCGACCTTGCCTGGCAAGTGAATGTGACCCGGCATGATGCCGATCTTGCACTCGCCCGGCGTGATGACGCCTGGGCAGTTAGGGCCGATCAGGGTCACGCCCAGCTCGTCGCACTTGACCTTGGCGTCCAGCATGTCCAGGGTCGGAATGCCTTCGGTAATGCACACGATCAGCTTGATGCCGCCAAACGCTGCTTCCAGGATCGAGTCCTTGCAGAACGGCGCTGGTACGTAGATGACCGAAGCATCGGCGCCGGTCGCCTCAACGGCTTCCTTGACGGTGTTGAACACCGGCAGGCCCAGGTGGGTGGTGCCACCCTTGCCTGGAGTGACGCCGCCGACCATCTTGGTGCCGTAGGCGATGGCTTGTTCGGAGTGGAAAGTACCCTGCGAGCCGGTGAAGCCCTGGCAGATGACTTTGGTGTCTTTATTGATCAGGACGCTCATTACTTGCCCTCCGCAGCTTTGACAACTTGTTGAGCAGCGTCGGTCAGGCTGGTTGCAGCAATGATGTTCAAACCGCTTTCTGCCAGTACTTTAGCGCCCAGTTCGGCGTTGTTGCCTTCAAGGCGAACGACGACCGGCACCTTCACGCCGACTTCCTTCACAGCACCGATGATGCCTTCGGCAATCATGTCGCAGCGAACGATGCCGCCGAAGATGTTGACCAGAACGGCCGCGACATTGCTGTCGGACAGAATGATCTTGAACGCTTCGGTAACGCGTTCCTTGGTAGCACCGCCGCCCACGTCGAGGAAGTTGGCTGGCTTGCCGCCATGCAGGTTGACGATGTCCATGGTACCCATGGCCAGGCCAGCACCGTTGACCATGCAGCCGATGTTGCCTTCCAGGGCAACGTAGTTCAGTTCGAACTTGGCAGCGTGGGCTTCACGGGCATCGTCCTGGGACGGGTCGTGGAAGGTTTTCAGCTTGGGCTGACGGTACATGGCGTTGGCATCGATGTTGATCTTGGCATCGAGGCAGTGCAGGTCGCCGTCGGCCTTGATCACCAGCGGGTTCACTTCCAGCAGGGCCAGATCGTGATCCTTGAACAGCTTGGCCAGGCCCACGAAGATCTTGGCGAACTGTTGCACTTGCTTGCCTTCCAGACCCAGCTGGAACGCCAGCTCGCGACCTTGGAACGGCTGAGCGCCGACCAGTGGATCGATAGTGGCCTTGAGGATTTTTTCAGGTGTGTCGTGAGCGACTTTCTCGATGTCCACGCCACCTTCGGTGGAGGCCATGAACACGATGCGGCGGCTCGAGCGATCGACCACAGCGCCCAGGTACAGCTCTTTGGCGATGTCGGTGCAGGATTCGACCAGAATCTTGGAGACGGGTTGACCGTTGGCATCGGTCTGGTAGGTGACCAGATTCTTGCCCAACCACTGTGCAGCGAACGCCTTGGCGTCTTCCTTGCTGCGAACCAGCTTGACGCCGCCCGCTTTGCCGCGACCACCAGCGTGAACCTGGGCTTTGACGACCCACTCGTTCCCGCCGATCTTGTCGCAGGCTTCTGCCGCTTCTTCAGGGGTATCGACCGCGAAACCCTTGGAAACTGGCAGGCCGTACTCAGCGAACAGCTGCTTACCCTGATACTCGTGAAGATTCATGCTTTTTACCGTCTTCGTTAGGTACTGCGCTTCGGCGCTGCGCCATCACTGGCGCCGCACCACCTGTGACCGTTGACCCCGGGTTATCCCATGTGATCCGGTCCGGCGGACTTTCCGCGGTGAGTCATGCACGCAAGACTCACGACGGGCAGCCCGCCGTGGTTTCTTATGATTAACGCTTCTTACGGTTGGCGACGTGAATGGCACCGCCATTCACCGCCAGCGCTGCTTCGTGCAACGCTTCGGACAGGGTTGGATGGCTGAAGACCATCATGCCCAGATCCTCGGCACTGGTGCCGAATTCCATTGCGATTGCGCCCTGCTGTACCAGTTCGGCAGCCGATGGGCCAATCACGTGCACACCCAGTACGCGGTCGGTCTTGGCATCGGCGATGACCTTGACGAAACCACCGGTGTCGTTGGCCGCCATCGCACGGCCGCTGGCCGCGAACGGGAAGGTGCCCACGTTAACCTCAACACCCTCGGCCTTCAAGGACTGTTCGGTCTTGCCGACCCATGCGATTTCCGGGTGGGTGTAAATGACCGATGGGATCAGGTCGTAGTTCATCTGGGCCTTGTGACCCTTGATGCGCTCGACGACCATGATGCCCTCTTCCGAGGCCTTGTGCGCCAGCATCAGGCCACGCACCACGTCACCGATGGCGTAGACGCCCGGCACGCTGGTCGCGCACTGGTCATCGACGTAGATGTAGCCACGCTCGTCGATGTTCACACCGCTGTCGGCAGCCAGCAGGTCGGTGGTCACTGGACGGCGGCCCACCGCAACGATCAGCTTGTCGAAGGTGATCTTCTGCTCGCCTTCGGCGTTGGTGTAGGTCACTTCGACTTCGTCGCCGTTGACCTTGGAACCGGTGACGCGCGCACCCAGCTTGATGTCCAGGCCTTGCTTGGTCAGAACCTTCTGGGCTTCCTTGGAGACGGCGGTGTCGGCAGCCATCAGGAAGGTGTCCAGGGCTTCGAGTACGGTCACTTCTGCGCCCAGACGCGCCCATACCGAACCCAGTTCCAGGCCGATCACGCCAGCACCGATCACGCCAAGGCGCTTGGGCACGGCTTGGAATTCCAGGGCGCCGGTGGAGTCGACGATCACATTCTGGTCGACCGGGGCCGGCGGAATGTCGATCGGGCGCGAGCCGGAAGCCAGGATGACGTTATCCGCTTCGATGACTTCGCTGGTGCCGTCAGCCTTGGTCACTTCGACCTTCTTGCCCGCCAGCAGCTTGCCGTGGCCCTGGATGGAGGTCACGCCGTTGGCCTTAAACAGGGTGGCGACACCGCCGGTCAGGTTCTTGACGATGCCTGCCTTGCGGCCAACCATCGCCGGTACGTCCATCTTCACTTCGCCAGTGGAGATACCGTGGACGTTGAAGCTCTCTTTGGCTTCCTTGTATTTCCAAGAGCTGTCCAGCAGCGCCTTGGAAGGAATGCAGCCTACGTTGAGGCAAGTGCCGCCCAGGGCCAGCTTGCCCTCGGCGTCGGTGTACTTCTCGATGCAGGCAGTCTTCAGACCAAGTTGGGCGGCCTTGATAGCAGCTACATAGCCGCCAGGACCGGCACCAATCACTACCACGTCGAATTTCTGGGTCATAAAAGATTCCTTGTTAGCTCAAGCGGCCGCTGCAAGCCGCAAGACAGACAGGCTTCGATCTGAAGCCTGTCGCTCGCAGCTTACAGCTGCGCGATTAGATGTCCAGCAGCAGGCGGGACGGATCTTCCAGCAGGTTCTTGATGGTCACCAGGAAGGTCACCGCTTCCTTGCCGTCGATCAGGCGGTGATCGTAGGACAGCGCCAGGTACATCATCGGGCGAATCACCACTTGGCCATTGATGGCCATCGGGCGCTGGATGATGTTGTGCATGCCCAGGATCGCGGCTTGTGGTGGGTTGACGATCGGCGTCGACATCATCGAACCGAAGGTACCACCGTTGGTGATGGTGAAGGTGCCGCCGGTCATTTCTTCGATGGCCAGCTTGCCGTCACGGGCTTTCTTGCCGAAGGTGGCGATACCGTTCTCGATTTCGGCCAGGCTCATGGACTCGGCGTTGCGCAGTACCGGGACCACCAGGCCACGGTCGCTGGAGACCGCTACACCGACGTCCGCGTAACCATGGTAGACGATGTCGTTACCGTCGATCGAGGCGTTGACAGCCGGGAAGCGCTTGAGCGCTTCGGTCGCAGCCTTGACGAAGAACGACATGAAGCCCAGGCGCACGCCGTTGTGGGTCTTCTCGAACAGGTCCTTGTACTTCGAACGCAGGGCCATGACTTCGGTCATGTCGACTTCGTTGAAGGTGGTCAGCATGGCCATGTTGGACTGGGCTTCGACCAGGCGCTCGGCGATCTTGGCGCGCAGACGGGTCATCGGCACACGCTTCTCGGTACGATCGCCAGCGGCGGTCACGACCGGTGCCGGTGCTGCAGCGGCAGGCTTGGCCGCCGGGGCAGGCGCCGACTTTTTATTGGCAACGGCGGCGACCACATCTTCCTTGGTCACGCGACCGCCTTTACCGGTACCCGACACGCTGGCCAGGTCGATGCCATTTTCTTCTGCCAGCTTGCGCGCAGCAGGGGCAGCGACCGGGTCGTCTTCACCGGCGTCGGCAGCGGCGGCGGCCGGTGCGGCGGCCTGGGCAGGCGCAGCAGCAGGTGCAGCGGCAGCAGCGCCGCCCTCCACGATCGAACCCAGCACTTCGTCGGACAGGACGGTATCGCCCTCGCCCTTGACGATGTCACCCAACACGCCGTCGGCAGTGGCCAGCACTTCCAGCACGACCTTGTCGGTCTCGATGTCGACGATCAGCTCGTCCCGCTTGACGGCGTCGCCTGGCTGCTTGTGCCAGGTGGCAACGGTGCCGTCGGCAACCGATTCCGGGAAGGTTGGGGCTTTGATCTCGATAGCCATTATCAGTGTTTCCTTAAATTCGGTTTCAGATGCGCGAAGGCGTTAAACGGTGAACGCGTCTTGCAGCAGTCGTTCCTGCTGTTCGGCGTGCTTGGAAGCGTAACCACAGGCTGGCGCGGCAGAAGCTTCGCGACCGGCGTATTCCAGGTTCAGCGCCTTGTTGTGGCGGCCCAGGATACGACGCATGTGGTGCTGGCTGCTGTACCAGGCGCCCTGGTTCATCGGCTCTTCCTGACACCAGACCGCGTGCTTGAGGTTGGTGTACGGCGCCAGGATTTCGACCAGGTCGTCTTCCGGGAACGGATACAACTGCTCGATACGCACGATCGCAATGTCTTCGCGGCCTTCGGCACGACGTTTTTCCAGCAGGTCGTAGTAGACCTTGCCACCGCACAGCACCAGGCGCTCGACCTTGGCCGGATCGAGGGTGTCGATTTCCGGAATGACGGTCTGGAACGAACCTTCCGCCAGGTCTTCGAGCGTCGAGACGGCGAGCTTGTGACGCAGCAGCGACTTGGGCGTGAGCACGATCAGCGGCTTGCGCAGCGGGCGAATGACCTGACGACGCAGCAGGTGATAGATCTGCGCCGGCGTGGTCGGCACACAGACCTGGATGTTCTGCTCTGCACATAGCTGCAGGTAACGCTCCAGGCGCGCCGAGGAGTGCTCTGGGCCCTGGCCTTCATAACCGTGCGGCAACAGCATGGTCAAGCCGCACAGACGGCCCCACTTGTGCTCGCCACTGGTGATGAACTGGTCGATCACCACTTGCGCACCGTTGGCGAAGTCGCCGAACTGAGCTTCCCAGATCACCAACGCGTTCGGCGTGGTGGTGGAGTAGCCGTACTCGAATGCCAGCACCGCTTCCTCGGACAGGAAGGAGTCGTACAGTTCGAAGCGTGGCTGGCCCGGGTACAGGTTCTTCAGCGGTACGTAGGTGCTGGCGTCCTTCTGGTTGTGCAGCACCGCGTGACGGTGGGAGAAGGTGCCGCGTCCGATGTCCTGGCCGGTCATGCGGATCGGGTGCCCTTCGAACTGCAGCGTGGCGTAGGCCATGGTTTCGGCGTAGCCCCAGTTGATCGGCAGGCCACCGGCTTGCATCTTCTGGCGATCTTCGTAGATCTTGGCGACCTGACGCTGGACCACGAAACCTTCAGGCAGCTCCAGCAGTTTTGCCGACAGCTCCTGCAGGGTCTTGAGGTCGAAGCGGGTGTCGTGGCGAGCCGTCCAGGCGTGACCCAGGTAGGGGCGCCAGTCCACGAACAACTCGCGGTTCGGCTCCTTGACCAGGCTCTTGACCACATGCAGGCCGTTGTCCAGCGCACTGCGGTAGTCGTCGATCTTGGACTGGGCGCGCTCGGCGTCGATGCGGCCTGCCTGGATGAGGGCTTCGGCGTACAGCTCGCGGGTGGTGCGCTGCTTGGTGATCTGCTGGTACATCAGCGGCTGGGTGCCGTTGGGCTCGTCGGCCTCGTTGTGACCGCGGCGACGGTAGCAAACCAGATCGATGACCACGTCACGCTTGAACTGCATGCGGTAGTCGACGGCCAGCTGGGTGACGAACAACACGGCTTCCGGATCGTCGCCATTGACGTGCAGGATCGGCGCCTGAATCATCTTGGCCACGTCGGTGGCGTACTCGGTCGAGCGCGCATCGAGCGGGTTGCTGATGGTGAAGCCAACCTGGTTGTTGATCACGATGTGCACGGTACCGCCGGTCTTGAAACCGCGGGTCTGCGACATCTGGAAGGTTTCCATCACCACGCCCTGGCCTGCGAAGGCCGCGTCGCCGTGGATGGAGATAGGCAGCACCTTGTCGCCAACGCTGTCGTTGCGGCGGTCCTGACGGGCGCGCACCGAGCCTTCGACCACAGGCGACACGATTTCAAGGTGAGACGGGTTGAACGCCATGGCCAGGTGGACTTCGCCGCCTGGGGTCATCACGTTAGAAGAGAAGCCCTGGTGATACTTCACGTCACCGGAGCCCAGCTCGTTCATCTTCTTGCCTTCGAACTCGTCGAACAGCTCGCGCGGGTTCTTGCCGAAGGTATTGACCAGCACGTTCAGGCGACCACGGTGGGCCATGCCGATGACGACTTCTTTGGTGCCGTAGGAGCCGGAGCGCTGGATCATTTCGTCCAGCATCGGGATCAGGCTTTCGCCACCTTCCAGGCCGAAACGCTTGGTGCCCGGGTACTTGGTACCCAGGTATTTCTCCAGGCCTTCGCCTGCAGTGACGCGCTCGAGCAGGTGGGACTGCACGTCGGCGGAGAATTCAGGACGGCCACGCACGCTTTCCAGGCGCTGCTGGAACCAGCTGCGCTGCTCGGAATCGACGATGTGGGTGAACTCGGCGCCAATGGTGCGACAATATGTCTTCTGGAGCGCATCGAGGATGTCGCGTAGGCTCGCCTCCTCTTTGCCGATGAACAGGTCGCCGGCACGGAAGGTCGTATCAAGATCGGCATTGGTCAAGCCGTAGTGATTGATCGACAGGTCTACGGGCGCAGGGCGCTGCCACAACCCCAAGGGGTCGAGCTTGGCAGCCTGATGGCCGCGCATACGATAGGCCTGGATCAGTCGCAGCACTTCAACCTGCTTCTTCTCGTGTTCACTGCTCACGCTCCCGGCAGATACCGGCTGGGCGCGGCGCTGGTTCTTTGCCAGCAGTACGAAATGATCGCGGATCGTGGAGTGCGATACGTCGGTAGCGGTGCTGCCGTCGGCGGGCAACTTCTGGAAGTAGGTGCGCCACTCTTCTGGCACAGCGTTAGGGTCGTGCAGGTAGAGTTCGTAGAGCTCTTCCACATATGCAGCGTTACCACCTGAAAGGTGGGCGCTTTCCCACATGCGCTGCATCACGCTTTCTTGCATGCTTGGTCACCCTCGATTAGGGGACTGATCGGCGAGAGCCATGAAAACCTGGAACGGTCCGAAAACAGCGACTGAACCACGCCACCTGGATCCTGCTGATTTTCCGGGTACCAGCCCGGAAAGCCCCTGCTGGTCTCATCTTCATAGGTAATGAACAGGGGCTTTGTGAGCCCCGTTCGGGTTTTACCTCGGTGCGGGTGTTACACCCGCACGTCGGCGTACTGCAGGTACAACGTGTATCAGGTGCCGCTTTGCAGCAGCATGTTACGTACGTGGCCGATCGCCTTGGTCGGATTGAGACCTTTAGGGCAAACGTTGACGCAGTTCATGATCCCGCGGCAGCGGAATACGCTGAACGGGTCATCCAGGGACGCCAGGCGCTCCTGGGTTTTGGTGTCACGGCTGTCGGCCAGGAAACGGTAGGCCTGCAACAGCGCGGCGGGGCCCAGGAACTTGTCCGGGTTCCACCAGAACGACGGGCAGGACGTGGAGCAGCACGCGCACAGGATGCACTCGTACAAGCCGTCCAGCTTGTCACGGTCTTCCGGCGACTGCAGACGTTCGATGGCCGGAGGCGGCGTATCGTTCTGCAGGAACGGTTTCACCTTCTCGTACTGCTTGTAGAAGATGCTCATGTCCACGACCAGGTCACGAATGACCGGCAGGCCAGGCAACGGACGCAGTACCAGCTTGTTGCCCTTGACCACGCCCGACAGCGGGGTGATGCAGGCCAGGCCGTTCTTGCCGTTCATGTTCATGCCATCGGAACCGCACACGCCTTCACGGCAGGAGCGACGGTACGAGAAGCCCTCGTCCTTTTCCTTGATCAGCGCCAATACATCCAGAACCATCAGGTCCTTGCCGCCGGTATCGACGTCGAACGACTCCATCTTGGGGGCCGCGTCGGTGTCGGGGTTGTAGCGATAAACTTCGACTTTCAACATAGCAGCCACCCTTAGTAGGTCCGGATTTTTGGTTCGAAGGCCGGCACGGTCTTCGGCGCAAAGTTGACGCCACGCTTGGCAACGCGCTTGACACCCGGGTAGTACAGGGTGTGGCACAGCCAGTTCTCGTCGTCACGGTCTTCGAAGTCTTCACGGGCGTGAGCGCCGCGCGACTCTTTACGGGCTTCGGCCGCGATGGCGGTAGCTTCGGCAACTTCCAGCAGGTTCTGCAGCTCCAGCGCTTCGATACGCGCGGTGTTGAAGGCCTGGGACTTGTCGTTGATCTTGACGTTGGCAATACGTTCACGCAGGCCAGCCAGTTGCTCGATACCCTTGAGCATGTACTCGCCGGTACGGAACACACCAAAGTAGTTCTGCATGCAGCTCTGCAATTCGCGCTTGAGGCTGGCTACGTCTTCGCCGGTGGAGCGCTCGTTGAGCTTGTTCAGGCGATTCAGGGCAACGTCGATGTCGGTGTCGCTGGCGTCGAGGTGCTCGATGCCGTCGCTCAGCGCCTTCTCCAGGTGCAGGCCGGCAGCACGGCCGAATACCACCAGGTCGAGCAGCGAGTTGCCGCCCAGGCGGTTTGCACCGTGAACCGATACGCACGCCACTTCACCTACGGCGAACAGGCCAGGAATGATGTGATCATTGCCTTCTTCGTCCATGGTGATGGCCTGGCCATGAATGTTGGTGGCAACGCCACCCATCATGTAGTGGCAGGTCGGAACGACCGGCACTGGCGCAACGACAGGGTCAACGTGGGCGAAGGTCTTGGACAGTTCGCAGATGCCTGGCAGACGGCTGTGCAGCACTTCCTCGCCCAGGTGATCCAGCTTCAGCAGTACGTGGTCCTTGTTCGGGCCCACGCCGTTGCCAGCGATGATTTCCTTGACCATGGAACGGGCAACCACGTCGCGGCCGGCCAGGTCTTTGGCGTTTGGTGCGTAGCGCTCCATGAAGCGCTCGCCGTGGGCGTTGATCAGGTAACCACCCTCACCGCGGCATCCCTCGGTGACCAGTACACCGGCGCCGGCGATACCGGTCGGGTGGAACTGCCACATCTCGATGTCCTGCACCGGAACACCGGCGCGCAGGGCCATGCCGATGCCGTCACCGGTGTTGATCAGGGCGTTGGTGGTGGAGGCGTAGATACGGCCAGCACCGCCAGTGGCCAGAACGGTGGCCTTGGACTTGATGTACATGGTTTCGCCGGTTTCGATGCAGATCGCGATCACGCCGACGAAGGCGCCTTCCTGGTTCTTCACCAGGTCAACGGCATAGTACTCGTTGAGGAAGGTGGTACCGGCTTTCAGGTTGCCCTGGTACAGGGTGTGCAGCAGCGCGTGACCGGTACGGTCGGAAGCGGCACAGGTACGGGCAGCCTGGCCACCTTTACCGAAGTCCTTGGACTGGCCGCCGAACGGGCGCTGGTAGATACGGCCGGTTTCGGTACGCGAGAACGGCAGGCCCATGTGGTCCAATTCGAAGACCGCAGCCGGGCCTTCCTGGCACATGTATTCGATAGCGTCCTGGTCACCGATGTAGTCCGAGCCCTTGACGGTATCGTACATGTGCCAGCGCCAGTCGTCGTTCGGGTCGGCCGAAGCGATGGCGCAGGTGATGCCGCCCTGGGCGGATACGGTGTGCGAACGGGTCGGGAAGACCTTGGTGACCACGGCAGTCTTGTGACCGCCCTGGGCCAGCTGCAGCGCTGCGCGCATGCCGGCGCCGCCGCCACCGATGATGATGGCGTCGAAAGAAATGGTTGGAATGCTAGCCATGGATCAGATACCCCAGAGAATCTGCACACCCCAGACGAAGTAAGCGAACATCGCAACGCCGCATACCGCCTGGAACAGGAAACGAATCGCAGTTGCCGACTTGCCGAACGACATAGGCGTCAGGTAGTCGGTAGCAATGGTCCACATGCCAACCCAGGCGTGAGCGCCGAGGGCAACGAGGGCCAGCAGACTGAAGATCCGCATCGCGTTGTTGGAGAACAGGGCATGCCACTGGGCATAGTCGATGCCTGGGTGGGCGACCACGTAGCCGATCAGGAAGATGAAGTAAGCCGCGAGAACGACCGCCGAGACGCGCTGCGCCATCCAGTCATAGAGGCCCGAACGCGACAGGTTCGTGACGTTGGTTACCATACCCAAACTCCCACCAGAACGATCAGCACCACGGAGATGACGATCACGATTTTCGAGCCCAGCTTGCCGCCTTCCAGCGTCTCGCCGACACCCATGTCCATGATCAGGTGACGAACACCTGCCACGAGGTGATAAAGCAGGGCGGACAACAGGCCCCAGGTCACAAACTTGGCCAGCGGGCTGGTCAGACACGCCTTCACTTCACCGAAGCCTTCCTCCGAACCCAGCGACTTGCCCAGTGCATACAGCATGATGGCAAGGCCGATGAACAGAATGACGCCGGAGATACGGTGCAGGATGGACGTGTACGCGGTGACAGGAAGCTTGATGGTCCTTAGGTCTAGGTTTACAGGTCGTTGGCTTTTCACGGCTTTTTTCACACTGAAGAGCCCCTAGCGAATCAGGGCAAAGTTGTTGGTAAGTGTACTGGTCAGGTACCCACCACCCAGGGAACGGCGACCCCCAGCAGGTCGGGCTTGCAAGCCCCTGGCGGTCGGGTGCCGAGTATAGACAGTTAGGCTGCTCATGACAACGTGAGGGGGTAGCCCGAATAGCGCATTGCCTTTAAGGAGGAAAAGGCGTAAATGGGCGAGAATTTCGGGAAAAATCAGGCTTGAACAGCTGATTCAACAAGCCTTTAGGCAAATTGACATCTGAATTTATCCCTCTATAGTGGTGCGGGCCCTGCGTGGGGGGTCTGTCTGATGATTTCAAGCATTAATAGGAGGCCACATGGCTGACAAAAAAGCGCAGTTGGTCATCGAGGGCACTGCCCCCGTCGAGCTGCCCATTTTAACCGGCACGGTTGGTCCTGATGTAATCGACGTCCGCGGGTTGGGGGCCACTGGTCACTTCACCTTCGACCCTGGTTTCATGGCAACGGCCTCGTGCGAGTCGAAGATCACCTACATCGACGGCGACAAGGGTATCCTGCTGCATCGCGGCTATCCCATCGAACAACTGGCCGAACAGTCCGACTACCTCGAGACCTGCTACCTGCTGCTCAACGGCGAACTCCCCAATGCCGAGCAGAAAGCCCAGTTCGTCAGCACCGTCAAGAACCACACCATGGTTCACGAACAGCTCAAGACGTTCTTCAACGGCTTCCGCCGCGACGCTCACCCGATGGCGGTGATGTGCGGTGTGGTCGGCGCCCTGTCGGCCTTCTACCACGACTCCCTGGACATCAATAACCCGCAACACCGCGAAATTTCCGCGGTGCGCCTGGTCGCAAAGATGCCGACCCTGGCCGCGATGGTGTACAAGTATTCCATGGGGCAGCCCATGATGTACCCGCGCAACGACCTGTCGTATGCGGAAAACTTCCTGCACATGATGTTCAACACCCCGTGCGAGATCAAACCGATCAGCCCGGTGCTGGCCAAGGCAATGGACCGGATCTTCATCCTCCACGCCGACCACGAGCAGAACGCCTCCACCTCCACCGTGCGCCTGGCAGGTTCGTCGGGTGCCAACCCGTTCGCCTGCATCGCTGCCGGCATCGCGGCACTCTGGGGCCCGGCCCACGGCGGTGCCAACGAAGCGGTACTGACCATGCTCGATGAGATTGGCGATGTGTCCAACATCGACACCTTCATCGCCAAGGCCAAGGACAAGAACGATCCGTTCAAGCTCATGGGCTTCGGCCATCGCGTCTACAAGAACCGCGACCCGCGCGCCACCGTGATGAAGCAGACCTGCGACGAAGTCCTGCGCGAGCTGGGCATCAAGAACGACCCGCAGCTCGAACTGGCCATGCGCCTGGAAGAGATCGCCCTGACCGATCCTTACTTCATCGAGCGCTCGCTGTACCCGAACGTCGACTTCTACTCGGGCATCATCCTGAAGGCCATCGGCATTCCGACCAGCATGTTCACCGTGATCTTTGCCCTGGCGCGCACCGTAGGCTGGATTTCGCACTGGAAAGAAATGCTCTCCAGCCCGTACAAGATCGGCCGCCCGCGCCAGCTGTACACCGGCGAGGCGAAGCGCGACATCGTGGCACTGAGCGACCGCAAGTAAGCGTTCAACGCCCAATGCCAAAAGGCTGCCCTCGGGCAGCCTTTTTTGGTTGGCCCAGTGCTGACCGCCTCTTGTGACAGGCGGCCCTTCACCCATCCAGCAGAGAAACGTCAGTTTTTCTCAGCGCGCGCCCGAAGCGCCTTGAGCGTATTGAACGGCGCTTCCACCACGAACTTGTTGGCAACCATCGCCGGCACACTGCCGCCTGGCTCGGTATGCACCTGGTACGTGACCTCCGTGCTGTCACCCTTGGGCACCAGCTTCCAGAAACCGTCCACCTTCGCCACCCGCACGAAGCCCTTCTCCTCGGGCACGTAGGCAGGCTCTTCGACGAGGTTGCGCGTAAGGCTGCCATCGGCACTCTTGACCGTGGTTACACGCAGCACGGAGTCGCGTGGTGTCACAGGCCAGGGTGTATTGAACTGGGTGTAGGTCCAGCTCTGGTCACCCTCATGCTTGAGCAGTTTCTGCAACTTGCACTCGTGAATCCAGGCACAAGCCCCGGCCACATCCTCCTGCAACGCCTGAACCTTGGCCAGCGGCGCCTTGATGACGGTCACGCCTCGGTAAGCCTTGTACTTGGAGCCCGGCACTTCACTGAGAGAGACCTTGATGCCCTCCTCGTCCTTGGCCACCTGCCAGTTTTCAGCCAAGGCAACAGGTGCAAACAGAACACTGACGCCACACAGCAGCGCAATACGCTTGAACGATCTCATCATGTTTATCCTTGTTGTCGAAGATCCAGCCTGTCACGCCGCCGTTACCCGCTCCCACCAGCCCAGAATCCTGATCGCCTCTTCATTGTCAGCGCCGCACACCTCGGGATCGGCCTTGAAACCGCCACAGACCGCCGGCCGCTCGGGTTTGCCGAACAGGTCGCACAGGTTCGCAGGGGTAAGGTGCAGACACCTCACCCCTGCCGGCTTGCCCTCGGGCATCAGTGGCATGGCTGAGGTGATGGATGGCGCGATGCAACAGGCGCCGCAGCCTTCGCGGCATTTCATGGCATTCAAGTGACTCAGGGCTCCAGAGAACGGGATAGGGCGGCACACACGGATAGTAACCGCTCAAACAGACGTTTGAAATTGCCACCCAGATGAAAATCCACTGACTGGCCGGTCAGTCCCCGCTCACTGACGGTACTCGAAATCGATGGCGGCGCCTTCGACATCCCGGCGGCTGTCGTTGCGAAGCTGCAATTGCATTTCGTTGCTGATCAAGCGGCCGTTGAGTTGAAATGGACTGTCGGCTTCGGCCTTTTCAACGAACAACGGCGGCAGCAAGGGCTTGCGCTTCTTGATGGGCGATGGCTCACCCACATTCGGCTGCAGGTTATCCACCAGCTCGGTCGGCAAGCTCAGGTCGAGGTTGGCTTTGGGCAATGGCTTGGCCACTTGCTTGCTGACCTTTTTGTGCGTCGATTTAGCGCGCTTGCTGACTGCCTTGCGAGCACTTTGCTGTGCCTTGGGTTTGACTTGCGCTTTATCTGTACCGGACTGTGCCTGGCTTGCTGGCTGGGCAGCCTGGGCTGGGCTGCCCGGCAGAACCACGGGCAGCAGACACAAGACCATCAGATACCGGCGCAGTGCGTTCATGGCAAATGGACAGAACTCCATGGAAAATGCGTATGCTCCCTGTTCCGCAGCCGCCTGGCAAGCCTCACAAAAGCGGGGTTGCAGGCTCTCTGCACAATTGTTGTGCCAGTAGTCCCAAGGTGATGACTGCGCGCTCGGCCTCCTTGTTCCATGGAATCCCGCAGTTCAGGCGGATACAGTGGTTGAACTGTTCGGTGTTGCTGAAAATCAGCCCCGGCGCGATGCTGATCCCCTGCTCCAGCGCCCGCACGTGCAGCTCCTGGGTA
Organism: Pseudomonas sp. WSY_20; assembly: GCF_043104335.1. NCBI lineage: Bacteria > Pseudomonadati > Pseudomonadota > Gammaproteobacteria > Pseudomonadales > Pseudomonadaceae > Pseudomonas > Pseudomonas sp. WSY_20. The sequence continues at coordinate 44,699 of NZ_JBICKP010000038.1, forward strand.
TTGACCCGGCCAGGCAAGCTCACCCACAGAATGAAGCCGCCCGTTGGGCGCGTCATCTGAGTGCCCTCCGGGAAGTGCTGCTGCACCGCCAACTGATACGCACTGAGGTTCTTGCGGTACTCCTGGCGAATGAAGCGAAGATGGCGATCATAACCACCGTTTTCCAGGTAAGCCGCTACCGCCATCTGGGTCACGCTGCACGCCGAATGGGTGGTGAAGGTCTGCAAGCGCTGGATCTCGTCCTGGTAGCGGCCGGCAATCATCCAGCCCACTCGCACGCCAGGCGAGAGCGTCTTGGAGAAGCTTGAGCAGTAGATGACCCTGTCCAGACGATCGAACGCTTTCAAAGCCTTGGTCTTGCCCTGCTCGAACATCAACTCGCCATAGATGTCATCTTCGACGATCTGGATGTCGTAGTCCGATGCCAGGCGCAGCAACTGCTTTTGCCGCTCTTCGGGAACGGTCCCTCCTAGCGGGTTGCTCAACCGCGCGGTCAACACCAACGCCTTGATGGACCATTGGTTGGCGGCCAATTGCAAGGCCTCGAGACTGATGCCGGTCGAGGGGTCGCTGGGGATCTCGATCACTTTCAACCCGAGCAAGTCCGCCAATTGCAGAAGACCGTAGTAGGTCGGCGACTCGGCCGCGATCAGGTCGCCGGGCTTGGTGAGCACACGCAGCGACATCTGCAACGCATCGACACAGCCATGGGTGACGATCACCTCCTGTGGGTCGACCAGCACGCCGGCGTCGCGCATGCGAATGGCGATCTGCCGACGCAGGGGCTCGAAGCCTGGGCTGAACATGTAGCTGAAGGCGCGCGGGCTGTGAAAGCGTGTCACCTTGGCCAGTTGCTGGTGCAAGGCTCGCACGGGCAGATAGTCGACATGTGGCACGGCCGCGCCGAAGGCGAATACGCCATCGCGGCGCGCCTCGGTCAGCACCTGCTGGATGATGCTGGCCCGGGTCACCAGACCGGGGCGCTCCACGCGCGCGATGTCCGGCGTGGGCGCCGTTAGCGCCGGGGTCTGGTGCACATAGTAGCCAGACTGGGGACGCGCGCGAATCAACCCCTGGTCCTCCAGGTTTGCATACGCTTGCAGGACGGTGGCATGGCTGACATTGAGCTGTGCACTCATCTTGCGCACCGAAGGCACCCGTTCGCCTGGCTGGTAGACACCGCGCCGGATGTCTTCGGCCAGTTGCTGGGCGATACGCTGGTATAACAGCAGGTTGGTCATGGCTGGATCTCGACGCGCGGACAGGCTCATTATTCTTGTGTCGCTCACTGCGGTTCAGGATACCGGAACAGTTGCAAAGTGTACTGGGACAGATGACAGAATAGTCAACGGTACACGTGCTTGGAAGCGATTTGCAGCACCGGCACTTAAACGGTGTGCGGGCATGCTAGTCATGAGCCTATCCGGCAGGTGGCAAGCGCCCAAAAGTCATTCACGCGCAGGGGCAACGGCTGCCATGCACTGCCCATTTCGACGGCCAGCATGACCCATTGCCCGGGCCTGACACCCACCCATCAGCGTGCTGGCGCGAGCTTGCCCTTGTCGTCGGAGAACACGATCTCGACCCGTCGATTCTGCGCCCTACCCCGCTCCGAGGCGTTGACCTCAACCGGGTATTGGTCGCCATAGCCCTCGACTTGCATCCGTTTTTCATCGATGCCCAGGTCGGCCAGCATATCGGCCACGGCCTGCGCCCGGTCGCGGGACAGCTTGAGATTCTCTTCAGGCGTGCCAGTGCTGTCGGTATAACCTTCGATGCGCACTATGCGGCGGGGGTTGAGCTGGAGGAACTGCACAAGCTTGAGCACCGTCCGGCTGGCCGAGTTCTTGAGATCGGCGCTGCCGGTATCGAACAGTACGTCACCCAGCGTCATGACCAAGCCACGGTCGGGCTGCTCCGACGCCAGTGCGACGATCTGCGACTCGACCCATTTGCCCTGTTGCTGCACGCTGGCCAGCTTGGCCTCGCGCAGCGCCAATTGCAGCCGTTGGCGTTCCAAGTCGAGCTTGGCCTGGCGTTCCTGATTCAGCGCAAGCTTGGCGTGCTCACTGGCAATTTCGCTATAGCGTTGACTGAGGTAGGCGTAATGGCGTACATCGGCACCGGTACCCATGTAGCTGGACAAACGCTCGGCGCGCGCCAGCGACTCGCCGGCGCGAATCACATCACGCGGCGCGCTGCGCAGCACATCCGAGTCGTCCTTGACCTTCTGGAAGCTGGCAGCGGCTTGATCCAGCGCGGCCGTGCTGCGCTGGCTGGCGCAACCGGTCAGGCCTGCTGCAAGGGCCAGCAACGTCAGTACCGTGAAAGAACCACGCGCCATCATGGCTGCACCTCCAATTGTTTGCGCAGGCGCTTAATCCTCGATTGCAGCAGTTGCAACTGCTCATCGCTCTTTTGGTTCAACACTTGTGCCTCGGCCAGCCGAGCATCGAGCTCAGCCTGTTCGGCGCGCATGCGAGCGTCGCGAAAATCCTGTGTGAGCATGTTTGTACGAGCACGTCCCAGTTTGTCTTCGGCCAGCTTGAACGCTTCGACCTGGTCGGTAGCACCAACCGCTTTTGCTTGTTCCAGGGCCTGTTCGGAGAGGCGCATCTGCTCATCCGGGACAGGGTCGTTGGCGCAGCCAGCCAGGGCAAGCACGGCCATGGCAAGGATCAAAGGTTGGGTTTTCACGCGATCTTCCTAGTGTTTGGGGGCGTCGCCCTGCACCTGCAATTGCGCCTTCCAGCGCTCGAGATTGGTCTGCAGCACAGCATCGGACGTACCGGAGATGGGCAATTCTGTCAGTTTTTCCGCCAAATGCCCACGCAGCCAACTGTCGTTGCACGCCGAGTCATGGGACAGCGCCACGTAAAGCCCGGGTCGATCGACGGGTAGGCCGCGGGCAATCAGGGCATCGTTCATGCCCAGGCTCTGGACCATGGCCATGCCCGAGTAACGACCGGCTAGCACGTAGTCTACTTGGCCGAGTACCAACTTCTGAAAGGCCTGGGTCAGATTCTGCGCCATCACCGGTTTCAACTGGTCTTTGGCAAACGCGGTGAACGCGGGGGTCAACCGCGCTCGCTCCGAAAGACTTCCCCGATACCGCGCAAGGTCGGCTGGGCCATCGAAGGTCAACTCGGCATCGTGCCGCGTCCATACCAGATACTCATTGAGTTGCAACGGCGGGTGGATGTAGTCCAGCGATGTCAATTGCTCAACTTGCAACGGCGCATCGAGCAGCAGATCCATGCGCCCGCTGCGCACCTCCTCAAGGGCCTGATCGCGCCGGCCGGCATTGAGCACTTCCACCTTGATACCCAGCTCGCCCGCGACTTGGCGCAGCAAGTCGACGTTGGCGCCAATCAGGTGCTTAGGGTCTTTAGGATCCTGCCACGAATAGGGCGGCGCGTCGGGGCTGCCGGTGGCCACCAGGCGTTCGCACTTGCCTGCCGCCATCGCCAGTGGCGATACCAGAACTGTCATGCAGGCCAGCGTCCTGCCCGTTGCACCCAACCTCATCCCATACTCCTCGACCATAAAAAAAACCCGGCCCTCAACAAGAGGGCCGGGTTCTTTATAAGTGAAGCCAGCGGATCAGACCAGCTTTTCCAGCTCCGGCACGGCTTCGAACAGGTCGGCAACCAGGCCGTAGTCGGCAACCTGGAAGATCGGTGCTTCTTCGTCCTTGTTGATCGCCACGATCACCTTGGAATCCTTCATACCGGCCAGGTGCTGGATGGCGCCCGAGATACCGACGGCGATGTACAACTGCGGAGCGACGATCTTGCCGGTCTGGCCGACCTGCATGTCGTTGGGCACGAAGCCCGCATCGACCGCTGCACGGGAAGCGCCAACAGCGGCACCCAGTTTGTCGGCCAGGCTGTACAGGTGGCTGAAGTTATCGCCGTTACCCATGCCGCGCCCGCCGGAAACGACGATTTTGGCAGCGGTCAGCTCAGGGCGATCGGACTTGGCCAGCTCTTCGGAAACGAACGCCGAGATGCCAGCATCATGGGCAGCACCCACCGCCTCGACAGCGGCGGCGCCACCCTCGGCAGCCACGGCATCAAAGCCGGTCGTGCGCACGGTGATGACCTTCACGCTGGCGCTCGACTGCACGGTAGCGATGGCGTTACCCGCGTAGATCGGGCGCTTGAAGGTGTCGGCAGATTCGACCGAGATGATTTCGGAGATCTGATCGACGTCCAGCAGCGCTGCAACGCGCGGCAGGGTGTTCTTGCCATTGGTGGTGGCCGGGGCCAGCACGTGGCTGTAGCCCTGGGCAAGCTCGACGATCAACGGCGCAACGTTCTCGGGCAGCGCATGGGCGTAAGCGGCATTATCGGCGACCAGAACCTTGGCCACGCCGGCGATCTTGGCGGCGGATTCGCCAATGGCACCTACATTGTGACCGGCGACCAGTACGTGCACGTCACCACCAATCTTGGCGGCAGCAGCAACGGTATTGAGGGTGGACGGCGCAACGGCACCGTTCTCGTATTCAGCGACAACCAGGATAGTCATTTAGATTACCTTCGCTTCGTTCTTCAGCTTCTCGACCAGTTCGGCCACCGATTTGACCTTGATGCCAGCGCCACGGGCAGCGGGTGCTTCCACTTTCAGGGTCTTGTTGGTAGAGGCCAGGGAAACGCCCAGCGCATCCGGCGTCAGGGTCTCGAGCGGCTTCTTCTTGGCCTTCATGATGTTGGGCAACGACGCGTAGCGCGGCTCGTTCAGGCGCAGGTCGGTGGTGACGATGGCCGGCAGGTTGAGCGCGACGGTTTGCAGGCCGCCGTCGATTTCACGGGTGACGTTGAGCTTGTCGCCAGCGACTTCGACCTTGGACGCGAAAGTGCCCTGGGCGTAACCGGTCAGTGCGGCGAGCATCTGGCCAGTCTGGTTGTTGTCACTGTCGATGGCCTGCTTGCCGAGGATGACCAGCTGCGGCTGCTCCTTGTCGACCACGGCCTTGAGCGCCTTGGCCACAGCCAGGGAGTTCAGTTCGTCGGCTGCTTCGACCAGGATGGCGCGGTCGGCACCCAGCGCCAGGGCGGTACGCAACTGCTCCTGGGCGGTAGTCGGGCCGACGGATACGACGACGATCTCGGTCGCAACGCCTTTTTCTTTCAGGCGAACGGCCTCTTCCACGGCAATTTCGCAGAAGGGGTTCATGGACATCTTGACGTTAGCAAGGTCGACGCCGGAGTTGTCCGCCTTGACGCGAACCTTGACGTTGTAGTCGACCACTCGTTTGACAGCTACAAGAACCTTCATGGATTCCTCGTTACTCTCCGGTGAATAGATAGTCGCCTGGGACTAGGCCCTGCGATACGCGTGGGTACAAGGGCACCTCTGGAAACAAGCCGCAGACGAAGTTTTCATGGTGAACGCAACCAAGTGCGCCCCGGCGTTCGCCGACCCATCACTGATGTGCACATGCCTGGGGCAAAAATGCACGCGGGTCATTTGCTGTCGTGGCGTGTAGACTTCACTACAAACCGCTTGAACGCTTGAAAACCCTGCTCCACACCTGGTCTTTAGAGGTGTACCTGCGCCCGGCTGCAAGCCTACGGCGAACGTAAAACCGCTCGTATCTTGACCGTATCACCCCATCCGGTCAATACGGCAAATCGGTCACCTTCCAGCCGCCTTCCTTTGATTTTACTGGGCTGCGGCAAATTCAAACAAACGTTTGTATTGGACCGGTCAAGTGGTGTAGATATAATGCGCGTCCAAGACAAAACGGTGTAGTTCGTCATTTGCCCAGCTACAACCTGGTGGCCTGGCCACCGCTGCGAATGCCCGCGCACCCATAAGACAAAGCAACAGCTATGAGCCTTGATGAGTAGGAGAGAACCTGTGGAACGCGAATACATGGAATTCGACGTGGTCATCGTCGGCGCCGGCCCGGCGGGCCTGTCCGCCGCCTGCCGCCTGAAGCAGAAGGCCGCCGAAGCCGGTAGCGAAATCAGCGTCTGCGTGGTGGAAAAAGGCTCCGAAGTCGGTGCCCATATTCTCTCCGGCGCCGTGTTCGAGCCACGCGCCCTGAACGAGCTGTTCCCGGACTGGAAGGCGCTGGGCGCGCCGCTGAACACCGAGGTCAAGCGTGACGACATCTACGTGCTCAAGGATGCCGGCAGCGCCACCAAGGTACCTGACCTGTTCGTGCCCAAGACCATGCACAACCAGGGCAATTACATCATCTCGCTGGGCAACCTGTGCCGCTGGCTGGCCCAGCAGGCCGAGAACCTGGGTGTCGAGATCTACCCAGGTTTCGCAGCCCAGGAAGCGCTGTTCGACGAAGACGGCGTCGTACGCGGCATCGTCACGGGCGACCTGGGGGTCGATCGCGAAGGCCAGCCCAAGGAAGGCTTGTACACGCCAGGCATGGAATTGCGCGCCAAATACACCTTGTTCGCCGAAGGCTGCCGTGGCCACATCGGCAAGCAACTGATCAAGCGCTTCAAACTGGACAGCGATTCGGACGTGCAGCACTACGGTATCGGGCTCAAGGAACTGTGGGAAATCGACCCAGCCAAACACCAGCAAGGCCTGGTGGTGCATACCGCCGGTTGGCCGCTGGACGTCATGGCCAAGGACAACACCGGTGGCTCGTTCCTCTACCATCTGGAGAACAACCAGGTGGTCGTCGGGCTGATCGTCGACCTGTCCTATGCCAACCCCTACCTGTCGCCCTTCGACGAGTTCCAGCGCCTGAAGCACCACCCGGTGATCAGCCAGTACCTCGAAGGCGGCAAACGCATCAGCTACGGTGCGCGCGCGCTGGCCAAGGGCGGCATCAACTCGCTGCCCAAGATGGTATTCAAGGGCGGCGCCCTGATCGGTTGCGACCTGGGTACCATGAACGTTGCCAAGATCAAGGGCAGCCATACGGCCATGAAGTCGGGCATGCTCGCTGCGGAGGCCGTCGCTGACGCCCTGATCGCCGGCAGTGAGGGCGGTGACCAGCTAGACGGCTATGTCAGCGCCTTCAAGGCCAGCTGGCTGCATGAAGAGCTGTTCGCCAGCCGCAACTTCGGCCCGGCCATGCACAAGTTCGGCCCGTTGCTGGGTGCTGCGTTCAACTACATCGACCAGAACTGGTTCGCCGGCAAGCTGCCCTTCACGCTGCGCGACACCAAGCCTGACTATGCCTGCCTGAAGCTGGCCGCGGACTCGCAAAAGATCGAATACCCCAAGCCCGACGGCAAGCTCAGCTTCGACAAGCTCAGCTCGGTGTTCCTGTCCAGCACCAACCATGAAGAAGAGCAGCCCTGCCACCTGAAGCTGGCCGACCCGACCATTCCGATCGCCAGCAACCTGCCGCTGTATGACGAACCTGCTCAGCGTTATTGCCCGGCAGGCGTCTACGAAGTAGTCACTCAGGAAGATGGCAGCAAGCGTTTCCAGATCAACGCGCAGAACTGCGTGCACTGCAAGACGTGCGACATCAAGGACCCGGCCCAGAACATCACCTGGGTCACGCCCGAAGGCGCTGGCGGGCCCAACTACCCGAACATGTAGTCACC
>NZ_JBICKP010000039.1:0-437 GCF_043104335.1 Pseudomonas sp. WSY_20
CGGCGGCTCACTTTTTGTCTTCGGTATGTGTCAAGGTAGTTGTCGTGTCTTGCCTAACCGACTTGCTGCTGGGCGTCTCGCTCACGATTCAGATACACATGGTCAGGCAGCTTCCAGCTACGGATTCCTCGAGCCCAGCGCTCTGGATTCCCACGCTGAGCCACCGTGTAGACCTGTTCACGCTGCTTCAGCGCAGCAGCATCCTGCCTCCCATGTCGCTGCGCAGGAGTGACGTATTTAAGCGCGCTATGGCGGTGTTCGTTGTTGTACCAGGCAGCAAACTCCATGACCCATACCCGAGCCTCGTCCAGTGATTCAAACGGCAGGCCTGGCCATCGCGAGCAGTACTTGGCCGTACGGAACAAGGCTTCGGCATAGGCGTTATCGTTGCTGACCCGCGGGCGGCTAAACGATGGCAGCACACCCAGATCACGCAG
>NZ_JBICKP010000040.1:0-994 GCF_043104335.1 Pseudomonas sp. WSY_20
CGTCCGGATACTGCCAGATATCGGCGTCCAGGGAGATGTCCTGAAGCGCGGTGTCCGGAATTTCAGGTTTGTGTCTCTACAAAGACTAACTATCAGAAAAACTCATCGAGCATCAAATGAAACTGCAATTTATTCATATCAGGATTATCAATACCATATTTTTGAAAAAGCCGTTTCTGTAATGAAGGAGAAAACTCACCGAGGCAGTTCCATAGGATGGCAAGATCCTGGTATCGGTCTGCGATTCCGACTCGTCCAACATCAATACAACCTATTAATTTCCCCTCGTCAAAAATAAGGTTATCAAGTGAGAAATCACCATGAGTGACGACTGAATCCGGTGAGAATGGCAAAAGCTTATGCATTTCTTTCCAGACTTGTTCAACAGGCCAGCCATTACGCTCGTCATCAAAATCACTAGCATCAACCAAACCGTTATTCATTCGTGATTGCGCCTGAGCGAGACGAAATACGCGATCGCTGTTAAAAGGACAATTACAAACAGGAATCGAATGCAACCGGCGCAGGAACACTGCCAGCGCATCAACAATATTTTCACCTGAATCAGGATATTCTTCTAATACCTGGAATGCTGTTTTCCCGGGGATCGCAGTGGTGAGTAACCATGCATCATCAGGAGTACGGATAAAATGCTTGATGGTCGGAAGAGGCATAAATGCCGTCAGCCAGTTTAGTCTGACCATCTCATCTGTAACATCATTGGCAACGCTACCTTTGCCATGTTTCAGAAACAACTCTGGCGCATTGGGCTTCCCATACAATCGATAGATTGTCGCACCTGATTGCCCGACATTATCGCGAGCCCATCTATACCCATATAAATCAGCATCCAGGTTGGAATTTAATCGCGGCCTCGAGCAAGACGTTTCCCGTTGAATATGGCTCATAACACCCCTTGTATTACTGTTTATGTAAGCAGACAGTTTTATTGTTCATGATGATATATTTTTATCTTGTGCAATATAACATGGGT
>NZ_JBICKP010000041.1:0-121352 GCF_043104335.1 Pseudomonas sp. WSY_20
CTAAAAGCGGGCTTTTTCGTATCCGCCAGCATTTCCACCGATCGGGCGCTCACAAGCTCAGTCTTCGGCCCAGGTGTGCTCTGCCCCCGGTCACCCTCAACTAGCTCTGCCGTTCTTTGAGGCTTTCAGCGATTTTGGCCTCCAGGGCTTCTAGCGACACACCGCGACGCCGCACGAGTTTTTTCGAGAACGCCGAAATTACTTTAATAACCGCCCGGCCTCCCCCGAGATGAATTCCAGCTTTTTGTGCAGAGCAAGGTAGGTGGTGACGTCATTTTGCCATCTGCGTTGGAGCTATGCACTAGCCAGTTGCGGTCCTCAAGTAACGTGGCAAAGCGTCAGGCGGCAGACGACGCTCAAAATGCTGATCGATCCGCCGGCGATCACGCGTATCGGCAACGTCAGACTCGGTCTTCATACGTTGGCAATAGTCAACAGGTGGCAACCCTCAGGGCCACGTGTAAGATGTACCCTTGAGCGACAGCGCAAAACGCTGGTGGAATGCCAATGGAGTACATTCAATGGTTCCGATTCGTGAAAGTGGCACACGCAGGGCAACGGAATATTTGATCCATGCCAATATTGGTGAACTTAGCCCCGTGCTGATTTATCACCATATTAACGCCGGATTCACATTGTTGGATGTTCAACAGATGTTGTTGGACGTTACACCACGCTCGTGCGGCTCAACATTGGGCAGAATATTAGGCAAGCCTACTTCTGCCAAGCTCCGCGCAGGACGTCTCCCAGTACGTCTGAATTCCCAGCAGAGTGCTGTGGCCTTTATGTACGCCAAGATTTTTGAGTTATCCCTTAATGTTTTTGGTACGCGCGAACTCGCTGAACGATGGATGAGATTACCGTGCCGCTTCCTAGGCGGCGATGTGCCACTTGATGTGATACATAATCCCTATGCATACCGCTTGATCGAAACATATCTACAGCGCGTAAAGTTCGGGGTTTACCAATAGCATTTTGGACATAAACATCCTATCTCGCGTACTGCCCAAGCAAATATTCTAATGAGACATCCCGAGTGCTAACTGTGTAATGCCAGCACAAGTTGCATTATGCGTAGCATTTAAATGAGTAATTCGGGCGATCCCTGCAAGACGCCACAAGAAGTCAAAAAAAAGCACCTGCATTAACATCAATATGTGAGCAAGCTTTGATCAAGAAATACTATAGCGAACCGCACTTGCATTTGTGACTAGCTAGAGTAACTGACAAGCACTGCGTCTTCATAAAGTAACGAAGCTTTATTAAATCTTCTGGCATTGACTTAAAAAAGACGTTTGGGCATAATATTTTGGGTCGCAGGCTTCGGAGCTTCAAGTGATGAAAAGCAAAATAACCGAAATGGATGTCGCACGAGCAATTCAGCGTTTAAAGACCAAAGGGATGAAACCAACCCTCAATTCCATTAGAGCCGAACTGGGAAATCAAGGATCTAAGACGACCATCTTACGGATGGTGCGAACACTTAGCGAGCAAAATGAATCTGCCAATTATTCAAATATTCTACCTGCAGGTACTGATGGCTCATTAGCAACTGCCAGCCTTTCATTAGACGAGCCTTCTGCAATCGTTGAAAGTATAGAATCACTGGGAGAGGCCCGACTGATAGTCAACAAGCTGTGCTTAACTATACAGCATTTAAAAACCGAACTGGCCATATGTCAATCCAATAACGAAGCTTTACGCACATCTCAAAAGCAAGCGTTAGAGGCACTGCGCGCATCCATTAAACTGTAATGGTTCGCGGGCAACATCTGTACACCTTTCTCTGTATACGTTTTAGCTGTTTCTCCCCATCGACATTCTCGGCGCTCCCTTCCTCCGCTCTCGCCCTTAAATACTTTGCCAGATTTATTCGCTCTAGCCAGTTCATTTCTCTAATGACGCAACGCCACGTTAGCCATACATCTGAATAATCTCTCCCACCGGGACTGTAATACCCTTCATAAACAGCCTCCCAAAATTTGATTACCCCACGCACTTCATAGCATGCGGAATCAAAAAAAACACCCCCTGCTCCCCCTACAGCGCCGAACACCACGCTTGAGAACTCCTCCTGCAGGATAGTCCACTTTCGCTCAATCAGTAGTTGAGCAAACACATCTAAAAAATCCTGATAAACTTGCCCACCTTGTAAGTCAATCGCAGTACAAGTGCTAGCAATAATTATCGCTAGCCTATCGAAGCTTTTATGTTTTTGCAGTTCCTTAAGCGAGTAATAGCCACTCGACCGAGATGCCGCTCCGTAGCGATTGAGCACATCAATTCGTGTCGGGTAGTCGCAGTCTTCCTTTAGAAGTTTCCACAGTGGATGGTGATACACATCAGATGCTTGAGGGCATACAAGCAGTAATTGGTTGAATGTGCTGTGTTGAGGCTGATGCCCTCTCAAAAACAATCTCCATGGTTTTGGATCTAGAGTCCCTGATTCCATACCATGGATTTGCTCAAACCACCTCGCCATTGCGTAGCCAGTGCGAGCAATCCTCGCCTCGTCTGCAATGGTCATGGCCATCGCTTTCACCCTCAGGTAATCAACGGGCTGCTTACGTGGTCGTGCCACATCGTACTCCTAAATCGGGACCCTACGGTTCGCACCGATTCTCAATGCGCGGCATAAAAAATCTTATATACCATTGATTTCTATCGTTTTATTTGTTCGTAAATTCAGATTTTTTGCCTCGTGACTGCTCAATTCCTGCCCCCCTAGAATGGTACACATCGGCTTCAGTGTACCGCTGTTCGTGACCCAATGCGGATCTGCGGAGCTTGCCAGGTGGAGAGATAAGAGAATTGAGCAATGGACCAGATTCTGGAAATTGGTGAGTACGTAATCGTAAACGGCGTGATTGCTGTTATTACCGAACTCATCGGCTCTGAAAACCTGAAGGTGAGAGAGCACGAGTCGGGTTTGTTATATACAGTGAATGTAGGTGATATCAGAGCGATTCCGAAATCCTCTAAACAATCCGAGATCTTCCGACTAGACCCGACAGATCCTGCTTCAGCACAGTCCTTAGTGCAAGCTGCTGAGCGAGCAGAAGTGATCATGAAGTATAGGAGAGGCGAATTAAACGTTAAACAAAGCGGCGAGTTGCTCGGTATAAAGAAAAGCCAATTTTACAAACTCAACAAAAACTACAGCGAAGACTTTGGTCCATCTAGCATAGTACGCCAAACCGCTGGACCGAAAATTGGCTCTACCCGAATCAGCAAGCATATATCCAGCATCGTGGACGAATGCTTTGATAAATACTACAACGGGCCAGCAGCAAGTTATTCAGCAGTTTGGAGACAGGTTCAGGCGCAGTGCTTCAAGGAAGGGCTGCAATGCCCAAGTCTTGGGACCGTTACCCGATTAATCAAGATGCACGATCCAAAAGAAAGAGAGCTCAAAAAAAATGGACAAGATGCAGCACGCCAAAAATATGAGCCAAGGCCTGGAGTCGTTGAAGCAAGTGCCCCACTAAGTATCGCTCAAACAGATCACACAATGGTGGACCTACTTTTGCGTGCTGAGCACGACAGAAGCATAATTGTCGGCCGCCCGTGGGTAACGCTAATCATTGACATATATAGCCGTGTTATTCTCGGCTACTACATCTCAATGTTTCCTCCGTCCCTAATTTCGGTACAGCAAAGTTTAGGGATGGCCGCGCTTCCGAAAAAGATGGGTTACTTTGTTAGCGATCTGGATTATGTGGAGTATCCTTATTACGGGCTCCCCCAAATAGTTCTCATGGACAACGCCAAAGAATTCAGATGTCTGACATTGCGTGCAGCCATGAGCAAGTACAACGTTAAACCAGAGTACAGGAAGCCGTATAAAAAGCATATGGGAGGACACATCGAACGCTTGATCGGTACGTTCATGACTACTGCAGTACATTTCCTCCCTGGTACAACATATTCTAATCCTCAACATCGCGGCGATTATAACAGCGAAAAACTATCGTCGCTGACCTTCAGCGAGTTTGTCACGTGGTTCGCTGGCCAGGTAATGATCTATCATGGAACGGTGCACTCAGCGTTAAAGAAATCACCTAAAGACGCCTGGAATGGGTATTTCAACTCTAAAGGAGCAACTCCACAGCTGATTACTAACCCTCAGCAGTTTTTTATCGACTTTATGCCGGAGCTACAGAGGCCGGTGCATAATAGCGGCATCCATGTTAATGGCAATAGATACCATTCGCAGGGTATCAACAAAGTTCAAGGTCGGGGGAAAATCACTATCAAGTTCGATCCCTACAACCTAGAACAGATTTGGGCTAAAGTCGGCGATAACTATGTCCAAGTACCCAAAATAACCGGCGAGCATGATTTCATAAACTATGAAAGCTATCGATGCAACCGTAAATTTAACAAGTCTGCTCCGCCTGGCACAATCACTGATCCGGATGCTCTTCGTCAGGTCTTGAAAAATAATGACCTTGTTAAAATTAGCCGGAAGCGCACTCGGGCTGCCAGCGCGATGAACAATGCAGATGAAGCTAGGCGTCAGCACAACCGCGCAATAAAATCCGGTTTGCCTAAATCTCATTTTCCTGACTCGATCGAAAATCCGCAAGACTCTGCTCAGCGCAACGTAAACTTCTCATTGCCGCCAACGCTTTACGACTTGACAGACTGATCAACTCGATCAGTGAAAAATACACGTGCGGCTTCTAACTTTAGATTGTCTTTGTTGTTAGCGACCCATCGCGTGCTCATAGATTCAATCAACAGGGAATTCGATATGACTGAAACATTCGCAAATCAAGCTAGCAACAGTTATTCAGATGCACATGTAAGGGAGTCGCGCAAACCTTTGCTGCTACTTGAACCTGAGCAGCGAATGGCGATCTGTTTAGAAGATGTATTTCTCGACTACCCAATCGCAGACTCGATTCTTAAATCAATAGACTACATGCTTCAGTCAAAAAACAAAGTGCAAGCACCCTGCATGCTAATATGGGGTGAAGGCGGATATGGCAAAACCAGCCTGATCAGGAAAATCAAGGAAAGAAACGTTGAGCAAACCAATAAACTTGTTTTCATGAGTATGCGGCAGACGCCAGAAAATTACAACTTTCGCGAGCTCCTGCTTGAGGCGTTCGGGATTCCCCTAACCAAAAAATTTAGTGGCTTTAATGCCTCGAAGGAGTTCGCACGCACAGTAGCTCATAACAATATCAAAGGCATCGTTATTGACGAAATTCATGACGCGCTCACGCTGACCCCTTTTCAGCAACGCGCAAATTTATCGCTACTTAAAAATCTTTCTGGAGAGCAATTCAATCTGAGCGTGATTGCGTCTGGTACAGAAAAAGCCAGCGAAGCACTCCGACTCGACGCCCAACTGGAAAGGCGTTATCTACAGTGGCCTCTAGCAAAATGGGAACTCGACGAAAACTTCCGGTCCTTCCTTCTTGCTTATGAACGCACTTTACCGCTAAAAAATCAATCACGAATATGGGATGAGGTAATTGCGCGAATGATACTAAAAACATCCTCAGGAATTATGGACAATGTTGCGAAAATTATTCAGGTTGCGGCTGCGGAAGCAATACGTACTGGAGAAGAACAAATTAGCGCAGAAATCATAGAACATGTGCACCGGCTTGCTCCACACTATGGAGTCTCGCTAATGAAATCCCACTGAGCTCGGGGAAGCTTATGAATGAAATCAGCTTGCTGACGCAGTCCATCCATGACGACGTGCACCTTTTAACCCCGCAGGTAATGCAGTGCATAGACGAAATCCAGTTGCATCATAAGTCTCAGAGTAAGCGCCGCCAACGCATGCCTGTTTTAGTGTGCGGCAATTCTGGAAGCGGAATTTCGACGGTAATGTCTCGAACAGCTCACCAACTCGAATTAACGAGCACAGGTGTTGTACTATTGCAACGTCAAGATCTTGCCTTCTACTCACCGTATCAAATGCTGCTCCACCATTATGGCTTCAGACCGGCCGACAGTGCGCGACTCGGCTCATCATACGATTTGCCTCATTACATCACCAAGCTTTTGGCTATGGCTGAACCTGAGGTTATTATTTTAGATGATTTTCTTAATGGAGTTATTGAAAAAAAAGATATATCCAAGCATTTAGCCCAGTGGACTAACGTGGCAAATGCAATGCCGAAAACATCGATAATTTTCGGAAATCCAGGTCGCCTTACACCTACTTGGTTATCTGGCGTCCCGAACTACAGATCAATCTATATAGATGAGTGGTCACTAGGCCCCTCATTCGACCTTTACCTCAATCAACTTTCCGATCTAGCACTGACGAAATATAGTCTGAAAATGGAACTGCAAGAATTCCAGAGCCAGCTCTATCAACATTCCCATGGCAACACTGGAAACTTGATCCGCCACTTGCGGCAGCTCGTTATAAATCTAATGCTAAATCATCAGTCAGATATGACAATAGTTTTTGCCACAAAAAAACTAAAGGAATTGATTGAAGACAATGCCAGGATCTTCTATGAAATCGCTATGTGACGATGAATCTTTTTCTTCATTGGTAATGAGGGATGTCTTTAAGGCCCCGTTGGTTCACACCTTCGACGATGAAATCAAAGATTTCACACTCGAAGGCGATCCCGATTTCGATCACACTTACAATCAATCAGGCTCTGCGGCTGTTTACGACAGGGTTAAGCCTCATGACTGCTGGATAATTCCTCACACCGTTTCTGATTTTGTTTGCATGCAGTGCTTGGCGTCATCGTTGAAGGAACATCACGCTTTGAGGTTTAAGAAAGCCTGGCGTCAAGTAGCTCAGCCCTTTTGTAAATCACATAATAAATTGCTGGATTCTTTCCCGCCCAGAAACAGCGACTTAATGAATTTCCTAGTACTGAAGCCCAGCTCGCTGCGCACTACCTTACCAGAAAATGTACTTCAGATGATTGCTTGCGCCGCTATCAAAACATATGAAGACTTGATTGAAACAATGCATTTTGAATGTCCCGCTGCCGCCCAGAAGCGATTCAGTGCTTTCAGGTTTCTACTTGAGTTATTCCTTCATGCACAGTCCGACTCCGGAGGCATCGCGTCTTTTTATATGAGTGCCCCGAGACCCCGTAATAGCCAATGGCAGCCTTTCAGTTGGCAGTCCAGCTTTCAAACCGGTGCGGTGATTAGCAACGCGCTGGAGCGCGCGTGTGCAATTATTATGTTTCACGCTATCACTTCAGACGCTTCGCGAATATCAATCGCTCCTATTGCCGCCCGAATTACCGGCTTCGGCTACCACTATCCTATTACACCCGAATCAATCGGTAGCTTGAGTAGATTGGTAATGAGCGAGGTTAATCCAGCCGTCACAACAAGATTGTACAGTTATTCCGAAATACTGAATTGTGTTGCTTACCAGAGTTTTCTTCGAGGGTTTCATCATGACAAATGTTAGGCTTACACATATTCGAATCAATTGTTTAGACCTAGGCTTCCCGGTCTACGACCAATTCAAAATGGCCACATTCACCCCGCAAATAATAATTTGCAGTGATGTGTACCTGGGAATAATAATAGCTGCCGGCATCACACGACGCGAAACCATTCACGACTTAGCATACAAAATAAAACTTTGTCTGCGCAGCGACTTCTCGATAACCCGCAACCCCTCTATATCAGCCAACTCATTAACTTTCCACTGGTTTTCATACTGTGGGATTACAGCAACCCCAATCAAAAACCTAAAACGAAAACCAATTCCATCGATTGAGGACTTGGACTTGAGCGAATCTTTACAGCGATTACCACTTTACTATCTACGGTTACTGCTAGATCGCAACTTAAAGCCCATTCATTTAGAAAGGTTTGCATTAAGCATTCTTAGACAGCACAATAAAAAAATGTCAGTTTCCGACATCCCAACACTAGGCTCTGTGCGAAATCCCGACCCAATCACCGCCTCTTGAACGCTGAGATTTTGTAGAGTTACCCGCCATCGACGGAAAGGAATTCTGTGATGGCAAAGCGTTACGAGCTCTCGGACGAGGCCAGGGATGTGGTCTCCGATCTCTTCATCGAAATTCATGGTCGAGGGCGACCGCACCTGAGCGATCGTCTGATGCTCGATGGCCTGCTATGGGTGCTCTGCTCGGGTGCTGCGTGGCGAGATATGCCGGAGCGCTTTGGCCCATGGTCAAGGGTGTATCAACGGTTTCGCGGCTGGCGAAATCAGAAGACGTTCGATCAGATGTTCAAACGCTTGCACCTGAGATTGAATGAGCAAGGCTTGATCGATCTGCAAACCTGGATGATCGACTCAACCGCCGTACGCGCAACCCGAGCCTCATCTGGCGCTCGGAAAAAAGGGGGCCTGACGAGCCTGCCGATCACACTCTAGGTCGCAGTCGCGGTGGCCTGGCAACCAAAATCCACATGCTTTGCGATGCAATCGGGACACCGTTGCGCTTCCTCCTTTCTGGCGGTCAAGCCAGTGACATCAGCTATGCCCAGCCATTGTTGGACGACGTCCATTCCATCAAGCCAACCTGGCCGCCCGCGTAAACGCTGCAAATGGTTGCTTGCTGACAAGGACTACGACGCCGAAGCGCTACGCCGCTACTGCGACCAATATCGAGTGCAGCACGTCACCCCGATGCGCCCGATGAAGCGCAAACCCAAGCCTGGCTTACCCAGACTGTTTGATCGGCCCAAATACCGACAGCGCAACATCATCGAGCGGATGTTTGGCTGGCTGAAAGGGAACCGCCGCATCGTGACACGCTTCGACAAGCTCGCGAAAAGCTATGCCGCCATGGTCTCACTGGCTTGTTCCATGCGGTGTTTGCGACATCTCTTTTCGTACAGAGCCTAGGCGCAAGTGGTGAAGACCGAGGCATCAATAACCGTTAATGAGTGGAATTTCCCACGATTCAAAGAAAAATTTTCCACTCATTAACAGTTAATCGGTGGAAAAGCATTTAAAATCAACAGCTTGAGGATTTCCACTTTTTCTCTGATGGTCACACCAGCCCCCGGAAACCAGTGATCCCGTCGCTAAATTATGAGAATCGCTTCGCTTCGCCCCTAACCCATTGATATTGCTGATGATTGCTCCCTTGGCGAGAGGACGACTGCGAATACATGAGAAAAAACGGGTGAATTGTTAGCCTGCAAACGGGGTGCATGGGTCATTCAGGTCCTCGGCAGAGCCTATGACTCCCGAAAATAGGCTTGCATTAAAAAGGAGAAATTCCCGCTCGAATATTTCGCTAAAGCGAGAAAAACGCTTTGAGTCTAGCGTGCCCTTACGGAAAGCCCGTAATAGTTAGGCTTGCTCTTTGCGGCAATTATGAGAAATTCCCGGCTGGATGTTGCCTATTGATGAGAAACCCCCGACTGACACACTGGCGCTGCAAACATAGCCATAGAAAATTCCGGGAATTTCTCATAATTGAACAATAACGCATTGCCGAGCCTTTGCATTTTAGGTGTCCGTCAGTCAGTCTTGCGCCTCAGGGAGCATGTCGCTACCATCGATATAAGGAGGCTAAATTCACCTAAAAGCTTCGTACTTCCGATTACTGTCATAAGTGGAAGTCTATTGTCTTGAAACTCTGGCTGGTATTCCATGGCGCGCGCACCCACTCCCTTGTTCTAAACCTACGATAAATTCATCGAGCAAGACTTCAGTTTGCAGGGCTCCTCACTCGCCTGCGTCGCTTCCTTTTTGGATGAGTGTGAAGCGGCTTTGCAGCCTGAGCGTGGCTACGCTGCGGTGCGTGCATTCCTGCGCGCGTTTTCCGACAACGCGCAGACGTTCAACTCGTACCGCAGTCATACGGAGCGATGGGTACTCGTGATGGCTGGATCCCTAATCCGAAATGGCATCCTTTCAACATGAAGTCTCGCAAGGCGACGGCCACAGAATTGCCCAGTGCCCAGCACTATCAAGCGGCGAATGGCACGTTAAACCAAGTGTTTACCGTCTGCAGCCGGTTCTATGAATTTCTCATTGAAGACGGCTTCGCCCAAACGAATCCGTTTCGCCTCCTCAAGAAAGGCAACCGCTTTTCTACGCAAGAACTTGAAGTTGCGTCTTCGCGGGCACTCACGCCCCTGCAATGGGACTTTGTCCTGGACACCGTTGAGGAGATGGCGAACACCGAGCCGGAACGGCATGAACGAATAAGGCAACTGGTGGTACTTCGCGGTGGGTAAAGGCAACAAGGCGGCCAAGATCGCCGTGCGGGATATCTACGAAGAGCGCTATCTAAAACGTTACCGCCGATTCCTGGGACTCTCCCAATTACCTCATCCAGGGGAAAGTACGCCGCTGATCAAAACACTCAAGGGTCGAGCAGGCTTGTCTGATCGGCAAATCCGCGCCCTCCTCCAAGCTGTTTTTGATAAAGCCGTAGACAAGATGCGCAGCGAAGGCCGCGCTCACCATGAGATGGAGAGTCTGCGCTGTGCCTCTGCGCACTGGCTGCGTCACACCTCCGCCACGTTTGACGCTCCGCTGCGCAATCCTAAGGACCTGCAGGAAGACCTGCGGCACAGCAACCTTAGTACGACCCAGAACACCTATTATCACGCGCATGACCAGGAGCGTGCGCATTCGGTGAAGCGCATCGGCATGCGCGACCGCGGTTAAGCCTGGATTGCCCAGTCGTCAACCGCCAGCTTGCCGCCCCCAAGTGAACGATGTGGCTGGCACACTCCTGATAAAGACGCGTGCCGGCCCCAACTCAAATGTACTGTTTCCTGCCGCTTCGCTCGATCGGCCGGCCCTTGAATACGTGTGGACCATCCATGGTTAACTCGACCTTTTCACCCTTACGGGTCATCCAGGGTGTGGCTTCGGATCCCGACCTTGAGGTGACGCCGCTCGGGCTTATCGTGATGGCATCACCATCGATCTCAATGATGCCAAGAACATAGGTGTACACCATGCTGCTGAAGAATCCGCTCTTGAATTCGAACGCGCACTCCACTATCTGATCGCCGTACTCCATGCGCATTTTGGGCTTCAGCGAGGCTACCGAGACAGCACCGTTGTCGACTGCAGAGTACACGCTGCAAACAAGTGCCACCCTCCCACCCATGCGATGCGAGATAGCCGGATTGATCTCAACGCTCTCTATCCCAGGGGCAGAAGAACTCGCGCTTACCACATCGCCCGTATGGAAAACGTAGGGGTCAGAATCGAACGTCCCCCGCTTGTCAGGGGCCTGGATGATTGACATGCGTCCGTCAGGACGAAGTATGCCGACACGGAGATCAAGGTCGTCATTATCCCGACCATCTCCATTGTCCACCCAGGTAGCGCTTACCTTGATCGTCTTTGGCGCTGCAGCGCCCTTCTCCAGCGAGACCTTGTGGGCAGCTCCAGGCTTGTCCAAGGTGATGACCGACTTGGTGATGTTCACCGGCTTGGACTGTGCAGCTACTGGCTCGACCAGTGCAGGTTCATCGCTGACCTCCACCCCATACATGTTGCAGAGGCCGGCCAGGCCCGAGGCGAATCCTTGCCACACAGCCCGGGCCTTCGCCTGACCATTTCGCACATAGAGTTCAAGCACAGTGATGCCCGTCTCACCCTGGAAGGCATCAGGCGTTAGCGCCAGCACCTGGTCGCCCACTACTACCTGGGCACTGAGGTCCTTGACCTGTGCAAAACCACCGCCGCTGCCGTCCTGCGTCAGGGTGATCGCGATCTTGTTGATGCCGGCCGGGAGTCGACTCAGGTCGAAACTGATGCTGTGCCGTACCACGCCTGCCTGATTGCTCGGTGGAGTGAATGTTGCTGAGCCAGAGGCGTGCACTGGGGCATTGAAGAACACCATGCCACTGTCATCCTCGACGCGCCCAGCATCTGTCAACAAGAAAGCGGTCAGGTTCACATCGAGATTTGCGCCAGCCGCATGGGTTACCTGCACAAGTCCGTTAGCTACGCTGAGCCTTGTGTTCTCACCTGGCTTGAGGGATTGAGTCAAAGTTGGTCGCCTATTCCATTGATATGCCGACGGGGGCCGCCGGGCAGCTGCATACGTCCTTGCCCATTCAAGCAATGACAGTCTGCTGGCCAGTTTAACCAGCCGGCCGTCAGAGGGAAGCCAGAATGCGGCAGGGAAATCACGAGCGGGCTGAAGCTGCCCGCGTGGGGAATAAAGGCGCCGGGCAAAAAGGGGTCTTCTAGACCAGCATTTGGCCTATGCCTTCGGTACCGCGCTTGCTAGTCGCGCACTAAGGCACGAGAGCAAGGTGGACTAAACCTGAGCAGTTAGCTCGTCGATTCCTTATGAGTTCGCATCGCCGAGAGCCCAAACATTCATCACATCAAACGCTCGATCACGAAGCAGCTCCGCGGCGTGGCTACAGGCGTGCTCGAGCGTCATAGGCCCGGCGGTGATAGAGAACGCCGCGCAGATGCCAATCTCGCGCAGGAGCTGGTAGCCCTCACCAAGGGTACCGGCAATAGCGATCGTCGGTACTCCCGCCGCTTTTGCAACAGCTGCAACACCTGCAGTGGTTTTGCCGTAGTAGGTTTGCTGATCCAATTTACCTTCCCCGGTGATTACGAGGTCGGCCCCCTTCACCCCGTCAGCCAGGCCGGACAGCTCGGCGATTAGTTGCACACCCGGGCGAAAGCTTGCGTCAAGAAATGCTTTCGCTGCGAATCCTATTCTACCCGCAGCGCCGGCTCCTGGTGAATTGCGCACGTCCTTGCCCAGTAAGTTGGCAGCGATGTCGGCATAAACGCCCAGCGCCGAATCCAGTTCTCGGACCTGGGAAGACGTTGCACCCTTCTGTGGGCCGAAGACATGCGAGGCGCCTCTCTCGCCGGTGAGCGGGTTGTCAACGTCACATGCCACTTCGAATCGGATGCCCTGCAGACGTGGGTCCATACCTGACAGATCGATGCGGGCCAGCTGCTGAAGGGGCAAACCGCCAGGCTGCAACTCGGTACCGGCATCGCACAAGAACTTGGCCCCAAGAGCCTGAAGCATCCCTACCCCACCATCGTTGGTAGCACTTCCTCCAAAACCCATGATTATCCGGTGAACCCCAGCCTGAAGTGCCGCTTGAACGAGTTGGCCAGTGCCATAGGTGGAGGTCCGCGTTGCGTCGCGCTGGCCGACAGGCCCCAGGTGGAGGCCGCTAGCTTCAGCCATCTCGATCACTGCGGTGCGCGTATTTGCAAGCCAACCCCAGCTAGCAGTGACCTCCGTACCAAGTGGCCCGTTGACCTGGGTGGATCGCAGTTCGCCTCCGGCTGCGGCGAGAACAGCTGCGACAGTACCCTCCCCGCCATCAGCCATTGGAACGGTCACAATCTCAGCGTTGGGTAAGGCCTTTCGTACCCCTTCCGCAAGGGCCGCAGCAACTGCCTCAGCTGAAAGGCTTTCTTTGAAGGAATCGGGGGCAATGACGACTTTCATCTTTGGGAATCCTTGATCAATCGGTCAGGTCTTTTTGTGTTTTCCCGATCATGAGCCTGTTCCATGGCAGGTTCTATGTTCGAGGTGACAAAAAAGGGGCTGGCGTTTGTTCAGGTCGACAAAGGGTGCGGGGCAAGGTGCCCCGGCCTAACCGTCCAATTACGGGTGCTGCTTTGGTTCATCCTTAGGAACGGAAACTGCGGGCGGGGCTGGACACGCGGCACTTGCAGGTGCCGCTGCAGGAGGAAAGATGAATGTGAATGCCCCGAATGCAATGCCAGCGATGCCTACAATGAAGCCACCAAACGTGTAAAAACGCTGCCGTCGATTTGCTGGTTCTTGGTGCTTCAGAAGGTCTCTGACATGGTTAGCCAAAGGATAAAGGTCTGATCCATTGGGGGCTAGGTGAAGTCTCAAACGATCCATCATGAACCTGGTTTGTGTAGGTAGGCCCTCAAAGGGCAACTGTTTCTGGTGTTCCTCCTGAAGGGCCTCAAGAACCGATACCTTGTCATCAAGGCCAGTCAACCTGTTGGCTACCACATCCCGGATAAGCGTCTTGATGAGAAACTCAGTGCACGACATGTTTACGTGGCGTGTGTCAGCCATGGTACAAACTTGGCTCCAGCTAGGACTGCCTTTCTTGAGAGCGTTGATTAGGTCTGTGCGAAGGCTCCTTCGGCTCATGATGCCAAAGACTACGTCAACCGTAACCATTGTCATCCAGACCACCGACCCACACGCCACAAGTATCACGACGCCCCATGCACCAACAACCAACGATTCCATTACATTCCTCTGTTTTAGTGCTGCCCATGAATCTCGTGAAAAAATGCGCGACGTGACCCTTCTGCAACCCAAGTATACCGGGCCGCAGGTGCCAGATTAATTGGTCTGGAGGTCAAATCCAGGGGTGACAAAAAGCGATGCAAACAAGGTCTTTTCAGGACGGAACGTGTAGGTTTCCTCAAACGAGCCGCTCTTCGCTAAGGCCAACGCGATTCCACACTCCGAATCGCTGTGCGTCTTACCCTTGCTACCGAAATCGCTCTGCCAAGTTGCGAGGCCTGCAGAATCACAGAACGCACCGCCCGAATTGCCAGCCTGGCTGTAAGGCACCTTGAGCGAATCGAATCCCTTATAGGTCAGTGCATAGCTCTCAACCTTGGCCTTACGAGCGAAACTGCCGGCAGCGTCAGTCAGGATGGCTTGGCTAGCGATTTTGTCGTAGGCGCCGACGATGAAGGCGGTCAGACCTGTTTTGAGCGTTTCCTGGACGGCATCCAGCTCAGGCAGGGCAGCGAACCGAGCTTCGCGAACGATCCGGCCCACCTCGTTCCCATCGATACGGTGAATGACCACAAAACTCATGGTCCCTTCTCCGTCGTCGGAGCGCGTGAATGTTAGATCCAAGTCGACCTTGGTTCCGAACTCCCCCGAGGCTGCAATCAGAAATGAACCCGTCACCGATGATCGAACTGCCATGTTGGCACCCCACGAGTACTTGGGCTTCACAACTTCCCCATGCGGCCCCACCTCATCACCAGGCTGAACCTCATCAGGTACATCGGAGACCAAGACCATTTCTGACCCTAGGCGCGACAGGTACTGGTTGCTCTGGTCCACACCCAACAGCTGGATACGAATCTTGCCGCTTTTACTATCCCCACTGTGGCTGAGCTTCAACTCATCAGCATGGATGTAAGCGCCAGCAGTGCCGCGGCCGACTGTTGATCCAACCTGGTATTTTGCCCAATCAGCCAGGCCACCTTCTGTGGTCCCATCCAGGGAGGCACCGAATAGTCCGTACAGCCCACGCAGGAACTGCTCAGCTCCATTGGTTCGGGCAGCAATTAGGCGAATCTCAGGGTTCTCGACGGTCAGGTTCCCAGAGAAAATGCTGTAGGAGATGTCACCTTCAGCGAGGACGTCCTGGAGGTAGAACCGTTGCTTGAAGTCCTCGTAGTAAGCGAGGGCCTTCTTCCCGCCAGTGTTCATCATGCCGGCTATTGAAGCTCCGCCCAGCACCACCATGGAGAGAGCGCAAATCAGCTGGGCCTTTCTGTTTTTCAAGATGGTCATCGTGATGCCTTATTGGATTTGTGCGGAAGCGTTCTTCCAGGCGTTCAGGTGCTGCTGGGATACATTAGGGGTCCATCTGAAATCGATTCCAGCATCGGGAAACTCCCGGCCTAGCACCGCGCCAAATGAAACGCGCTCCGCGCAGCTCGCCTGCTTACAAGGCTCCGGCTCCTCGGCCGAGTAGATCTTGAATGTCGGGACGGCTTTAGCACCCACGAGTGGAGCGACCGGGGTCAGGTTCGCTGCCTGCAGGACGTACCATCCATTCCCGAGCTTCCGATCGGACTTCAAGCGGCCTGGGCCTGGGAAGTCGATTTGATAGTAATCACCTTCATGGCCAGTCACGTGAACCATCATCGGGCTGGCTCTCATTGAACTGCCCGGGTCCATCATGGCCAACGGGGAGCTAAATCGAGCCCTGATCCCTGCAAGCTGTGCCAGCGCCTCACTCTCGTGCCCGCTGGTCTCCTTCAGGCTGGCCTTGAGCTGCTCGTAACGCGCTAGCACCCGAGTGTGCAGGTTTGCCATGCGCTCCATCTGGCGTCGTGCTTCCTGAGCCCGTTCTTCCCCGTCCTCGACTTGTGCGAGCTGGGTGTTACTGAGCACAACCGACCGGTAGCCGTCGATAGCCACAGCATCGACAACCGCCGCGGGGATTGTGTCCCCTGTCACAGTTGCCAGCTCATCTTGTGCCCGGGCCGGTACCGGCTCTGTTGCAACACTCTGTGTTGTTGCCTCCGCCTTTGGGGAATTCACCCCTTCAGTCGACGCTTTAGTGCCAGCCGTTGTTTGAGTTCCAGCTGCGGCTTCAGGTACCACTGTTGAGGCGGCCGAGGAGAGAGCTGTGGTAGGGCCATCTTGGCGTAGTTGGGGTTGCGCCAAGGAAACGATACCCAGGTTCGCAGCGTTACCAAAACCGCTCGCATATGGCTTGCCAGATGCGTCGACGGCTTTCCACGTTACTTTAGCCGCCGGGCAATCTTTCCCGAGGACGACCGGTAGCACAGAAACCAAACGCTCAAGAGTTTGTTGGTTGTCCCACGAGGCCCTCGAGATGGTTAGTTCAATGTCCGGTTTACACCAGGTATCCGCGGTACCAGGGACCTCAACCATGACCTGGTCTTTCTTCGAAAATGCCAACTCGTGAGATAGGGCATCCGGCACAAGACCGAATGCTCCAACCACAGCCAGCGCGAGAGCGCTATATTTCATCGCTGTCCTTAGATCAGTTCCCAAGTGCCGTTGTTCTGCTTGCAGAAGGTGCTCTGCTGCTGCTCAGGCTGGCCACTTGCGGACTTTAGGCTCACAGTCACCGGACGGCAGGATGTTTCTGCCGCGATCTGCTGGGTCTGCAGAGTCTGGATAGAGTCCAGGTCGAATGCCTGGGTCTCTTTGCTCGCTTTCACGTCCATATCGTCCAGGTGGGCAGCTGGTGCCGCCCGCTGAGCTACGGCCTGCTCTTTCGGCTGTACGTAGGACTTGTGCACGTATCCGACAGTGACACCTTTCCGACCAACCAAAACCCAATCACCCGTGGAGCCTACCGCGGTGAACTCTGTGCTCGGAGCAAGTCCGCCGACCTTTCCAGCCTTCAAATTCGGGGCGGATCGTACATTCACGCTCGACTTGGTCACGTAAGGCTCGTTGATCAATCGCATCGAGGGTACGGCCTGAACCGTAGGGGCGCGCTTGACCTCGACGACTTTGGTCTGGGTGAACTCCTTGCCCTGCACAATTTCAGCAGTCGCCCCAGAATGGTCCGACGCCCAGGTGGTGGGTCGGTTGGGGGCTACAGGTTGGTTGAGGATTTCCTGGGTACGCAGCGCCAAGGCTTGCTGGTCCTTTTCATCGAGACTGGCGCCGATACGGTTACCAAGGTAGCTGCCGAGGCTGCCGGCAATGATGATTGCCACAATCTTGCCGGTGCCCTTACCCATTGCCGCCCCAGCGACAGCGCCAGCCAGGCCGCCGATGATCGTACCGGCCTGCTGTTTGTTGATTCCCAGTTGAGCGCACCCGGTCGTGCTAGCGATGGCGATAGCCAAGCAAGTGGCGACAAACTTCTTACGCACGTTGAAACTCCTTTTTACGAACAGTCACTCTGCTTTAAGCAGTGGCTTGGTGAGGTTGTAGAGCATTGCTTCAGCAGTCATTGCCCAATGAAAAACACCCGCAACCAAAGTGGGGCCGCGATCGATGCTGCGGAAGGCCTTCTTGTACCCTTCAGATTGCACCAGGGCATTGCCGGCCATTAGGGGGATAACCACGATTGCAGCGATGGAGACGGTACGCAGCAGCCACTGGCGGCCTCGAATCAGTCCTCGCCGCTCGCAGGCGGACAGGATCAGGCCAACCAGGTTGAGTGCTCCCAGAAAGAGTCCGCTCAACAGCGACCAGGGGACGAACCACATGTTTTTGAGCACATTCAATCCTTGCTCACCGCGGATGTCGGTGTGTGCAACATCGGTGGCCATGTTGCGGGCGATCTGCGGAAGGTACTTCTCGAATTGCTCGCGACTGGCAAGCACATTCATCCCCTTCACGTAAATTGGCCCTAGCGCTTGACTCGCCATGTACAGGACCTCAGGAGACTGAGCGACCTGCGGCCGACTACGCAGGCCTGGCTTGATCGCCTGGGCGTATTCAGCAACTGTTGGCTCAAACCCGAGGTCTTCGCCAGGCTTGGGCAGCCGGATGGGTTTCCACTCACTATTGCCTATGCCAGTAGCACGGAGTGCTTCTAGCTGAGCATACGCGCGGATGACATCCAGAGTGGTTGGTACCACTTCAGCTTGGAGGCGCTCGTAGAGCGCATCGCCGTTGCGGCGCGTGTAACCTTTGAAAACGGCCTCAGCAAATGCTGGGAAATTCCCGTCGATCTTCTCTACATAGGTCCCCTGCGCACTCATCAAAATCCCGAGGTTTGCAATGAATGCCTTGCCCTCGCCGTGCTCCCGGTAATCCTGATAGGGAAGCCCTGGGATTTGAATGGAATCGTAGAGCAGTCCCTTTTTAGTGACATAGGCGTAGAGGCTGGATACCCGAAGGGTGTGAGGGAATTTCTCAGC
Source organism: Pseudomonas sp. WSY_20 (assembly GCF_043104335.1). NCBI lineage: Bacteria > Pseudomonadati > Pseudomonadota > Gammaproteobacteria > Pseudomonadales > Pseudomonadaceae > Pseudomonas > Pseudomonas sp. WSY_20. Next base: position 18,557 of record NZ_JBICKP010000041.1, read on the forward strand.
GATGAGATCTGGCGCCTCACCCTGAACCCACCATGTTGCAGGAGCGGCCACCAATGTCATTGCTCCCACGCTGTGCCAGAGGTACTTTTCTCCGCCCCAGCGGTGATGAGCCCAGATGCACACTCGCCAACCAGTCAGGCAGACGGTTACTGACGCCAGGATCTGGCTGTATATTTCGAGATCCTGCAGTTTCTTCAGCGGTATGTCCGCGCCGGCGACGTTTAGGAGCTCAGCGTTAAAAAGAAGGCCTGCTAGCAAACAGACAGCGTTGAGGCACGCGAGCAAAACTAGGAGCATCCAACGGTTCCTTGTCAGTGTTGGTGTATAGAAACGGCACCTGCAGCTCCGAAAGCCTGAAGCTACGCATTACCCAAAAGCAGTGTGCCGAATCAGGTGAGAATTAAGCGTTATCTCTGAACCTAACTGCCGATCTTCGGATTTCAAGAGGTTCCTACCCTGCAGTAAAAGCTCTCAGGCTGTCCACGACAATATCATAATGACTTCACAGCAGTGATGGGTCTGAATTACGGCCCTATGAGCGTGTCCGTCTTCGATAGCACACACGCTGCTCTGCATCATCCAGAGCCAGGACGGCGTCGAACTTCCCTAACGGGATGAGAAATGGGATGCCTTCAGGGTACGCCACGTGCGCTAGGCCGGCTGTTACGTTCTAACGCGACAAGTAACCCTCGCTGCGGTCTTAAAAGAGACCCGGAGGATACCGGCTTCAGGGCGTGTGTCATCCCAAAGTGGGCGTACAGAATTGGGTCGCGCTGTTTAGGGACTGCGGACGCACGGCCTATCCCGCCTTAGGCGGGCTTGCTACTCAGGAGGACGGACAATTTGCGGCGCAAAATGTCCGTTCGACTACACAAAGGCGGCGCGGCGCATGATGAGCTTACTCAGGAGGCAGAGCGGCTTTTTGCGATTGGGTACCGTGCTTTCGGACGAAGGCCTGCATTGCTGGCGAAAGCGGCCGCTCTATGTCGAAGTCACCATAGGCTTGCAGGAACGATGGCCACCTTGCCTCGAGAAGGCCGGCGCGCCTGTATTTTGGTGCTACCCATATCCATTGCAAGGACCACTCAGGCCCCTCAACGGCGCCGTCGCGGCGCATGAATCCGCATGCACCCGCAATCGTACCCATGTCGTATGCAGCAAAGAGCCATCCCTGCCAATCCTCCCCTGCACGCCTAGTCGAGGAACCATCCCACTGTACAAAGTCGTACTTGAACTCGCGCTTGAACTCAAAAGCTCGATCGCAGACTGCACCGTGCATCCAGAAGGGGGAGTCCTGATCAACGAGTTCCCCAGCCCGACCGAGGTTGGTCAATCGCTCTGCAAATTGCTCATCTGGCTGGGGATCAATCATCTGCTTCTTACGACTGTGCACCTCACTATGGATGCGAGTCTCCTGCGAGTTGTTCGTGTAGTACGAATGACCGCAGTACTCGCATACCGTGTGCTCCTGAGGCTCTGGCTTCCGATACCTTGGGCCCAGGACTTCAAGCCAGACTACGACGTCACCGTCCCATTTCATGGTGAAACGGTATCCTGCTTCGTCTTGGTGGGTCGTCTCGGTCCACATAGGGTGTATCGGCCCTTGAGCTGCATTCAGCACAGTGCGGCGGCGGCCGGCGTAGTGATCATAAAGGACTATTTCAAGCTCATTGCTTGTGAGCACCTCTCTGCCCTCAAGTGCCTTTGTCAGTTCTCGAACGAGCCGAGAGGGGTCTACTTGAAGGCCGAGTCGCTCCAAACCAATGATCAGGGCCGTTGCGTCGAATGCAGTGAGGGCTTGAGTGAGGGTGATATCGTCTTCAGGATCGACCGGGCGGCGGCCAACAGACTGCTGAGCAATTCCAAAAGGCATGAGCAAGTCTTCGAAAATGTATTCGATGATTGCTAAGGCTCGCGTCTCAGTTGTAATAAGGTAGTCGCCAATGTCCAAGTTCTTGGCTACACCCTCCTTCAGAACCTCACGCTCAAATCTCGTCAGCCCCTCACCACGAGGTGAGGCTTTGCGCTCTTCAACAAGGATCTCGCAGAGCTTGGTAAGCGTTTCGCTAGATACGTTGGTGGCCATGGTCTACCTAAACTAAATGGTGCCCCGCTTCTTGGAAGCCGGAGGGTGTACAGACCTTCGTGAAAATCACCTTGATCACGAGGTGCAATTCATGAGCTACGGTTGGCTAGGCTCAGTGCTGTGCATAGTGCCAAACGATCTGACTGCATTTCGGCTCACCCTTCGAATGACCTGCTTGGGCAAAAAACGCACGCCGCGGCGCTGCATCTCCAAGCTCACGCTCATCTCTCCAGCCATTTTTTGGAGTTTGGCTCTATCCTCAAGCCGTGCGGTTCGTGTCACTTCTGCAAGTAGTCGCATGGCATGGACCAGCCCTCTCGCTTTGCGAGCTTCCGAAATGGTCGCAACAGCCGGAGGTGCGGCCCGAAGATCGATGCCTGAGAAGAGGTCAGCCACCAAATCTAAGCGTGGATCATCAGCCTCCTCAAGAAACCTCAACGCCGGCGGACTGAAGCGGAAGGAAAACTGATCCCCGTCGCTCCAGTACTCGATCAGGATCGGAGCCCGACTCATAAAACCATCATGGGTGACATTGACTGTCTCAGACGACAAGTACGCAGCGTGCTTGTGAATAGCTTCATCAGACAGGGTGCCGTTTGGGCTGCCCTTCAATTCAGGTTGAAATCTCATTTGTCGCCTTACGCCGGATAAGTGGGGTCACCTGGTCTGCAGGTCTTTCATCAACCATGAGTGCGTGTGCAGGCGGCAGATCAATTGCCGCCCAGTCGGCCCATTTTAACCGCATGCCCAGGCGGGGACCGCCTAGCGTGGGTCGAAATGCATGCTCACGGCACACAAACCCAAGCCCTGTAGCCAACTCGGCTGGTTCGAGGCTCGAAGACAGTTTCTAAGGCAATAAATTGTAGTGACAAAATGCCACGATGGCTCTTTACTACGTCGCCCGCCAGCCAATAGATGGAGGGTCAGGAAAAGCTGTCTTCAAAGGAGTTCAGAATGCTTACAAAGGGCGCAATCGCACTGGCTATGGGTTTGATCGCAGGAAGCGCTTCAGCAGCAAGCTTCGACTGCACGAAAGCGTCGGGCTTTGCAGAGACTGAGATTTGCCGAGATGGCTACCTATCCGGAGTGGATGTAGTTCTCGATCGTACATACAAGAAGGCCGTCGCTGCCTCCTCAAACCCAGAGGGGCTCCGCCAATCGCAAAGGGAGTGGCTCCAAACCCGAAATCAATGCCAAGACCAGAAGTGCCTGGATAAGGCGCTTGGGACTCGAATTCAGGAACTGGAACGTATCGCAAGTGCCGAGCGCGTAAAAGCAATGCAGGCGCGAGACGAACAGGATGCGGCACAACGTAGAGCTGTGGAGGCCGAGCGCGAAAGGCAAGCCACCGCGCTGGCTAATCAGCAACGCCAGGCAGCACTAGCGACACAGCGCACACCCTCCCCAACGGCATCTTCCACGCAGGCAATACACCCGACTAGCGCCCACGCCCAGCAAGCACAGAATCCCGTGGCTTCGTGGTTCATCAATGGGCCTGGCTGGAAATACACCCTGGTGCTGGGGTTACTCCTCTCCATCTGGGCTGTTGTGCGCCACCATAGCGGGTCTGCAACCATCTACAGCGACTACACAGATGCTTTGATCACGAACCTACTACCTGCGCTCGGGATCGCTACAGGCGCGATTTGTCGCTGGCTTGAAATGCCAGGCGTCGTATCCGCTATCGCTGTGGTAGCTGGTTTCGTCCTCTCGATTGCCTACGCGATTTACTCGACTGCGAAGAACAACAGGGGTGGCTTAAGCATCTTCCTGACCTTGGTGGCGAAGCTGACTCTGATTTCAGTCTTCTATGTCGTCATCGGGTTGCTGATTGCCTCGCTGTTCAACGGTGGTGCGCGTCGTAAGGGCGAATCCCAGGCAAGAGCCGATGCCCGCAATCGACGTGAGCGAAAGGCAACCATGGCATTGATCACGGCTCTCTCTGCGGCATACACCGCCCTCACTGCATGGGTGTGCCGTAACCCTAAGTTCGCCCCTGTTAGCGAATGCCTGGAATTCAACCGAGTCCCTGCTCTGACATAAGCCCCCCTATTCCGTGCGCCACCAGGCGCACGCGACTTGCCCAGAAGGGTCAGCTGAGCATCATGGCGGGTGGAAGAATGCTAGGCCCACCCGCCCCGATATGGCAGCATCAATACTCGCCGGCCTGAAGCGGTTTGCAACAACTCTGCAGCGCAGGTGCCTCACTTTCCCTGCATATTGCCAATTTCAAAAGAGTGATCACTTTGATGCCCTGGGTAAAACGTTCGCTTGGAATCCTCAGCTTGGTGCTGGTTACGGCAATCGGTTTATGCCTCCACTTCTACTTACCGCGCCATGAGGTCGTTCATGTGACTGGTGTCGAGGTGAAGCGCATGGATGCAGATGGCGTGATCAGCGCTGAGAACCCGGCTGATGGTCCAACCCGAGATGTCTATTTCATCAACACTGTTTCAACCGACGCAAATCGTGAGGTAGCGGTCTATCGAAATGAGGATACCGGTTGGGGATTCCCGTGGTACTTCAAATTCGATAGCGCCGACCTGCAGGCTAAGGCCCAGGACTACTCGCGTGACGCGAACCAGCTCGCGGTCATCAGGTATTACGGCTGGCGCTTCCAGATCTTCTCGATGTTCCCAAACATCACCGACATCAAGGCCACAACCAGCAACATCGAGCCTTTCCCAATTTTCGTTACCCTCTTTTTCGGCGGGCTGCTCATTCTTGTGCTTGTGATCACCCTCCTCGTCCGCCGAAAGCTGCGCGCCCGGCATAGGCCAATGGTCCCGAACCAGTAGGCTTTACCTTCGCCGTTATTCCCCCGGACGTTAAGCTGTGTTGGGCACCGCCAGGGCGCTGTCCTGGCTTCTCAACCGCCGGATCTGACTTCTCAAGGACGCAGTATGCAAATCACACAGGGCCAGCGCCTGCCGCTGTCCAGCATAGGTATTTCTGACCGCCTCACGGTTGCGGTCTCCATTCAGTCAAGCAATGTGATCGACGTAGCCTGTTTCGGGCTTGATCAGCAATCGAAGCTGTCCGACGACCGCTTCATGGTGTTCTTCAACCAAACCTCCGCACCTGGTGATGCCATCCGGCTGATTGGACAAGGCCAGTTCGAAATCAACCTGGGCGCATTGCCGGCAACGATCGATCGATTGGTATTCACCGCGGCGATTGACGGTCCGGGTGCCATGAAAGACATCTCGTCCAGTCGCTTCGTTGTGAGTGGCCCTGATGCACCAAGCGCAGCCACGTGCGAGTTTGACGGGGGCACGTTCACCGTCGAGAAGGCGATCATGGTTGTCGACATTTACCGCAAGGGTGGCGAGTGGCGCATGCTTGCCAACCTGCAGGGCTTCAAAGAAGGCTTGAGCGCGCTTGTGCGCCACTTCGGCGGTGAGGTGAGCGATGAACCCGCGACCGCGCCTCCAGCACCTGCTACGCCGCCTCTTGTCCAGGCAACGGTATCTCTCGAGAAAAAGGTCGCAGCCCAAGCGCCAGCATTACTCAGCCTGGCAAAAAAAGCTCAGATCAGCCTGGAGAAAAACAACCTCACCAAGGTGAGAGCGAAGCTAGGCTTCGTGCTCGATGTGAGTGGTTCTATGAATGGCCAGTACAGCCGAGGCAGAGTGCAAGAGGCCATGAACCGGCTGATGCCAATCGCCGTAGCCTTCGATGATGACGGCGAGCTGGATGTTTTTGGGTTTGGGGCAAAACCAGTTCAGCTCTCGCCAGCCACTCTATCCAACTACAGCGACTACATCGACACTGAGCAAGGCGGTTGGCGGAAGTGGGATGTGGGCCAGCGCGTAAATGACGAACCACGCGCGATGAGGATGGTTATAGATTTCTATAACCGCTTGGGTGGATCAGAACCGGTCTACATCATTTTCCTCAGCGACGGCGGCGTGCACAAAAACCGTGAGATCACCCAGCTGATGATGGAGGCCTCAGGCAGTCCGTTCTTCTGGCAATTTGTAGGCTTAGGCGGCAACGGTTACGGCATCCTGGAGCGCCTTGACGATATGCCCGGCCGCGTTGTCGACAACTGTAGCTTCTTCGCTATGGATGACCTCCACGATCTCACCGAAGAAGCTCTGTACGAAAAATTGATGGAAGAATTCCCAGGATGGCTGATCGAGGCGCGTGCCAAAGGGATCATCACCTAGTAAGTGCTTGAAAGCTGCGGCACCACGGTGCCGCAGTTAATCTCAGCCCAAATACTTAAGGTCGAACGGTTGGATCTCCCGGAAACGCGCAGAACGGTCCAAGTCGACCCGAGCACCCCAGCTATTCAGCGCGCCGACAGGATCTATGTGCTCAATGCGGCCAAAGTCCAAAAGGTCCCAGTCTTCCCGTCGCACGACTACAGACAAGATATACGGCTCCTCTAGGCGACCGGTCGCGGGGTCATTACGCTGAACATACCCTGACACCAGGCAGCGATTGATTGCCGGCAGCAGCGCGAATACCTCGCCAACGACCCTGAACAAAGAGCCGTAACACAATCCCACAAAGTCCCGTCGCACCTGGGCATCACTTCGTGTCTTGAAGGTGAGTTTTCCATTGCCTTTTGCCTCGGCAGTACGCCGCGGGGTATCACCCTCGTCAGGTAGATCCACATCCAATGCTATCCCGGCTGCATCGTAGGTGAACTGATAGGCAACATTCGTTTCCTTGGGCCAGGCTATGCCGCTCAGCACGTAATCAAGCGCTTTCTCCATATGAGCACTGAATCCCTTCGCAGCCAGGCGAAAGGTCTTCTCAGCTTCCGAGCGCTCATTGTCATGCGCGTCACGGGCTGCCTCCCACTCCGATAGATCCTGCTGGTAGATCTGCTCGTTGGTGAGGCGGTCAGCCTCTAGCTTGCCAGACCTGAACAACCTATCAACGAAGCTAGGCTCAACTGACGTCGGCGCCGTCGGAATCGGCATCGAAAAAGGAGGCGGTAATGCCGGCATAGTACCCGGCCGAGGGGTGCCTACGTGGACGTTCAAGCAATCATTGAGATCCTGGTTCAAACTCTCTGCAGCTTTTGTGAGCAGCGCTTCAATCTCTGCAGCCTGTTCGCTCTTAACGCGCCTCACAACTCCTGCAGGAACCGGACTTCCTGCCTCATCGACAATCAATAGCGTACCGTCATCCTGCACGCTGATCTTGATCGGCCCTGAATAGCCCGCTGAACCGGAGGAGTTGGATGGGGAATGACGTGCACCATCCAAACGCTGGCGGTAGGACAACCCGGTCCCGGGTAGGCCAGCGTTTAGAAACGTGCCATTACGTCCCATTGTCATGCTTAGGCCCCTCGGACCAACTGAAGCGGACAATCCGCTGGGGGAGATATTAAGCCTTACGCCCGGCACAATCGTGATCCGCTTACTAAACCTCCACCCCATAGCCTTTTCCTTGACTCATGATTATAGAACTGGGCGCTAACCGCCATTGCACCTCTGGCACGCATGACGGCAGATACGAAGGTCTGAACGTGCGCCCGATTGAGAACTAGCGTTTAAGCGCCTGGGAGCTCGATGAACTTCTCACCACTCCACTGGAAGCGCTGAGCGTATGGCTGCGTCGGGCAGCAACGTGGATCATCATCTCCCTGAACAAGGGCGTCGATGAAGATGGTGCGACTGCCGACATCGCGCGCCTCACGAACGGCTCCACTAATTGCAGCATCGCCACCTTGAGCCTGCCAACCCTCTGGCGCGTGGTAGAACGCTGCGAGGGTGTGATAGGCAGACTGTGAGCCGCCTGAGCCTTCGATGGTATAGAGCACTGCGGCATCCAACTCACCGTCACCATTCAGGTCCACCTGAATGATTTGGCGACCTTCTGGGTACTCTACACCGCCGTCGGTATCGAGCCCCGCGATGTACGCATTGATAGCCCCAGTCAAGTCAGGGAACGACTGGGCTGCAACAGTAGATTGAGCCATCACGACTGCGGGTGGGGTGGCAATTGGGTTATTCAATTGCGGCTCGGCCGGACCTGCTGCCAAGGTATCAGCGCCGGCATTCGGCTCCGGCTCGACAGAGCTCGGGCTACCTTTGCCGTTCACGGCATCGGCAATCATTTGGTAACTCCGAAGTGCCTGATCGTCTGGCTTCAGACCAACCTTCTTCGCACGAACAGAAAACTCCTTTTGGATCTCGCCCAAAGCCCGTCCCATGTCCTCAGGGTTGAAGGTCATCACAAATCCTTTAGGAGACATCGGTTGCGAGTCACCGAAGAAGATACGCGCAAAAATGTTCGGTCGCATGTCCTCAAGGGCGTCGATGCCGGCGTCAACAAACTCGTCCGCGACATCCTTGTACAGCGACCATCCTTCATCGCCGAAAAGCTTGGTGATGTTCTCTTTGGCCACGTCATTTTTGAAGTCGGTTAGCTCCAGGGCTTTCTGGTTAAAGTCGATCGTTTGGCTCCTGCAGCTATACGTGTCATTACCGAAGCAGTTCTGCCTTAACTCGTTGAGTGCCAGGGAAAGACGTACGTCATTCGCTGCCTGGCCGCAGCCGGCCAGCATGGTGACCACAGCACTGGAAACCAAGATTCTCTCAATCACTTGAAACTCCGCAATCCATGCGCATCACGTGTGCGCGCAAAGCTAGGTGGTCAGAACGAACCACCTGACAAAAAAAAGCCCCTGCCGTGTTAGCAGGGGCTTTTCCTACAGGCTCGAATTAGCCGATGGAAACGCCATGGGCTTCAGCCAGTGGCTTCAGGCCGCCAGCGAAACCTTGACCGATCGCCTTGAACTTGAACTCGTCGTTGTGACGGTACAGCTCACCGAAGATCATCGCGGTTTCAGTCGAAGCGTCTTCGCTCAGGTCGTAGCGCGCCAGCTCTTTACCGTCTGCCTTGTTAACGACGCGGATGTAGGCGTTGCCCACCTGACCGAAGCTCTGCTTGCGTCCTTCGGCTTCGTGGATGGTGACCGCGAAAACCAGTTTTTTGACGTCTGCAGCCAGGCCGGTCAGCTTGATGTTGACCTGCTCGTCGTCGCCTTCACCAGCGCCGGAGCGGTTGTCGCCCAAGTGCTCAACAGAACCGTCTTGCGAGGTTTTGTTGTTGTAGAAGATGAAGCTGTTGTCGTTCAGGACTTTGCCATTTTCACCGGTGATGAAGATGGATGCATCGAGGTCAAACTCGGTACCGTCGGTTACACGAGGGTCCCAGCCCAGGCCAACGACCACTTCGGACAGGCCAGGAGCTTCTTTAGAAAGCGATACGTTGGAGCCTTTGGTCAGCGAGACAGCCATTGGATAATCCCTTGAAAATAGATGGAGTGGTCTTTAGCACCGTGTGGTGCTAACGACGGATAACGGACCTTAGAAATTCAGGCCGTACGAGTTGGCAAGAGCCTTCAGGCCGCCGGCGTAGCCTTGGCCAACGGCGCGGAATTTCCACTCGCCGTTGTTACGGTACAGCTCAGCGAAGATCATCGCGGTTTCAGTCGAAGCATCTTCGGCCAGGTCGTAACGAACGACCTCAGCACCAGTCACATCGTTGGCGATACGGATGAACGAACCGCCGACCTGACCGAAGTTCTGCTTGCGAACATCGGCGTCATGGATGGTAACGGTGAACGCGATCTTGTCGATGTCCGCTGGCACGCGGCTCAGGTCGACCTTCAGTACTTCGTCATCGCCGTCGCCAGCGCCAGTACGGTTGTCGCCGGTGTGCTCGATCGAACCGTCTTGGCTCTTCAGCTGGTTGTAGAAGATGAAGTCTGCTTCACCGCGAACCTTGCCATTGGCAGCCAGCAGGAATGCACTGGCGTCGAGGTCGAACTCGGTGCCATCGGTCGAACGCGGGTCCCAGCCCAGGCCGACGATGATCTTGGTCAGCGACGGGTCAGTTTTGGTCAGGGACAGGTTGCCGCCTTTCTGCAGGGTCAAAGCCATTTCTTAAACTCCTTGTTAGGGTACGAGTGATTCAGTTGGATTCTGCTTGAGTGTCTTCCTTTTCGGGGAAGATCACACTTGCAACGATGCCGATTACCAACACCACCATCACGATGAGGAGGCTGGTATTTGGATCGATCTTGAAGCCGTGGTGGAACATATGGTCTGTGGCGTTGAGGCCCAGTTTTACCGCGATGAAGAACAGCAGTGCAATGACAGCTTTCTCCAGGTGTACCAGGTAGCGCTTCAGGGCCTCGAGTACGAAGTACATCGTACGCAAGCCCAGAATGGCGAACAGCATAGCGGAGTAAACGATGAGAGGCTCACGGCTCACCGCGATCACAGCCGGCACGGAGTCGAAGGCAAACAGCACATCCGATACTTCAGCGACAACCAAGCACAGGAACAGCGGGGTAGCAAACAAACCACCTTTGGCCGCCAGGCTCATGCCTTTGTTCTCAGGTTTCAGCAACTCGCCCTCGAGAACCTTGCGGCTAACGAAGAACTGGTTGCCGTGCAGCCTTGGCCAGACCGGGAACAGTTTCTTGGCGAATCGATAGGCGATGTGCTTGGAGTAGTCTTCCTCCTCCTCATCATCACCGCCGCTACGAAGCATCATGACGGCGGTCCAGGCCACGATCAGTGCGAATACGATTTCTACCCAAGGGCCGAACGCCAGAAGGCCGGTACCGATCGCAACGAAAATGCCGCGGAAAACGATAGCGCCGATGATGCCCCAGTAGAGCACGCGGTGGCGCAGGCCATCAGGAACTTTGAACCAGGCAAAGATTGCCATGAACACGAAAAGGTTATCGACGCTGAGAACCTTCTCAAGGGCGTAACCGGTGACGAACAGGCTGGCGACTTCAGGCCCGTGCTGAACGTACAGGAATCCTGCAAACGCGAGGGATATGGCAATCCAGAACACGGACCAGACAGACGCTTTTGCCAGCGAGACCGGCTTATCGCCGCGATGCGTAACCATGTCGAGCAGCAGAGCGCCTAAGGCGATGCCGACGAAAACCATCATGGTCAACGGGGGGAAACCGATATGGGTAACTTCCACGGGTCAGTCCTTAAAGTTCGAAATCAGCTGGGGAGAGGCCCAGCTCCATGCAGATCAGACGGCATGCCGCCTTTTCCTTTTCATCAAAGTCACCATCGGATGCGCCGACGGAGCAGGTAACGCGTACGAGAAGGCGCGCAGCCCCTTCGTTGTCTTTGATTCTGCCGATGACCTTCAACGCTTCTGCTTGACCGATCTGCGGGTCAAATTCGAACTTGCTCATCGCGTCGTTGAACACGGCGAGTACGTCGGTCAGGCTGAACACCTTCAACTCTGGGGAGTTGTTGATGAAGCCGATCATCTTTTGCTTTTCTTCAGGACCTGAGCCATTGCTCGCTACAGCTACCATGGCGCAGCCGTTGGCGGTTGCTTCCATGAACTTGCGATTCTTGTGCTTGCCTACTTCGGCAGTCAGGGCCTCGCGTGCTTGCGCACCTTTTGCTTTCAACCAACTGAGCATTGTTCGTACCTCAAAGTGGCGGGACCGAAACCCCGCCCGAAAGTGGATTACTTGGAACCAACGCTCCAGCGCAGACCCCAACGGTAGGCCTTATCCATGGGCTCTTGGTTTCTATGGAAGTCGACCCTACGAGACACCTTAACGGCGCCGTTGTCGTTTTCAAGGAGAGCAATGGCGCAACAACCGAGACTTCCACCCTCCTCGTTCAAACGGACTTCAATCTCTGGCTGGCCAGGGATGAAAATGGTGACCACACCATCAGTCTGCCCCCAGTTCGGTGCACCGTCGTAGATGAAGGCGTAAACCAGGATTCGCTTGATCTCACTCCACTTCTTCCCATTGATGTAAATCCACTCGCCGCCGGATACGGAGCCAGTTCGGTCATCACCCATGAGTTGAATGTAAGGCTCGTGCTCAAGGGCGCCGAATGCGTTGCCAAGGGCTTGGACCACGCCCTTGTGGCCATCCTGCAACTCAAACAAGCAGCCAACATCGAGGTCAATAGACTTACTACGATTGAAGAAGCCGCCGGACTTTCCTTGGTTCCAGTTCAGGTTCACCCGGATTTCACCGAACCCAGCAGCTGTCTTTTCCAGGCTGATCGAGGAACGAGTCTTGTCGAGGGTCACCTTACTCAGGCTGATAGTCGACTTTGGAGCAGGGGCCGGTGCTGGGGTAGGCGCTGGAGCAGGTGCTGGCGCAGCACTTGGAGCTGGCGTTGGGGTCGGGGCCGCAATGTCGACACCAAAGTGAGTTGCCAGTGGTGCAAGGCCACCAGCAAAGCCCTGAGCGACACATCGGAATTTCCACGCACCCTGGCGACGGTAAAACTCGCCAAGAATGAGCGCGGTTTCCTTCATACCCGAAGTCGGGATTTGGGTCTCAATGCCGCCAGACACAGTGACCACAAGCATGGGTACACGGTCGAAGCTGGCTTTGTTCTCGTAGATGGTCGCCGTCAGCGCGACCTTTTCGATAGCTGCGTCCAGCCGGCTGAGGTCAACGGTGAACACGGCGCGGCCAGCAGCCGTATCAACCAGCTGCACCGACCCACCCAGTACACTGGGCTGGCCGTAGAAGCACATGTCATTGTCGCCACGGACCTTTCCAGTTGTGGTCAGGGCAAATGCAGACACATCAATGTCTGCACCTGGAATGGGCGAATAGCCCACCTCCACCCGCAGGCTCCCGGTCGCTACCGGTGCGTTACCACCAGGGACCAAGGTTGTCATGCGCGCACCGCCTGAACGGCCAGGTTCACCAAGTCGTCAGCAGTACGGCCATGGGTAGTCTTACCGATAGCTTTGAACTCCCAGCCAGAAGCGCCGCGCGACAGGTTGGCCATGACCACTCCAGTGTGCTCACCCTGGTCACTGAGGTTGAAACGCGCCAATTCCTGTTTATTGCCGTCATTGACGATGCGGCAGTACGCATTTTGGATGCGAGAGAAGTTCTGCCCAGTGAAGCTGTTAGTCGTAAACACCAGGTGCTTGACCGATGCAGGAACGTTGCTCAGGTTTACGGTAATCGACTCATCATCACCCTCACCCTCACCAGTGCGGTTGTCACCAGAATGCTGTATCGAACCATCTTTGGATTTCAACTGGCGGAACCACACCAAGTCGACCGGCTTCAGGTCGCCATCCAGCATGATGCACGACGCGTCGAGGTCGATCTCTCCACCGCCACCACCGAAAATCTTGCCGAAAAGACCAGTAGCTTTCACAGGATCCCAGCCCAGACCCAGGGTTACCTTGGACAGACCCGAGCCCGCGGTCTTCTCCAGAGAAATGGACTGATTCTTCGAAAGGGTAAGTGCCATCGTTACGCTCCTTGTTGGTCATCGTGCTGTTGGGTGCCAGAGGAGACACCCGTAACTGAATTTGTGGTCGCGTCCGTCGAGTTCACACGCGCACCAATTTTCTCAATCTTCATCCGGCCACGTTGCCAGCGCGGGTGAAAGTGCCGCCAGTGCGGCTCTTGCGCTGCAGCAAGTAGCTCTTGATCCCCGCGGGTGTCACCCCAAGCTCGTAGCTTGTACTGGGCCAGCGGGCCATATACAGCTTCCAGGCGAAGTACCTTTGCTTCGCAGCGGCAGTTACTCCCGCTAAGCGCGCCTGTTAGCTTGCCTTCAACTACTTCAAGCTCAGTCCCAATCAAGCTGATACCCAGCTCCTGAGCGAATGGCATGAGCACTATCCGCGGAGAAGCTGAACAGATTGTTACCAGGGCACCGCTTGCAACCTCGGACGCGACGGATTCTACGCCGGCCGGCCGCATGAGCCGTACCCAAAACGCCCGCCTGAATTCCGCAGCCTTCCGCTTCACCCAAGCCTCCTCAACACCAGTCAGGAAGGTGGCGACAAGCACAGCTTTAAGCTCGTCGCGACTCATTCCCTTGCCGAGGTAGCGAATGCACGCAGGAAGCATGCGTATCACCCGTGCGGCGAACTTCCGCTTACCGAACGCAAACAGCAGGAATGGGACGAAAGTGTCTCGCCGCGTCAGGGTGCCGTCGAAGTCAAAAACCGACAGGACCTGGCCGGAGGCCGGGCCAGCTTCAATCAATTCCTGGGTCATCGAACTGCCTCAGCCAAGCGAACTGGCTCCGCTATACCTGCTTCTGCGGGTTTCACTCCGTGCCATTTCACCCGTTCGATGATGTTGACGGCCCAGTTGTAGTGGGTCGCTGGTTCAACCATCGCATCGTTGTGCTTGAAGACAGCGGGCGCAGAACCATCGACGATGAGCTTGGCGCAGTTGTAGTCCTCAAGAGGAACGCGGAAGCCGTCATGAATCTGCGCAATCTGAGTCGGGTGGATCGCTGTCTTACCAACCAGCCCATGGGCAATGTCCAGGTCCAGCTCCTCAGCGAGCAGCTGAGGTGTTGCGAGCTGCTCGAAGACAGGCGCGGTAAGAGCAAAACCTTGTGCCCCAAGGACCCCGCACAGCATTGGGATCACGTACCCCATTGGGGTCTGATACAAGGTCGTTGCCGGGTTTCGGCGCAACCCCAGGCAACTCATAAGATCATTTCCACCGATGCGCAACGCAAGGATTCGATCCCCCAGCTCTGCGCGAAGCGCGCAACCCAACTCGCCCATCGCCCCAGGGTTGTATACGTCGCTGGTTTCAAGCGTGGGCATCAACAGCAGGTCGGGGTTGGTAACTGCTCGGACCCACTCGCCCAATGTGGCAAGGGACAGTTTCGGCACTACGAACCCATGCGCTGCGGTGATTTCTGGCCACTCATTGAGTACAGCCGCCATCCTCGAATCACGCGGTCGAACGAAAACCAGTGGACTTCTTGGAGAGCGATTAACTCGGGGCCCGATAGCAGTCAGGATCGCGCGCAGCGACTCCAGAGCATGCTCAACATCGGTCGCGGCAACCGCGTCCTCTAGGCAGATAACGAGCGAGCGAAGACCAGGCTGCTTATCAGCGCAAATCACCTCGACGATATCGGCTCGAGTTGCAGGCATGTAGAGCGTCGCGCCCAGTGCCCACGGGGAGATGCGGTCCATTAGCTCACCTCCCGGATGATAGTAACGGCACGGTAGGGCCCCAAGCCTTCACCAGCTTCCTGTACCTGGATGCCGGCACGGTCAGTCAGATGGATCAGCAGTTGGACATCTGCATCGCTGCGGTCCCGCACCAGTACCTGATCTGGGACACGGCGCAGCACAGCGCGAGTCGCTTCGGCGATACCGGGCTTGATGCGATTCAAATTGGTCACACCAAATCGGTCAGCAAGACGGCTGACGACATCAAGTGCATCGTTCTGCAGGTTCTTTGCCTCTTCTGGTGTCCACGGCAGGGCCGGACTTACCTCGACGGCAGCTCGAGCTGCTTCGATCCGATCAATGAAAGCCCGGGTCACGTCGTGCTCTCGCAGGTGGTCGTATACGACGCAACCATGCAACCCGCCATCACTCGGCCAGATCGAACGGGAAACCAAACCGGAGACGGTCGCACCGAGAATACCGGATGGGATGATCCAGTCTTCAGCCGAGGCTGCCAGCCAGGCCCGTCCGCACGGATCTGCCAGTACGACCAGTCGGGGGTCTTCAGGGAAACGGCTGTCTCCTGCAAGGCTGCGCTTGATCTCCCCAGAGATTGCGCCTTTGCCCGTCCACCCATCGACGAAAACGATGTTCTCGGCGCCGTGCGCAGCGATGATAGATTCAAGCGCAACAGTGTCGATACCACGATCGCGGACGATGCTGATGCCGTAGTGATGTGCATCGCGGCCCAGGTCAATCAATGCACGGCGTAACAGAACCCCAAGCGGAAGCCCGGCGCGAACGAAGGACACGAGCGCAATCGTCGGACCCTGATAGCGTTCTTCCAAGGCCAGAGCCAGGGATTGAACGTCCGCCGCCATGCGCAGGCCGTTCTGAGTCATCGCTCGCTCGAACAACTGCATGTGAGTCTGTGACGGCGCATCTTCCTGGCTGATCATTTCCGAGTAGTGCTTTTGCTTGGACTGGATCAGCCGCTCCTTTTCCAGCACATCGGTCAGGCCGATGTTCACTGGCTGCAAAAGGAAATGAACATCCTCAGGCAAGTAGCTACCGCTACCAACAGTCATCGAGGTCAGGATCGGGTTAAGCATGGATGCTGTCCTCCACCAATGCGGCAAGCTGGCTCCGCGCCGGAGTCGACCAGAAATCGCAGAGGTTCATGTAGCCGAGATCGGTGATGCTATCGCCGAAGCCGAGCACAGGGCGCTCCCCGTTCAACTCACGATCCTGCTTGAGGAAGTGCTCAACAGCGACGCGCTTGGACAGACCTGCAGGTAACAGGGCAAGGTTGTTGCCGTTGGAATGAGTGTGCATGCCTTCGATCAGGCCAGCTTCTCTCAGCTTATTGCGCACCAGAATCAGGTCAGCGTCAGAACCGTTGTTGTGCTTGACCACAACGTAGTGACGCTGATCGGCCTCTTCCACAACCCAGCCACGAAGCGATACACCTTGCTCGTCCCCAATACGCAACGCCGTCTCACACAGCACGGGCAAGCGGTCCTGGAACGCCGAAAGAATTCCATTCATCACGCCATGCCAGTCCATATTGACGGAGCGGTCGGGATTCAGGATCAGGCCGCCATGGGAGCAAATAGCAGGGCCAGTGAAATCCAGACGAACACGGTTGAAGGCCTCGGCACTGCGCGCAGTAACGGGTACCACATCAGTCGTTGCCAGAAGCCACCCAAGGAACTGCTTCTGCATCTCGGTCTGGTAACCACTCACTTCACCGTTAACGTCAAAGGACGCCGGATAGCGCGAAGTGCCCTCAGGCATTTTTCGAGCGGTTTGGAAGAGGGTGTCGTCCAGGTCGACCAGAGCCAGCGGGCGCTTATTTGCCATCGACGATCACCTCCGCGTTCAAAGCTTCAATCAAAGCAGCCGGCACAGCCTGTGCGTCCGTCTCGCTGCAGATCAGCACTCGATCGAATTGCCCGGGTGCCACGTTGTAGAGGAAGTTAACGATGCCCAGACCATAGTTGTCTGAGAAGTTCAGCGCGTGCCCAATCGAATGACCAAGTGCAATTGGCGAACGGGTAGTCGAGCTGAAATGCACATCGGCGCCAGCGCGTTCAAGGCGTTCAGCCAACAGGAAGGGCTTCCAAACGAACTCACCGGTACCGAGGACGATGACCCGCTCACCCGGCTGGACAGCGATGTTGAGCCCCAGGGTGTCTGCTACCCCACGGGTACCCAGTCGGCCCCAGTCGTTTTCGGGGTTTACAGCCCAATCCCCCGCGGCCACAGTGCCGGTGTCCGGCATTTCAGGAAGCGGAGCTTCAGGATCTTCGGTGAAGCTGTAAGCGCCACTCAGCAGGGATACCTGTGCAGCCGCTTCGCCGATGCTGCTCGACACAGCGCCCGCAGACCAATCAGTCAGCACGCAGGTGACAACGCGCTCGATCTGGTTGAGCCCAGCGTCCACGAGTGCGCGGTGTAGATTGATGAACGTGCGACCGGTCGAGGCCTCATCATCAACGAGCACCAGCGACTTGGCGCTGCGCATCATTTCCGAGAGTTGAGGTTCGGAAGGCTCATGAATCAAGTGTGCACTGGCATGGCTGTGCTCTTCTTCAAAACGAGCAAAAATCTGAACGCCTACCGGGTGGCGGGTGCTGACGATGTACATGGTGTCAGCCCGTGACTCGCTCAGGGCGCGATGAACGCCCGCCCCCAGGCCGACAGCTGTCTCTGCCATACCGATGACCAGTACAGGGCCTGGCAGGTCGGATGGGATTTGTGCAGCCAAGGCCTTGTAGGATTGCTGCATCACCGATGGCTTGACGGGAATGTGCTTACCCAGCACCCGAGAAACAAACAAAAATGCTCGTTTCGGATTGCGGCGCTCGGCAAAGCCAAAAAGAGACTCAGGCGAAATGGAAGCCTGATGCACATCAACTTCGAGAATGCCGCGCTTCAGCGTGGCGCTCAACTTTGTAGACGCTTGATTCACTATACTATGCTCCATTTTGGAGTTCCGTGGACGATAGTAGTGAACCTAACGTGCGCACTTTTAATTTCAATGGCCTGCAGCATTTAATTTCGCGCTTCGATTTTCCAAAGCGACGGTTGAACACCCCTCGCTATATCGGCAGGTGTCTGTGCTGCATGAGAGTCATTGACTGTGATGTGGATATGGCAAGCTTCTAAGAAGGCGCCGAGCAAATGGGACTTGACTGCAAAGTTCATGTTCTGCGCATCAGGCACGGTTGAAGTAACCATGCCGACCACACTCCCCCGCGAGTCGAACAGTGGACTACCACTCGATCCGGGCTGAATTGCCGCTGTGAACTGCAAGAGGCTCGAGTCATTACGCAGTCCGAACAGGGCGGAGACGCCGCCCTGAGTGACATGCGCACCACCGCCAGCAAATCCCGACATTGGGAAGCCAATCGCCGTCACTGCGTCGCCCAGGGAGCAGCCGCCGGTTGCGGCGAACTGGACGGGCGTCAATGGCGCACCATCTACTCGGAGCAATGCAATGTCGTTTGAAGTGTCGACCATCACTGGCTCAGCTCGGTACCGACCATTGAAGGAACTGATCTCAATCGACGACATCCCCTCGATGACATGGGCGCAGGTCAGCAGCACGTTGCTGGACACAGCAAAGCCAGTGCCAGTGGCGGCCGTTGCACCGCCATTAGGGCGAGAGTCACGACTCCCAACCTCTGGATGGTCAGGGTTGGCTTCGTCAATCTTCACCCCGAGCCTGCGGCCAAACGCCGCCAGGCCATAGGCTGAGCCTTCTGCCATGGCCCGAAATTTCCATTGTCCACCGCGGGAATAGAACTCGCCCAATATCAACGCGCTCTCGCCAAACGCGCTGGTATCTAGGTTGTATGAAACCGTTTGATCAACCTTGAGCTTCAGGTGGCCAAGAGAGCTAACCGGCCCGAGGTTGGAATATCTGTAGACGATCAGCAGAACGCGATCACTGCCGGCAGGCAGGCTCCCGAGCTGAAGCGAGCAGCCGACCTGCTCCCGACTGCCACTCCATTGCATCCAAGCGGGCTGCTCAATATGAAAGAGAGCGGCAGCTCCCCTTGGGGATCGTTTGTCATCAACAGGGATCAGCGCGACAGCTGCGGTCGAGCCAAAAGCATTCTGCTGCGAAGACTCCAGCGTCCACGATGCTTTTTGTGAAGAAAGTGCAACATTGGCGCCTGGCGTCAGCATGTCTCGCTCCCTGAGTAGACAGAAACTTTAATCTAGATTTGGTACACGTGGTACCAGAATGATGGCCATTCTATCACCCAGCTGGGGCCGTAACGGCAATAGTGATCGCCCGAATTCGCACCCCCTCCTTCCAAGAAATCTGTGGTTCTGGGAGGCCAAGCCGGCGCGCAGCGAAGATACCCGCCAGGTTGACACCAGCTTCACGGGTGTAGCCAACACCACCTGAATATCGTGGGTTGATCTCTAGAAGCCTTGGCATCCCATCGGCGCCATCGCGGGTCTGGACGTTGATGATGCCGTCACAACCGAAATGCTGAGCCGCGGCGACAGCCAGATCGGTTGCAGGCGTGTCTCGCTCGAAAGTTTGGTGCGCTCCGGCCTTCCGGCGACCGACATACGCTACTACCTTGCCGCCCTCACAAACCATGTCTACGGAGCACTCTGGCCCTGGGAGGTAGGGCATTACCAGCATCGGCTCACGAGCTGGCCCGGCCGAGTAGATCCGATGATAAGTCTCGAAGTCGACTTCTCGAGCATCTGGGTTCGCAAAGCAGCGGAATGGGTCAACCCCGGCCTTGAACCGCCAGAATCCCTGTCCATAGATGCCAACAACCGGCTTGATGCAAACCTCTGAAGTCGGACTCAAGGTTTCATAGGCAGCGCGTAGTTGGTCTGGGTTTTCAACCGGGATAGCGGGGATGCAAGCCAACCCAGCGCGTTCTGCCTCGGCTGTAAAATTGGCCTTGTCGTCAACCAGCTCAAAAGTGCGCTTGCTCATACCGCCGGTAACAAGCGTGATGCCTGCGCGCTCAAAATCCGCACGACGGCTCTCATACGCGCCCCCAACGCGACCAGCTAAGACCACCTTAATCGAGTTCTCGATTGCAGTGCGGAGCACCCAGTCGATGCGATCTTCGCGGTCTTCAGGCTCCTTAAAGCTGCCGTGAGCCAAACCGGTGATCTCCGGCCGGTCACCCCCATGGGATGCGAATACGCGCACGTCGGCTGGGAGTGCCTCCAAGGCGCCCAGAATGATGTCGCGCTGAGAAGCCTGACCCTGTAGAAACCAGATCATTAGAACCACCTTGATTTAGTGCAATTGAATTTGGATCTAGGATCCTGACCTTGGGCGAGATGGTAACGGTTGAGCCGGCGGCTTCAAGCGGGGCGACATTATGATCTGCCTCCCTGAAAAAGGCTTCTGGCCGAGCGAAAAACGCACCACGCAAATTGTTGCGATTTATGAATGGGGTTGACGCCAAGAATCCAGGGTACACTACCGTCAGGAAGGTGACTAAGTGTGCCCCTGGCCATGAATGTTTTTTCAATAACCTTGTTTGTTTTTACTCACGTTTGCAGAACCTGGAGGAGGCGGCGCGCTGACTTCGTCAAGCATTTCTATGAGGCGGTCGTACTCTTCCTGGGTGATCGCTCCTGATTCCAACGCCTTCCTAGCCTGAAGTCGGATCACGTCCTTCGATAGTGTTGTCCAAGGCTATGTCAGCCTGATGTGCCGAGGGATGACCATGGCGGGTGTGGTGAACGTCACGACCATCATTGCACGTCTTCCCTATTCGGAAACCATCTACAAAATCAGCACTGGTGGTAATACCTACGAACGATAGTGCGGGGATCATTAGCAGATCAGGTGGAGAGTCGGATCCTGATGTGAGATTGCTTCTTCAGGACAGGATAGAGGCACGCATACGGTCCCTCATTTCTTCGCCTGAGGGAGTGACACGCTTATCACGGTGTGCCACAGAACACTTTGCAGCCCCCTATTGCGACCCAAGGCCGTATCAAGAGTGTGCGATACGCCCTTAAAGACAGGCCTGGTGTACGCCGATCCAATTAACCCATCCAATGGCATCAGTTTGGAGGTCAGCATTTAGGCGAACCAGCCCGAATGGTCAAAGGCTTCAAGCAAGACGAAGAGGTCGTAGTGCTTGGGATCTGGCGCCACTCAGTTTCTGAGTCACCGGATACGCTCGACCCCATTCGTCGAGCTGAAAATTTTGTGAGAATTACGCACATATTGGGTCAAAAGGCGCTTCAATTAATAAGTGGAAAATCACGAATCTGGAGAAATTAATCGGTGGAATATCACGATCTATTTTGTTTATTCAGCGGAAAAACCATAAATAATTCCACTAATTTATCGAAGGGATCGATTTGGCCTATGAAATACGGGACTTTAGGGCTTTCCACTTAAATCACGATTGGTGCAGTAGATAAGGCATATTGGAGAGCATTATGGATCCCGGCTAGAACTCCACCTTCCCTCTGCCCGCCTTGATACCGCTACGCCTGGCCTTCCCCTCCAGGCGGCGCGTTTTGGAACCGAGTGTCGGCTTGGTAGGCCGACGCTTCTTTTCAACCTTGCCTGCACTCACGATCAATTCGGTCAGACGCGTCAGCGCGTCAGCCCGGTTCTGCTCCTGGGTACGGTATTGCTGAGCCTTGATGATCAACACACCGTCCCCAGTGATGCGGCTGTCTCGTAATGCCAACAGTCGCCCTTTGTAGAACTCAGGCAATGAAGAAGCGGGAATGTCGAATCGCAAGTGCACGGCACTCGACACCTTGTTGACATTCTGCCCGCCTGCGCCCTGGGCGCGCACGTAGGTCAGTTCCACTTCAGCGTCCGGCAGTTGTACGGAATTGGAGATGGTCAGCATGAAGGGACCCCTATGATTGACCGCATTATCACAGCAATGGCCGCGCCTTAATAACGGTACTTGATTATTCGATGGCTGGCCCTTGTGAAAGGTCAGTCGGGATCTGCCGCCAGGGCTTGTGCGACCTGCCCCTCCAACGCTCAGTCTGCTTGAGCGCCACGAGAATATCCCTTGCTTAGATCAAGCTGCTCAAGTAGCCGGGCAAGATCGGAAACCAGCGCCAATGCCTCCTTCTGATATCGCGCTTGCGACGATAGTTTACCAAGGTGCGAAATGGGTTAATCAGCTCACCAAAGCCTTGGATTGGCATGACAAATATTTCGTTCGCAAGCGCATGAATCGACTCAAAAACGTGCGGTCAGAGGCCGGTAATGGCGAGCTTACTCGATATCTGGATCAAGCGCTCGATATCGAAGTGTTTCGACTGGCCTCTGGCATCAGCGCCAGCCGCTCACTGGTGGAGTACCTGCTCAAACTCGACAGCACTGGACGCTGGAGTCACGCGCAACTGCGTAGCCTATCCAAGTTCGTAGTCCGGGACCCTGCAGATGACAACTTGAAGGTCGCCGTTAGTCATCTTGACGGTGTCATCGCCTGGGTCGGAGGGGTCATGGCCATCAGCTTATGGGCCATAGCTATGGAGTGCTGCATGATCGCTTCAACCGAACCCTCGCCTTGGGCAAACCGTGCTTCGATCAGGTGGTGCAAGTCCACAACTTCCTGAAGATAGCTATTCATTAGGGTCTCTCAAACGAAGATGCGCTGTGATCGGTCGGTGAATACCGCCTCACCGCAACCCGAACCCCATCCGCTTCAATTCATCAAACAGCGCTTCCCGCCCATGCAAGCTGGCAACGCTTCGTAGCCGGCTGACGACCTGTTCCGACCACCCCGAGGCTTTCATGCCTTCACGGTGGTAGAACGCCCCCAGGCGCTCGTCGTAACGGGACAGCAAGCTCTGTTCCTGAGCGGTCGAGTACGTCTCATGGTGCAACACGACCTCCTGCGGTAGCCGCGGCTTGACCTTGGCGGGCCGATCCGCAGAGGGGTAGCCGACACACAAGCCAAACACGGGATAGACATGAGCAGGCAAGTCCAACTCCGCGGCCACACCTTCGATGTCGTTACGAATGCCGCCAATGTAAACGCTCCCCAGCCCCAGGGACTCCAGGGCAATGACCGCGTTCTGCGCCGCGAGTGCCGCATCGATGGTGCCTAGCAACAAGCTTTCAAGATAAGGCAATGCTTCTAGTGCCACACCATGCTGCTCGCCAATGCGCGACACCCGTGACAAGTCGGCAAGCCAGACCAGAAACAGGGGTGCCTGGTGGATATAAGCCTGATTGCCCGCCAGCACCGACAGCCGTTGCTTGCGGCCGGGATCCTGAACTGCCACCACGCTCCAGACCTGAAGGTTGGAAGACGTGGACGCAGACTGGGCAGCGGCAACCAAAGCTTCCAACGTACCATCAGGCAGCGATCGGTCCGCAAATGCCCGTACGCTGCGATGGTCGAGCAACTGCTCGATCACTGCATTGCATTGGGTGAGCGGCGATACCTCTTCGGTACCATAGCGGGCGGCAAGTTTTGATCGGCTATCGGCTGTCATACAATTCCTCCAGAACGATAGGAGGCTATCAAAAAACGGCCACGCGCACATAATGGGTGTTGTAGTCTCTGAGCCTAATGGCTGGCTCAAGTGCCATGGGCTAACTGACTTGCAACCCAATCGAGTACGGACCATCAGCGTGACAACACCTTCCCTGGCAACTCGTGAGGTCTACCAGATATTGCGCGATATCGCCCTCGGGATCCGGAACTTACAGCGCGTAAGCGAACCAAGCTGGACAGAAATAGCCTGTGGATCCATGACCGTGCAAGCAGACGGCTGGATACTCACCTTGCGCAATGAAGCCGGCGCGTTAGATCACCTCATCAGCTGTTTCAGCCCCGACGGCCGTGTTTACGCGTTAAACACCCATCACCACTACGGCACCGACCCGGTTGCGTTGATGAGCACTTGGGAGCACGCCCAGTTGCTGCGGTTACTCGGCGCGGCCTAGCCCCTGTACGGAAAGCTTTGCTACCGTCCGTTCCCAGCACTGTGCGATCTCATCACCCACCGCCCCGCAGCGCGCAACTGCCGGCTCGAACGGCCGCACCTTAACGTGCTCGGTCAAGAACTCATCCGTCCAGCCTGCCCACTCACCGGCCACGGACCTGAGGTTCCAATGCAATGCCGGGTATAGTTCATGCCACAGGATGCTGTGCAATTGATCAAGCGTGTAGGGGCTCTGGGCCACGGCCCTAGCCACCCACGCCAGGCTCGACTCTGTCAGTTCGGTGTCCAGAAAGAACTGCGACAGGGCTTGCCAGGCTTGCAGGCGGCTCTCGTCTATCGTTTGCACCGACTGAGCTACCACTGCTCTGCCAGGGTCACGGGGACGCGCAGCGGCGCCAGGGGACCATCGCGCTGGCCGCACATCTCGTCATGCACCACATGCTGCACCAGCATGCATGGCACAGGCGGCACATCGGCCAGTAGCTCGCGCAGCTCCGTCATCGACCGCAGGCGCACCGCCTGCCCCTGGGCATCGCTGAACGTCTGCGGACCGTCGGCCGTCAACGCACGCAGTACGTAAAAGCCGCCTTCGAGCGACAGCAGTTCGAGTTCGTTGACGGTGCCGGCAGTGGCCAGTTGCTTCAGTTGCTCTAGGTTCATGGCTAATACTCCATCCGGCAGGCGCTGCCTGCATCGGGCTTGATGGATAACGTCGAGCGCTCGCACTTATACAAATCCAGCGCCTTGTATAAGGATACCGCAGCGCTGCCGTCGTTCCGTCTCGTTTGCAAAACCCGAACACGGGTCGCGAAACTATCTGCACCCACTTGAACTCAATCGTGGCGATGCCGCAGAGCTTCAGCCTGCTTGCGGCCTACCTACTGAGGAAGATTGACCACCATGATCGCTCGCTGGCGTTGGGCACTTGCGCAAACGACGAAAAGGCTATGGTTTCGCGCCAGCCTGTTTTCCCTGATCGGTGTATTCACCGCGCTGCTGGCCATTGCCTTGCGCGACATGGTGCCGGCGTCGTTGCCGGCGAAAGTCGGGGCGGACTCGGTCGACAAGATCCTGGGCATCATCGCCTCCAGCATGCTGGCGGTGACCACGTTTTCGCTCAGCACCATGGTGTCGGCCTACAGCGCCGCCAGCAGCGGCGTGACACCTCGCGCGACCAGCTTGGTAATGGAGGACGCCACTACACAGAATGCCCTGGCGACGTTTATTGGCTCTTTTCTGTTCAGCCTGGTGGGCATCATCGCCCTGAGTACGGGCATTTATGGCGCTCAGGGCCGTGTAGTGTTGTTTGCAGTGACCTTGGTGATGATTGTACTGATCGTGTACACCCTGCTGCGCTGGATTGATCACTTGTCCAAGCTTGGCCGCGTGGGGGAAACCATCGACCGCGTGGAGGACGCGGCCATTGCAGCGCTCAAGCGCCGCGCGCAGTGGCCTTACCTGGGGGCACAGCCCTACACGGATGCTACGCAGGTTGACCCGGACGCAGTACCGATTCCCTGCGATGACATCGGCTATGTACAACACGTCGATGTCAGCGCCCTCGCCCACGCAGCCGACAAGTACAGTGCCGTAATCTACCTGGAAGTGCTGCCGGGCAGTTTCGTGCATCACGGTACGGTACTGGCACGCGCCGTGTGCAGCGTACAGGCAGGCAATACCGCAGAACTTGAAGCTGAGATTCTGGCTGCAGTGACGCTCGGGGCACGGCGCACCTATGGCCAGGACCCGCGCTTCGGGCTCTCGGTGCTGGCAGAGATTGCATCCCGCGCACTGTCTCCCGCCACCAATGACTCTGGCACGGTCATCGACGTCATAGGCCGTGGGGTACGCTGCTTTTCCACATGGGCACGGCAAGCGCCGGATACAACGACCGATGGCCAGTTTCAGAACGTGCATGTGCGCGGTTTAACGGTCGACGACATGTTCGATGACTTCTTCACCCTGATTGCACGGGACGGTGCCGGCTTGCTGGAAGTGGACATCCGCTTGGTAAAGGCCCTGGCGAGCCTGGCGCACATCGCGCCTGATCGTTTTGGCCAAGCGTGCATCGCGCACGTGGATTTGTTGCTCAAGCGGGCCGAGCAGGCATTGCCGTTGGATGAGGACAGGCAGCGATTGCGGGCGTTGGTCCAGAATCTGGAATGGCCACGGGCGCAACTGCCTTAAGGGTCATCTCACAATCTGACCGTTCATCGGCTTTACCGCTCAAATTAGCGCTCTACACAATGGGGACTTTTATTTCACCGAATTTTCACGTTGCCAAGTGGATTATCAACTCATCCCCATGAGAAAGACTTAAGCCCGACTAGCAGCGGGCTTTCTTTTGCCCGCTCGAAAATCCCCTTCCTTTAAATGCCACCCTCCTTTGCTCAGCCCATGGCGACGCCCACGCTGAACCGTGGGTATTACCCTCAGGTCAATTGATCACAAGGTGGCGATGGGGGGCGCTTGATGGAGTCATTCGATCTGCAAAGGATGCTGCTGGGTGACTTGCCCGTCACGTTTCTGATGGAAGTGATGATGCGCGTGGTTGCGGCCTTTCTCGCCGTGTTTCTGTTTCTGAAGTTCAGCGGCCGGCGTGGCATCAAGCAGCTTTCGCGCTTCGAACTGGTCGTTATCCTCACCCTGGGTTCGGCCGCCGGCGATGTGACCTTCTACGAAGATGTGCCATTGCTGCCGGTGGCCCTGGTGTTCGTCACGCTACTGCTCCTGTATCGCGGTACGATCTACCTGATGCGCCGGAGTAAGACGTGCGAAGCCTGGATCGACGGCCTCCCGATCACTGTCGTCAAGGACGGGCAGTACGAAATCCACTCGT
Organism: Pseudomonas sp. WSY_20; assembly: GCF_043104335.1. NCBI lineage: Bacteria > Pseudomonadati > Pseudomonadota > Gammaproteobacteria > Pseudomonadales > Pseudomonadaceae > Pseudomonas > Pseudomonas sp. WSY_20. The sequence continues at coordinate 45,358 of NZ_JBICKP010000041.1, forward strand.
TGCGCAACCTGAATATCTCCTCGAACGAGTTGTTCATGGAGCTGCGCCAGCAAGGGGTTGAGCACCTGGGCCAGGTGCGGTTGGGTTTGCTTGAGACCGACGGCGAACTGAGCCTCTACTTCTACGAAGCCGAAGACACTCAGCCGGGACTGTCAGTGCTGCCACCTGAACACCGCCTGGAATACGACGCCCCACCTGCAGCAGGCCTGTATTGCTGCGTCAGTTGTGGTCTGCCGGTACAGCATCAACTTCATGACGTCATTGCCTGCCCGCGCTGTGGCCATCGCAGTTGGTCACCCGCCCTGATGACCACCCGCACCCGCTAGTGGCCGGCACCCACGAGACCCGTAAGCAACCATCGAGTTACAACTTGGGCCCGGCGATGCAAACAAAAGCTTAGCGATAACGATTCCCACTCGCTATAATTCTGCACCTTGCTGCAAGGCCATTTCCTGTCGTTCCAATTCCTTCATCAGGTTCTCACATGCCCTTCCCAAATTTTGCCCGCAAGCCTGCGTTGCACACTGTCGTCTGGTTGCCCCTGGGGTTGGTCGCAAGCGTGGCGTCACCGCTCACACTTGCCCAGAACACACTGGAAATCCCGGTGCCGGTCGCACAGCCCGTCAATGCGGCCGGCACCACCGGTACGGTTCTTGAGCTTGAAGAAACCGCAGTCTCGGCCAGCGCCGACGCCTCCAGGGATGGCTTGGTACCTGAATATGAAGGGGGCCAAGTAGCCCGCGGTGGGCGTGTTGGTATCCTGGGCAACAAGGACTACATGGAGACGCCCTTCACATCCACCTCCTATACCAATCAACTGATCCAGGACCAGCAGGCGCACAGCGTCGCGGATATTCTGCAGAACGATCCTTCCGTGAGAGTCGCCCGTGGCTTCGGCAACTTCCAGGAACTCTATGTCATGCGCGGCTTCCCGCTGTATTCCGATGACATCGCCTACAACGGCCTCTATGGCCTGCTGCCGCGTCAATATGTGGCGGCGGAGTTCATCGAGCGGGTCGAGGTATTCCGCGGGGCCAATGCCTTCCTCAACGGCGCTGCCCCCGGCGGCACCGGCATCGGCGGCGCCATCAACATCCTGCCCAAGCGTGCCCCGAACGAGCCCCTCACCCGGCTGACCGCTGGCGTTGAAAACCGGGGCTTCGGTACCGTTTCGGCCGACGTGGCGCGGCGCTTCGGGGAGCAAGACCGTTTTGGCGTTCGCGTGAACGTGGCCAAGCGCGACGGGGAGACGGCGGTACAGGACCAGGACCGCTCCCTGGACATGTTCGCCCTGGGCCTGGACTACCAAGGCGAGCGTCTGCGGCTTTCGGCCGACATCGGCCACCAGTACCATTTCATCGATAACCCGCTGCCCAGCGTATACCCTACAGGCCGCGCACCCAGCCCACCGGACGCCGACAAAAACTACGGCCTGCCCTGGACGTACTCCAAGGAGAAGCAAACATTCGGCACCTTCCGTGCCGAGTATGACCTCTCCGATGCACTCACCACCTGGGCTGCCATCGGCATGCGCAAAGGTGAGGAAAAGAACGTGCTGGCTACCCCCTATTCCGACGCCAATGGCGGGACCCGTTCGACGCGCTTCGACAACTACCGGGAAGAGACCGTGTCCACCGGTGAGGTGGGCATGCGCTACACCCTGCAAACAGGTCCGGTCTCGCATCAGTGGGTGCTGTCCGGCTCGATGTTCGACAACAAGGACCGCAATGCCTGGGCGAGTAATTTCGGTAGTTTGAACAGCGATCTCTATGAGCCGGTCTACATCGCCAAGCCCGAAAACGACCAGTTCAGCGGCGATATGTCCGACCCGCACGTGACTGCGAGGACTCGTACCCAAAGTCTGGCCATTGCCGACACGCTAGGCTTCTTCAATGACCAGTTGTTGGTCACCCTTGGCGCACGTCGTCAGGGGATAAACGTGACGGGTTACGACTATGATTCTGGCGATAAGACGTCAAAATACAATCGTTATGAGACTACTCCTGTGGCTGGCATCGTCTACCAGCTGAATGAGCAGATCTCGATCTATGCCAACTACATTGAAGGTTTGACTAAAGGCGATACTGCAGGCACCAAGACGACACTCCCCGATGGCTCCGAGGGCGTAATATCCAATCCGGGAGCTTCCCTTGCGCCCTACGTTGCCAAGCAGACGGAACTAGGCGTGAAATACGACGGCGGTGGTCTAGGTGGTAGCTTGGCAGTCTTTGAAACCCGCAAGCCTGTCGGCATCGTCGAGGACCTCGTCTTCAAAGAAGGCGGCGAACAACGCAACCGCGGGATCGAGTTGTCGGTGTTCGGCGAGCCGACGCCCGGCGTGCGTCTGCTTGGCGGCGTCACCCTCCTCGATGCTGAGCTCACCAAGACCCAGAACGGTCAGGACGACGGCAACCAGGCCATCGGCGTGCCCAAGACCCAGGCCAACATCGGTGGCGAATGGGACGTGCCAGGTGTGAACGGCCTGACACTGACCAGCCGAGTGGTCTACACCGGCCGTCAGTACATCAACAATGCCAATAACCTCGAGATCCCTTCATGGACGCGGCTGGACCTGGGGGCCCGCTACGGCTTCAAGGTCGACGAGAAGGATGTCACCCTGCGTGCGCGTCTGGACAACGTGGCCGGTCGTGACTATTGGGCTTCCGCTGGTGGGTATCCAGGCTCGAACTATCTGGTACTCGGTGCGCCACGTACGCTGTCTCTAAGTGCGTCGGTCGATTTCTGACCGCGCAGGTCGCACGACCTGCCGCCCCCTACGGCAAGCGTTGTGCCATGCACCGCTTCAGGGCTGCTTCGCAGCCCGTCGCCGTCAGGCCGGGCCCCTCACAACTTAGAGCCAATGCAGGCCTCAGGTTTGAATCTTCGCGCATCGACTACCCTCCCGTTTTCACTCCTGAAAAGAAAGTATTAATCCTCTAAGCCTGTTTTTCTTCACAAACGATAGGAATAGCCTAGGCAGGTACCTTTTCACTCAAGGCCCTGCCCCATGAAATCTGTCGTTTACTCGCAGCCCGGCTTGCCGCTGCAAGACCCTCAATCGCTCTATGATGCAGACCTGCCCAAACCGTCCCCCGGTGCGCGAGACCTGCTGGTCGAAGTCAAGGCCATCGCAGTCAACCCGGTCGATACCAAGATTCGCGCCAGCCGTGGCGGTGACCAGCCACAAGTGCTGGGCTGGGATGCGGTCGGTATTGTCCGCGAGGTGGGCGAGCAGGTGACGCTGTTCCAGCCAGGGGATGAGGTGTTCTACGCCGGCGCCATCGACCGCCCCGGCTGCTACAGCGAATTCCATCTGGTAGACGAGCGCATCGTCGGGCGCAAGCCGTCCAGCCTGGATGCTGCCAGCGCCGCCGCGCTGCCACTGACGTCCATCACGGCGTGGGAGCTGCTGTTCGACCGCTTGCGCCTCGAAGAAAACGGCGGTCAGGGTCAGCACCTGCTGATCATCGGCGCTGCCGGTGGGGTGGGTTCAATCCTGGTGCAATTGGCTCGCCAATTGACCGGGTTGACCGTGATCGCTACCGCATCCAGGGCCCACACCCAAGCCTGGGTGAAGGACCTGGGCGCACACCTGGTCATCGACCACTCGTCCCCGCTGGCCACCCAGCTCAGCGCACACGGTGTTGAAGCGGTCGATCACGTCATCAGCCTGACCCATACCGACACCTACCTTGAGCAACTGATCGAGGTCCTGCGCCCGCAAGGGCAGCTTGCCTTGATCGATGACCCGGCGCAGCTGGATGTGGTCCCACTCAAGCGCAAATCCTTGTCGCTGCACTGGGAGCTGATGTTCACCCGCTCGCTCTATCAGACGCCCGACATGATCAAGCAGCACCAACTGCTCAGTCGTATCAGCGAGATGGTCGACAGCGGTGTGCTCAAGACAACGTTGGGTGAACACTTCGGGACGATCAATGCGAGCAACCTGAAACGGGCGCACGCGGTCATCGAGAGCGGCAAGGCCAAGGGCAAGATTGTGTTGGAAGGCTTCTGAGCACGGCGGCTCGAGGGTCGCGTTCAGGCGTGCAACAGCGGCGTGATGGACTCCATCAACTGGTCGACTGCAGCCGTCACGGTGCCGTCATTCTGACAGAGCAGCCAGCCGTGCTTGTTTGCAGCACGGCTGAACGCCTGGGTGCTTGCGATCTGCTCCTGCAAGGTATGCATCACCGTGCTGCCCAGGCCCCGGCGGCGTGCCGCCGCCCTCGCCCAGGACGTTTGCGCTGTGGTGAGCACCGCAATGTTCAGGTCAGGCACCTGCACGCCGTGTTCGATGTTCAACCGCAAAACCTGATCGAACGGCACGGTTCGGCGAAACGCTGCGTCCGAGGGGTACCAACGGTCGATCAGAACAATGCTGTCGCCAGGTTGACGCGGCAGTACGTGCCGGGTGATCCAGGCGCGACTTTCGGCCAGTTGTTCGCAGACCTGCCACTCAAGTGCTGGCGAAGGCTGCCTGGCCAGCTGATTGACCAACGCCATGGTCTGCGCGCGCTGTGGATCATTGTTGCGCTCACACAGCCTGACCACCTTGTTGCCCTGGGCTCGCAACGCCTGGGTCAGTGCTTCGAGCAGCGTGGTCTTGCCAGTGCCCTTGGGGCCATCCATAGCGATGAAAAGCGGACGACTCATGCGCGTTTACCTTCACAATCATGGGGCGCATGAAACCACCGAAGCCTGTCATGCACAAGGGCGGGCACCTGGTGCAGACGACCGGCACCCACAAAACTGCTATCCGGGGCACTCACCGGCTTTGCCGTACGCGGGTGTACTGCTAGGCTGACGGCGGCGGCCGCGCAGGCAGCCTCTACATCATCTACAGGCATGGCTAATGACCCTCGACCCACAGGTAAACCTGAGTAATTGCGACCGCGAACCCATTCAGATTCCTGGCAGCATCCAGCCCCATGGCTGCTTGCTGGCCTGCGACGCCACCGCAACCGTGATCTTGCGCCACTCGGTCAATGCGCCGCAGTTACTGGGGGCGGCGCTGCCACTCAATGGCCTTAAACTCGATGACGTGATTGGCGGGGAGCTCGCCCATACCTTGCGCAATGCCCTGGCCCGGGTACGCGAAGGCTCGCGCCCGGCGTTGAGCTTTGCAGTCGCCCTGCCCGATGGCAGGCGTGTGGATGTATCGGCGCACCGCTTCAAGGGCAGCACCATCCTGGAATTCGAGCCTGCCGGCCAAAACGTTGCGGAACCCATCGAGCTCGCCCGCACATTGATCGCGCAGTTGCGTGAAATCGACCAGACCGACCGCCTGTTCCGCGATGCCGCACGGTTTGTCCGTGCAGTACTGGGCTACGACCGGGTGATGATCTACCAACTGGGCACCGATGGCGCCGGCAAAGTGATTGCCGAGGCCAAGCGCAGTACGCTGGAGAGCTTCCTGGGGCAGTATTTTCCCGCTTCGGACATCCCGCAGCAGGCACGCGCCTTGTACCTGCGCAACCCGATCCGGGTCATCCCGGACGTGCAGTTCGAGGCAGTTGCCCTGGAGCCTGTGCTGGACCCTTCGGGCGAGCCATTGGACCTGTCCTATGCGCACCTGCGCAGCGTCTCCCCAATCCACTGCGAATACCTGCAGAACATGGGCGTGGGTGCCACCATGTCCATCTCGATCATTGTCAATGGCGCGCTGTGGGGGTTGATTGCCTGCCACCACTATTCACCGCGCAACCTGACCATGGGCCGGCGAGTGGCGGCCGAGATGTTCGGCGAGTTCTTTGCCCTGCACATCGAAACATTGCGCAGCCGGCAACAACTCGAAGCGGCCGTGCAGGTGCACGACACGCTCGACCTCATGCTGCGCGATGCCAACCATGCCGCCGACATGCACAGCTTCTTCGAAGACCGGCTGCCAAGGCTGATGTCGCTGATCCCGTGCGATGGCATCGGCATCTCGCTGCAAGGGCGTTGGTCGAGTGCCGGTAGCGTTCCGCCCCGAACCTGCGTGCCTGAATTGTTGCGCTTTGCCGAGAGCGTGGCCGAGGCCAGAACATGGGCATCGAATAGCCTGTCCCAGGCCCATCCGGCGGCCCAGGCCTACTTCAGCGACGTATCGGGCGTGCTGCTCATCCCCATTTCGCAGCGCCCGCAGGACTACATCATGTTCTTTCGCAAGGAAGTGGTGCAGACCCTCGACTGGGCGGGCGACCCCAACAAGACCTATACCAGTGGCGCGATGGGCGACCGGCTGACGCCGCGCACGAGTTTTTCCATATGGAAACAGACCGTGCACCAGCAATCTGCGCCCTGGTCGGAGCAGGATCGGCAGTTCGGAGACGCCATTCGGACTGCCATCGTCGAGGTGTTGCTGCACAACAGCGAACTGCTGGCCAGCGAGCGCTCCAAGGCCGAGGTTCGCCAGCGAGTACTCAATGAGGAGCTCAACCACAGGGTCAAGAATATCCTGTCACTGATTGGTGCACTGGTCGCCCATCCCACGGCCGAGGGCCAGACGCTCAAGGGTTACGTGAACACCCTGCAAGGCCGCATCCAGGCCCTGTCGCTGGCCCACGACCAGGTCGTGCGGGGTGACGGTGGTGGGCGCCTGGCGATGTTGCTCGATGCCGAGTTGTCGCCTTATCGCACGGCGATTGCCGACATCGTCATGCAAGGGCTCAACGTGATTCTCGATGCCAGGGCCTACTCGGTAATGGCCCTGGTGCTGCACGAACTGGCGACCAACGCCGCCAAGTACGGTGCGCTGTCATGCCCAGGGGGGCGGCTGTGCGTCAGCTGGGCAATCGACGCTGCGGGCGCCTGCGCCATTATCTGGCAGGAAAGCGGTGGCCCGCCGGTGCAGGTGCCCAGGCGTCGAGGTTTCGGGTCGGTCCTCATCGAGCGCAGCATCCCGTTCGATCTGGGCGGTACCAGTAGCGTGGAATACTACCCTGAAGGGGTTCAGGGCTTGTTCACGCTGCCAGCCCGGCACCTGGCGGTCGCGGAATCCGAGCCTGCGCCTGCTGCTGCCTCGCCCCTGATCGATTCGACAGAGGCATTCGCCGCACGACCTGGCCTGAGCGTGATGATTCTGGAGGATCAGTTGGTCATTGCCATCGGCCTCGAGCAAATACTCAACGATGCCCAAATCGAGCACGTCATCACGGCCAGTTCCGAACAGGAAGCCTTGCAGATATTGGAGCGGCACTCACCCGACGCCGCCATTCTCGATGTGAACCTGGGAAGAGGTACGTCCATTGCCGTGGCCGAGGCATTGGTACGTCGGCGCATCCCTTTCCTGTTCGCAACCGGTTATGGCGATGGCATCAGTATTCCCGCGCACTTGAAGCACATTCCGGTCACGCGCAAACCCTATGACATGAGTACCATCGTGATGAGCCTTCGTGGCCTGCTTGAACCCCAGGACTGAAGACGCTCAAAGCACGGCGGCCATTGCGGCCGCCGCATACAGCGGGAGATTACATCTTCACCGCCTGTTGCATCTGGTCGATGCAACAGGATGAACGACTCAGCGATCAGCCACAGCGTGTGGGTACGCTTCAGATCGCCAGCGCTCGCTCACGCAGCTCGCTGTTGAGAATGCGGTCGTTTTCGCTGTAGTCGACCGGGCAGTCGATCACATGAACGCCTGGGGTAGTGATGCAGTGCTCCAGCAGTGGCAACAGGCCCTCAGCGCTTTCGACACGGTGGCCGGTGGCGCCGTAGGCTTCGGCGTACTTGACGAAGTCTGGGTTGCCATAGTCCAGGCCGAAGTCGGTGAAGCCCATGTTGGCCTGCTTCCAGCGGATCATGCCGTAGCCATCGTCACGCAGAATCACCACGGTGATGTGCATGCCCAGGCGCACTGCGGTTTCCAGTTCCTGGCTGTTCATCATGAAGCCGCCGTCGCCGCACACCGAAATCACCGGGCGGTCCGGATAGACCAGGTGCGAGGCCATGGCCGACGGCAAGCCGGCACCCATGGTCGCCAGGGCGTTGTCCAGCAGCACGGTGTTGGGCTTGTGCGCCTTGTAGTTGCGGGCAAACCAGATCTTGTAGATGCCGTTGTCCAGGGCCACGATGCCCTCGGAAGGCAGTACACGGCGGATATCGGCCACCAGGCGCTGTGGATAGACCGGGAAGCGGTCGTCGTCGCCGCCTTCGGCAATCTGCGCCTCGTTGGCTTCACGAATGGCCATCAGGCGGGTGAAGTCCCAGTGCGCGGTGTCGGTCAGTTGTTCGCTGATCTGCCACACGGCGTTGGCGATGTCGCCGATCACTTCCACCTGAGGGAAGTACACGGCATCGACTTCGGCGGAGCGGAAGCTGATGTGGATGACTTCGGTGCCGCCACGGACCATGAAGAACGGCGGCTTCTCGATCACGTCGTGGCCGATGTTGATGATCAGGTCGGCCGCTTCGATCGCACGGTGCACGAAATCACCGGACGACAACGCCGCGTTGCCCAGGAAGCGCGGGTGACGCTCGTCGACCACGCCCTTGCCCATCTGGGTGGTGATGAACGGGATGCCGGTCTTGTCGATCAGCTGCTTGAGCACCTTGGCCGTCATCTTGCGGTTGGCACCGGCACCGATCACCAGAATCGGGCTGCGAGCCTTTTGCAGTTTTTCCACAGCCGCTTCGATGGCCACGTGCTCGGCCAGCGGACGACGGTGCAGGCTGCGCGGAATAGGCAGGGCGTCGGTCTGCTCGGCGGCGATGTCTTCAGGCAGTTCCAGGTGCACGGCACCCGGCTTTTCTTCCTCGGCCAGGCGGAAGGCTTCGCGCATGCGGGCCGGGATGTTGTCGGCCGAGGCGAACTGGTGGGTGTACTTGGTGATGGGGTCCATCATGCCGCACACGTCGATGATCTGGAAACGGCCCTGCTTGGACTTCTTGATCGGCTTCTGCCCGGTGATCATCATCATCGGCATGCCGCCCAGGTAGGCATAGGCGCTGGCGGTGACCAGGTTGGTGGCGCCAGGGCCCAGGGTGGAGAGGCTGACGCCGGTCTTGCCGGTCAGGCGACCGTAGGTGGCAGCCATGAAGCCTGCAGACTGTTCATGGCGGGTCAGTACCAGCTTGATCTTCGACTTGCGCAGGGATTCGAGCAGGTCGAGGTTTTCTTCACCGGGAATGCCGAACACATACTCGACACCTTCGTTTTCCAGGCATTGCACAACGACATCGGCGGCCTTGGCCATTTAATGTACTACCTCAAGATCCAGGGAGGATGCAGCCAGCTGGCTGCGTGACTGAGATGTTGCAGGATGTCTCAGTGCCGCGCATCGTAGGCCTTGGCGTTAATAATAGTAAATATATTGTTATGATGCTGAGCATCACAAAACGTTATCAATTCTGGAATGCCCTAAATGAATCTCAAGGCGCTGCGTTGTTGCGTCGAAATCGTCCGCCAAGGCAGCTTCACCAAGGCCGCTCAGCACCTGCATATCGCCCAGCCTGCGCTGAGCATGGCCGTGACCCGCCTTGAAGAAGAACTGGGCGTCAGTTTGTTCAACCGCACCACGCGCAAGGTGGTACTGACCGTGGAAGGCGAGCAATTTCTGCCCCGCATCGCATCAGCCTTGCGGGAGATGGACGTGGCCCGCCAGGCACTGCGTGACATGGCCGACCTCAAGCGCGGCGAAGTGCGGCTGGGGATCCCGCCCATGTTCGGCCTGCACTATGTGCCCGGGTTGATGAACGCCTTTCGCAGGCTTTATCCCGGCATCGCCATGACCGTGTTCGAGGGCAGCGCCGAAGACATTGGCCAGCGCCTAGAGCAACGAGAAATCGACCTGGCGCTGCTCGAGTCCCGCCGCGTGCCCGCGGATAAGGAATCGATCCTGTTGGGCAGCGACGAGATGCTGGCCTGCATGCACCCGGATCACCCCTACGCCGGCAAGGCAAGCCTGACTGCCGAAGACCTGCGCAGCACCGACATGGTGGTGTTCGACCGTACATTCGTGCAGCGCCAGTTGCTCGACGCCTTCTTTGCCGAACACGGCATTACCTACCAAGTGGCATTGCAGAGCAATTTCGTTTCGTTGGTGGTCCAGGCTGCACTGGACAACATGGGCGTGGCCACATTGCTGCGCTCCGTGCAATTACGAACGCCAGGTATCGTCGGTGTGCCGTTCGAGCCTGCCCAGCAGATGAGTTTCCGGCTGTGCTGGCGGTCGGGTGAGTACCTGTCGCTGGCCAGCCAGCGCTTCATCGACTTTGCCGGACAGAGTCAATATCTAGATCGCTAATGCTATGGAGTACATCTGTACTCCACCTCGCATTCGCCCTACTTTTGCGCCCGTTAGAAGACCGCTGGTTGCGTCGGCGAGCGAGTCGGCGCGGCTCGACGCACCGTTCGCGTTGCCATTATCATCCCTTGAACGTTTCAGCATGTTTCAAGGAGCCAGATGTCAGTTTTAGAACCCTCCCCGTTGCCCAGCAAAAGCACGGTCGTAAAAATGGAAGCCGCCATGGCGCTGGGCAGCTTCGCCATTGGCACCGGTGAGTTCGCCATCATGGGCCTGATGCCGGATATCGCCAGTAACCTGAACCTGAGCGAACCTCAGGTCGGACATGCCATCAGCGCCTACGCGCTGGGGGTCATGGTGGGCGCACCCACCTTGGCCATCCTTGGCGCCAAGATTTTGCGCAAGCACATGCTGCTGTTGCTGATGGGCCTGTATGCGCTGGGTAACTTGGCCACCGCCTTCGCACCTTCATTTGGCGGGCTGATCGCGTTTCGCTTCATCAGCGGCCTGCCCCACGGCGCGTACTTTGGCATTGCCGCAGTCGTGGCCTCGAGCATGGTGGCCAACAACCAGCGCGCAGGCGCCGTGGCTCGGGTCATGATGGGGCTTACCTTGGCCATGTTGCTGGGCAACCCGATCGCCACCTTTCTGGGCCAGTACTTTGGCTGGCGTTCGGCGTTCGTGCTGGTCGGGCTGATTGCCGTGTGCACCATCGCCATGGTGTGGCGCTTCGTGCCCCAGCGTCATGATGAGGTGCGCAGTGACCCGCGCAAGGAGCTCAAGGCCTTCACCTTGCCCCAGGTCTGGATGGCGCTGGGCATTGCGTCCATCGGCTTTGCCGGGATGTTCTGCGTGTTCAGCTACCTGGCCCCGACCATGCTCGAAGTGACCCGCGTGGCGCCGCAGTGGATTCCGTTCGGCCTGGCAGCCTTCGGCGTGGGCGGCATTGTCGGCAATATCGTCGGCGGCAAATTGTTCGACCGCTTGCAGTTCCGCGCCGTGGGGCTGGTGCTGGCGTGGTCGGTGTTGGTCCTGCTGTTCTTCACCTTTGCCGCCGCGAACCTGTGGAGCCTGCTGCTGGGCATCGGCCTGGTGGGTACCATGATCGCCCTGGCAGCGCCCTTGCAAATCCGCCTGATGGACATCGCTCACGAAGCCCCAAGCCTTGCAGCGGCCTCGAACCATGCCGCCTTCAACTTGGCCAACGCCCTGGGCCCATGGTTGGGAGGCATGGCGATCACGGCGGGGTTGGGCTGGACCAGTACAGGTTACATCGGCGCTGCCATGGCGCTGCTGGGGCTGGGGCTCTATGTTGTCGCACGGCGCATGAAAGGCGGCGCTTGAGCCAAGGCTACATTCCCGCACGGGCTGGTATCCAAGACGGTGTCTGGCCCTCTCAGACCTATAACTGCCGAGCCCGCTCATGTTCGATTGGGAAGACTTACGCCATTTCTCGACCTTCTGCGCGACCGGGTCGCTGTCTGCCGCCGCCAGGGTACTGTTAGTCGACCACGCTACCGTCGCTCGGCGGATCGCATCCCTCGAGGCTTCGCTCAACCTGAAGCTGGTCGACCGCCGCGCACGGGCCTATGTGCTCACCGAGGATGGCGAGCGCGTAGGCGAGTTGGCCGGTCAGATGGCCGCATCGTCCTTCGCCCTCGAACACTTTGCCAGCGCCGGTCAACAAACGGTAGAAGGTGAAGTGATCATCTCGGCACCGCCCGCCTTGCTGGGCAGCATCATCGCAAGGCGCCTGGGGGACCTTTACAAGCACTACCCCCAACTGCGCCTGCGGCTGGTGGGCAGCAAATCTCGGGCATCCCTGGCCAGGCGCGAGGCCGACATCAGCATCGTCCTGTCACGGCCCACCGAGCCGACCCTGGTGGTCAGCCTGCTCGGGCACCTGGACTATCGTTTGTATGCCAGTGCCGATTACCAAGCTAGCGGTTCGGCACGCCGGTACATTGGTTATGACGCCTCCCAGGCCCATTCACCGCAGCAACAGTGGCTCAACCGCCAGGCGGGCGAGCAACCCTTCGCCTTGCTGAGCAACGACTTGCGCATCCAGGCCCAGGCGTGTGCCGGAAGTATAGGCATCGCTTGCCTGCCCGCCTTCATGGCCCATGAGCACGGGTTGACCGTGGCTGGCCAGCCTGAGCAGACCATCAGCATCGAGATCTGGCTGGCGGTGCATGAAGACGTGCGCGCCACGCCGCGGATAAAGGCAGTGACCGATTTCCTGCACCAGCAGATCAAGCCCCTGTTGCGCTTGTGAATTCCTGCAGGTCCCACTTGCAGCAACACGGAATTTGCCCGCATGGCCAACGCGGGTACGCTGCACCTATTCAAAGGCTGACGAGGACACACTGATGCAATACGTGAAATTGGGTACCACCGGGTTGGACATTTCCAGGTTGTGCCTGGGCTGCATGACCTTCGGCGAGCCGGATGCCGGCACGCACCCCTGGACACTGGGCGAAGACGCGAGCAGGCCCATCATTCGCCATGCCGTCGAGCAGGGCATCAACTTTTTCGACACGGCCAATAGCTATTCCGCGGGCACCTCAGAGGTGATCCTCGGCAAACTGCTCAAGGAATTCACCCGGCGTGACGAGACGGTGATCGCCACCAAGGTTTTCTACCCGGCCAACATGTGGCAGGGCGCCAGCCGTCCCAATGAGCAAGGGTTGTCGCGCAAGGCGATCATGACCAGTATCGACGCCAGCCTGTCGCGTTTGGGCACCGACTACGTCGACCTGTACCAGATCCACCGCTGGGACTACACCACTCCCATCGAAGAGACCATGGAAGCGCTCAATGACGTGGTCAGGGCGGGCAAGGCCCGCTATATCGGCGCTTCGTCGATGTATGCCTGGCAATTTGCCAAGGCGCAGCAGGTGGCCACCAGCAACGGCTGGAGCCGTTTCGTGTCGATGCAGAACTTTTTGAACCTGCTGTACCGTGAAGAAGAGCGCGAAATGATTCCCCTGTGCCTGGATCAGGGCGTCGGGCTCATGCCCTGGAGCCCCATGGCACGTGGTCGCCTGACCCGCCCCAACGGGCAGCAGACCGAACGGACCCGCACCGATCTGTCCGGGCAGTCATTCTTCGAGAAAACCGAGGCGCAAGACGGACGCGTCATCGACGTGGTCGAACAGATTGCCCAGGAGCGTGGCGTGCCGATGGCCCAAGTGGCGCTTGCCTGGGTACTGGGCAAGCAAGGGGTCAGCTCGCCCATCGTCGGTGCGTCCAAGCCCGCGCACCTGGACGACGCCTTGGCCGCCATCGACCTGCGCCTGACGGCTGAGGAGACCGCTCGACTCGAGGCACCCTACGTGCCCCATGCAGTCACGGGTTTCAAATAGCATCACGCCTTCCCTGCGACCATTGGCCACCCGTTTTCCTACGCGTGGTGGTCAATGCGTGCTGTCTGCTCTGGGTAGAAGTACTACAATGCACGCCCCAGTAATCTGCGTGTTGTTTACCCATGAAATCATTGCGTTACGCCCTTCATCTACTTCTGATTCTAAGTAGCCCTGCCTGGGCAAACCCGCCCTCCACTTTTGCTGAAGCCAAGGTCGTGGCCAAGCAGCAGGTCTACATGGACCAGGACAAGAGCGCCATGGGCGAGCTGTATTGCGGCTGCCAGTGGACATGGGTAGGCAAGTCAGGCGGACGGATCGACGCGGCTTCGTGTGGCTACCAGACCCGCAAACAGCAAAACCGCGCCGAGCGCACCGAGTGGGAGCACATCGTGCCGGCCCATACCTTCGGCAACCAACGCCAGTGCTGGAAAAACGGCGGCCGGGAGCACTGTGTGGACAGCGACCCGGTATTCCGCGCCATGGAGGCCGACCTCTTCAACCTCTACCCTGCCGTGGGTGAGGTCAACGGTGACCGCAGCAATTTCAACTACGGCATGGTCAGTGGCAACCAGGGCGAATATGGCCAGTGCACGACCAAGGTGGATTTTGCCCAGCGCGCGGCCGAGCCCAGAGATGAAGTCAAGGGCCTGGTCGCCCGTACCACGTTCTACATGTTCGATCGCTACCGCCTGAACATGTCTCGCCAACAGCAACAGCTGCTGATGGCATGGGACCGCCAGCACCCCGTTTCAGCCTGGGAAAAAGAGCGCGACAGACGCATTTCCGCCATCATGGGCCACGCCAACCCGTTCGTCACGGGCGAACGCAAGTGGACCCTGAACTACACCCCAACGGGCGATGGCGTGCAGCCAGCGCTGGCGGCGCCTGCCCGTACCACCGTAGCAAGCCAAGCCCCCGTGGGCGCCGTACTGGGCAACCGCAACAGCCACGTGTATCACTTGTCTGTCGGGTGCCCGGGCTATCACCAGGTCGCGCCCAAGAACCAGGTCGCCTTCGCGACCGAGGTAGAAGCCCAGGCAGCGGGCTACCGCAAAGCCGGCAACTGCCGCTGATCAACCATCCTCAGCGGCGGCGCATCAGCCGTTGACCGCGTTGGCTGGGCGTCTACCCGCTAGCGCGGCGAGCATGTTGTCCACGGCGCAACGCGCCATCGCTTGCCGGGTGTCTTCGGTGGCCGAACCTATGTGCGGGGTGGCCACCACGTTAGCCAGCCGCAGCAAAGGCGAGTCGACCGCCAATGGCTCCTGAACGAACACATCCAGGCCCGCGCCGCGGATGCGCCGTGTTTCGAGGGCATCGATCAGCGCCTGTTCGTCCACGACACGCCCTCGGGAGATATTGATCAGGATGGCCGCAGGTTTCATAAGCGCCAGTTCCTTGCGCCCGATCAGCCCCTCGGTAGCTGCGCTCAACGGGACGGTGAGGCAGACGAAATCTGCCTGCGCCAATAGCGCGTCCAGCGCAACGCGTCTGGCCCCGTAGCGGGCCTCGACGTCAGGCTTGGGTCGCTGGCTGTGGTAGATCACCTGCATGCCGAAACCCGCGGCCGCCCGCCGCGCCAGTGCTTCGCCGATACGCCCCATGCCGACGATGCCCAGCGTCTTGCCGTGTACGTCGCTGCCGAACTGCGCAGGGCCAAGGCTTGATTGCCAATGACCATCGCGCACCCAGTTGGCCAGTTCCACCACCCGCCTGGCCGTGGCCAGGATCAGTGCGAAGCCAGTGTCGGCCGTGGTTTCGGTCAACACATCGGGCGTATGGGTGAGCACGATGCCGCGTCGATCAAGGTCGGCGATGTCGTAGTTGTCCACCCCCACCGACACACTGGAAATGACCTCAAGCTCGGGCGCCAGGTCGAGCAGGCTGGCATCCAGGCGCAAACTGGCGCCTAGCAGGCCGTGGGCGCCGGGCAGCGCATCACGCAAGCGCGCCACCCCATCGGGGCGGGCCAGGTCGACGGTGATGACCTCTGCCGCGGCCTGAAGGCGCGCGAGCAAGTCGTGGGACAACGCCTTGTACAACACGATGCGTTTTTTCATGTTGGGTTCCTGAAGGGGGTGACCGGACGCAGGCAAGGCGTCTTGGCGCGCCCGGAGGTGGTTGAGTTGTTCAGTGCTGCGGTCAGGGCAACGGCACACAGCAGCGCGCCACACATGAACAGGTACGACGCTGCGGGGCTACCCGTGGCGCCGTTGAGGTATCCCACCAGCCACGAGCCACCGAATGAGCCCAGCGCGCCCATGCTGTTGATCAAGGCCATGGCGCCACCGGCCACGTTGGCCGGCAGAATCTCGGGCACGATTGCGAAGAACGGACCGTAGGGGGCATACATGCAGGCCCCGGCGACCACCAGCAGGGCGTACGACAACCAGAAGTGTTCGGTCCCCAATGCGTAGGAGCCGTAGAAAGCGAGCGCCGCCACCAGCAGCGGTGGCCACACGAAGCGCTTGCGCCGTTGCATCCGATCAGAGGCCCAGGAGACGCCCACCATGGCGATCACCGCCGCCAGGTAAGGCACCGAGGCCAGCCAGCCGGCCTCGACGATGTCGACGTTGGCCGCCTGCTTGAGGATCGAGGGCAGCCACAGCACGAAGCCATATACGCCAATGCTCCAGCAGAAATACTGCAGTGACAGGATGATCACCTGCGGCGAGCGAAACGCCTCACGGTAGTTCTTGACCGGCTTGATGCCCTGCTGCTCTGCTGCCAGTGCCTGTTGCAGATCATTTTTCTCCTGCTCGCTCAGCCAGGAAACCTGCGCAGGCCGGTCATCGACCAGGCGCCACCAGCAAAACGCCCAGATCACCGCCGGCAAGCCTTCGATGATGAACATCCAGCGCCAGTCGAAATGCTTGATCAGGTAGCCCGATACCACCGACATCCACAGGATGGTCACTGGGTTGCCCAGCATCAGGAAGGTGTTGGCACGCGAGCGTTCCGCACGGGTGAACCAATGGCACAGGTAGACCAGCATGGCCGGCATCACCGCCGCCTCCACCACGCCCAGCAGAAAACGGATGCCGATCAACATGTACACGTTGCTGACCATGCCGGTCAGCGTGGCCAGCCCACCCCACAGGATCAGGCAGACGAAGATAAGCTTCTTGACGCTGCGCTTTTCGGCATAGATAGCACCCGGCACCTGGAAGAAGAAGTAGCCCAGAAAGAACAGCGCACCCAGTAGTGAGGACAGCACAGGGGTGATGTGCAGGTCTTCGGCCATGCCCGATGCTGCTGCGAAGCCGTAGTTGGCACGGTCCAGGTAGGCAAGGCTGTAGGTGATGAACACGATGGGGATGATGTACCACCAGCGGCGTGGCGCCAGGCTTGTACGTTTCATGGTGAGTTTCTCCTGAGCTTGTTGTTTTTGTGCGACAGGTGATTCAGGCCGTGCGTATTTCAGGGTTATGTGGGAATTCGTATGCCGTCAGGTCCTGCCGGCGCGGCAAGCCCTCCATGTCACCGCGCGACTGCACGGCGCGGCTGCCGCACCAATTGCCACGGGCAACGGCGTGCACGACGGGCTGGCCTTCGAGCAAGGCGCTGAGCACACCGACGGCGAAGGCATCGCCAGCGCCCACGGTGTCGACCACCCATGGCGCGGGTACGGCCGCGACCTGGCCCTCGTCGTTGGCGCTGCGGTAATAGGCGCCCGCCTCGCCCAGCTTGATCACCACCAGGTCCACACCAAGGTCCAGGTAAAAGCCGGCGATCTCGGCAGGTGTCTGACGACCCGTGAGCAGACGCCCCTCCTCCAGCCCCGGCAACACCCAGTTGGCCTGGGCAGCAATGGCGTTGATCTCCTCGATCATGCGCTGCTTGTCGGGCCATAGCGTCGGGCGCAGGTTGGGGTCGAATGAGATGGTGCGACCGGCTGTGCGCATCTGGCTGACCAACGCCTGGGCCAGCGTCCGACAGCCATCCGACAGCGCCAGCGAAATGCCGGTTACATGCAGGTGGCCCGCGCTCAGCCAGGCAGGATCCAGCATCGAAGCACTCATGTGGCTGGCTGCCGAGCCACGCCGGAAATACTCGACGACCGGATCACTGCCGTCATCGCAGCGCGCCTTCAGTTGAAAACCCGTAGGATGAATGGGGTCAACCTGCACATCCGCGCAGTCGAGCCCTTCTGCACGCAAGCTGTCGAGCACGAAGCGCCCCAGCGAGTCGTTGCCTACCCGGCTGATCCAGCGCACCCCAAAGCCAAGCCGCGACAACCCGATGGCGACATTGCTGTCGGCGCCGGCAATGCGTTTGCCGAACCGCCCGACCTGTGCAAGATCCCCCACATCGTCGGCCACGAACATGGCCATGGTCTCGCCGAAGCACAACACGTCATGATCAGGCATGGCTCAGCTCCCGTGCGTGATGGCGCGCACCCAGTGCGGACAGTTGACGTACATGGCTGCGCGTTACGGTCAACAAGTCTTCGCCGAGCAGCGGGTATTCGACCGCGCGTACCACCCCAGGTGTGAAATGGGCCAGTATCTGCTGCCAGTGCTCAAGGTCGGGCGCCTGAGGTGCCGCGGCAGCCAAGCGCCCGGTGGCATGGCGTATCACTGCCTTGCAATGCACGTACTCCACCCAACGTCCAAGCCGGTTGGCGGCCTCCAGCACAGGCTCCTCCAGCCACTGCCAGTTGCCGATGTCGAACGTCATGCCGACGCGCACACCGCATGCCTGTGCCTGTTCGAAGAAACACACGAGCGGCGCTATCCGCCCACCGTGCTCAGTCTGGTCGTTCTCGACCAGCAATACCGGGCCGTCCTCGGACAGCAGCGCCCGCAATGCCCGCATGTCGACGTCACCCCGGTAATGCCCCAGGGACACCTTCACCGCCACAGCTCCAAGTGCCTTGGCGATGCGCAGCTTGGCCTTCAACTCGGGCGCGAGGACCCCTTGGGCGCACCAGAGCTCCAGCGGCGTGGAGTACAGACACTGCAGCCCTGCACCGGCGATGAATGCACCCAGGGCAGTCGGGTCGGGCTGACATGAGAACAACTCCTCACGTAACTCCACGCGGCTTGCCCCGGCGCTGGCCAGCAGATCGATGAACTGCTCCTGGCCGCGGTGTCGGACGAAGTCTGCGCCGTAGCTGGACAGGCTGATGGAAACAGGATTTGCATGCATTGTTATTGTCCTATGAAACCGGTTTCATTTTTAAGCGGCAGGCATCGCGGGCAAGGCCCAGGCCGCCGTTGTGTTCAGCGTGGGTGGGTGGAACCTCGTATGATCAGCGACGCTTTGAAATCGATGCGCCGGGCGACGCCTTGTTCACCGTGCAGGCGACTGAGCAAGTGTTCGAAGGCTGCCATACCGATGCGTTCGGTGGGCTGCGCCAGGGCCGTGATGCCGTTGCCAACCAAGGGATACCAGTCAAGGTCGTCCAATGCGATCACCCCGACCTCACCGAACAGCGCATGCCCGGCCTCGCGCAATGCGGTGGTCACCGCCAGCGTCGCAACACCATTGAGGGTGAAAAGTGCCTTGGGACGGGTGCCGTCGCTCCCCAGGAAGCGGGTGAGCGCTTGCGACAGTTCAGGGCCGGTTGGCACCACCTGGCACTGCATGTCAGCACGGGTTTGGACAAGGGCTGTCAGCGCCTGGACGCGCTCGGCTCGCGAGCTGGTACCGTCCAGCGGCTCGGTAATGGCGAGGATGTTTCGGTAACCACGGGCGTGTAGATGCTCGATACCCTGCTGCATCGCGTGCGCATTGTCCAGGCCGACCAGGTCGGCGTTGAGCTCAGGCAACTGCCGGTCGACCAGCACAATGGGCAGGTCGCGCATGACGGTAAGCAACTCACCCGGGTGGTGGCCCAAGGTGTTCACGATCAGTCCTTCCACGTTGTAAGACTGCAAGGCGCGCAGGTGGTGGCGCTCTTGCTCGTCATCGCGGTTGGTGTTGCACACGACCAGGCTGTAGCCATGCTGGCGGCACGCCGTCTCCACGCCGTGCATAACGGCGACCGAATAGGGGTTGAGAATATCGGCGACCAACATGCCGATCAGCCGTGTCTGCCCGCGCTTGAGCCCGCGCGCCATCTGGTTCGGCCGATAGCCAAGCTGCTCGATCACCTCGCCCAGGCGCTGGGCAGTGGCATCGGCCAGCAATTGGCGATCGCCCCCGATGTACCGGGAAACGGTGGCCTTCGAGACGCCTGCGACACGGGCCACCTCGCTGATGGTGACACGGTCGCGCACTGGCGCGGGTGCTGGGCTCATGATGGGACCTTATGGTTGTTGTGATCATGATGAAACCGGTTTCACTAGAACAAAAACACCTGTGCGCGTCAATCCACCGTTGATCGGGAATCCTCCGTGCCGCTTGTTTCCGGGTAGATACCGTCTTGACCCTCACCTCGCAAGCGCGATTTGAGGGTCGACCGGCTTGCCGGATTTTAATGCTCAGTCACCTGCCCCAGGTCATCACCCGATGTCTGCTTCATGTCGCTCGTGCGCAGCTTTTTCACCGCCTTGACCTCGATAGGCTCCCCCTGGTTACCCCAACTGGTGCGGATGAAGTTGACCACGTCAGTCACCTCCTGATCGCTCAGGCGCCAGCCATAGGCCGGCATGGTGAAGGTCGAGGGCGCAGTGCGGGTCGCAGGCAGGGTCCCGCCCTTGAGGATCAAATGGATCAACGAGGTAGCATCCTGGGTCTGCACCACCGGGTTACCGGCAAGCGCTGGAAAGACGCGCGTGTATCCCTTGCCATCGGTACGGTGGCAGGCGGCGCAATTGTCGATATACACCCCAGCCCCAGGCTTGCTGTCGTCGCCCTTCCACAGCGCATCCGCTACTTGCTGGTCATAGACGTGGGGCGTGTCATTCGGATTGCTGGGCGGCAAGGTCTTCAAGTAGCGCGCGATGGCCGTCAGGTCGGCGTCGCTCATGTACTGCATGCTGTGCTGCACCACATCGCTCATGCCACCGAACACGGCACTGGTGTCACTGCGGCCAGTCTTGAGAAACTGCACCAGTTGCGCCTCGCTCCAACTGCCCAGGCCATCCTTGTGATCGCCTCGCAGATTCTTCGCCACCCAACCTTCGAGCGGCGCGCTGCCGGCCAGGAAGGCATCGCCCTCCTCTGCACTTAATGCTTTTTCCTGCATGGTCAGTGCCCTTGGGGTATGGCAGGCACCGCAGTGGCCCAGGCCTTCGACCAGGTAAGCTCCGCGATCAACCACCGGATCTCGCTCGGGCAATGGCTGCCAGGGTTCAGGGTCCGGGGCGAATACACTGCGCCAGATCGACAACGGCCAACGCATGCTCAAGGGCCAAGGAATGTCCGTGTCCTTGTTCGGCTCCTGCACGGGCGCCACGCCTTTCATGAAGTAGGCGTACAACGCCTGCATGTCGGGTTCGGTCAACCGGGCATAGGACGGGTATGGCATGGCCGGGTACAGCGTACTGCCATCCTTGCGGACCCCATGGCGCAGGGCACGGTCGAAATCTTCGAAACTGTAATGACCAATGCCCTCGGATGAGGGCGTGATATTGGTCGAATAGATCGTGCCGATCGGCGTTTCCATCGGCAACCCGCCTGCGAACGGCTTGCCGTCTTTGGCCGTGTGGCACGCCACACAGTCTCCTGCCCGCGCCAGGTACTCACCCTGGCTGACCAGCGCCGGCTCGTCCTGCGCTGCCTGCGCCGTCATGCCTACACCGATCAGGACGGTGGCGATCAACATTCTGTTCATGCTCATCGCTCCTTACACCGCCACCAGGGGGCCGGGATTCTTCAGGTACCGTTCACGAATGGCCCGCGCCGACCAGTAGGTCAGCGCAGCGACCAGGCCGGTCGGGTTGTAGCCAAGCCCCTGCGGGAATGCCGAGGCCCCAGGCACGAACACGTTGTGCACATCCCAGCACTGCAAATAGCGGTTCAAGGCGCTGGTTTTAGGGTCAGTCCCCATGATCGCCCCACCGTTGAGGTGAGTGGTCTGGTAGGTGGCAGTATTGAAATGCTCGTTCACTTGCTTGCCCAGCACCGCAATGGCCTTGGGGTTCATGGCCTTGGCGATGGCGCTGAGCTTGCCGACCATGAACTGATTCATGCGGATGTCGTTTTCCTGCCAATCGAAGGTCATGCGCAGCAGCGGCAGGCCATAGGCATCACGGTAGGTTGGGTCCAGGTCCAGGTAATTGCCGCGGTAAGACTGGTGCGCGCCGTGCGCATCCATGGAGATCTGATGGGTGTAGTAGTCGGCCGTGGCCTTTTTCCAGGCACTGCCCCAGGCGGGGGTGCCCGGGGGGTTGCCTACACCTGCAATGGGCCGCGTCCCTGCCTGGTTGACCCACATCGGTGAGCCACCGACGAAGCCGTGGGGGCCATGGTCGAAATTGTCGGCGTTGAAGTCGTCGATCGCCACGCCATTGCCACCGGCGCCGATGAAGTTGTTGGTGTGCAAGTCCTTGTCGAAGAAGGCCTTGACGGTGCCCATGTTCTGATAGGCGAAATTGCGCCCGACCACACCCTCATTCTTGACCGGGTCGTAGGGCTTGCCGATGCCAGAAAGCAGCATCAGGCGGACATTGTTGAACTGAAAGGCCGACAGGATCACCAGGTCAGCCGGCTGTTCGACTTCACGGCCCTGGGCGTCGATATAGGTCACGCCGGTCGCACGCTGCTTGCTGTCGTCCAGGTTCACCTTCAGCACATGGGCATTGGGCCTTAGCTCGAAGTGCTCCACCTGGCGCAACGCTGGCAGGATGTTCACGTTGGGCGACGCCTTGGAATACATGTAGCACACGTAGCCGCTGCAGAAGCCGCAGAAATTGCACGGTCCCATCTGAGCGCCATACGGGTTGGTGTAAGGGCCGGATGTGTTGGCCGAGGGCAGGTTGTAAGGGTGATAGCCCAACGACGCGGTGGCCTTCTGGAAAACCTGGGCCGACACCACGTTCTTCTGCGAGGGCAGCGGGAACGGATTGGAGCGGTCTGGGGCAAACGGGTTGCCGCCCTTGCCCTGCCCGACCAGCTCACCCTTGACCGTCCAGGCCTGGCCAGAGGTGCCGAACACCTTCTCGGCAAAGTCGAAGTAGGGTTCCAGTTCTTCGTAGCTGACGCCGAAATCCTGAATGGTCATGTCCTGGGGAATGAACGATTTGCCGTAGCGCTCTTCGTAGTGGCTGCGCATGCGCAGCTCCATCGGGTCGACACGAAAGTGCACCCCCGACCAGTGCAAACCGGCACCGCCCACCCCCTTGCCAGGCAAGAACGCGCCCAGCTGGCGGTACGGCAGCGCTACATCGTTGACGGTATGGCGTATGGTCACCGTTTCCTTGGAAAGGTCCACGAACAGTTTCTTGCGCACGCTGTAGGTCAGCTCGTCGATGACTTGCGGATAACTGCCGTCAGGGTACGTGTCCTGCATGGGCCCGCGCTCCAGCGCAACCACGTGCAGGCCGGCCTCGGTCAGCTCCTTGGCCATGATGGCCCCCGTCCAGCCAAAGCCGACGATCACGGCGTCCACCTTCTTCAATGCATTGGCCATGGCTCAGGCCCTCTCGCCGCGAATGGATACGGGGGGGAACGGGTAGCGCTCGTTGCGCTCGGCCCAATCCATGAAGTCGGCCCGCGCTCCGGGAAAGCCGATGAGCTTCCAGCCGACCATGCCCTGGTTGCCGCCATGCACCGGATCGCAGAAAAAGCCTTCGCGCGTGTTTTGCAGCAGCAGGCTGAAAAATGCCTTGGCCGGCACGTCCTGCAAAGTCAGCTCGCCAGATTCCAGCTGCGCCAGCACCTTGTCCTGCTGCTCGGGGCTGCGCGCGTGGAAGGCTTTGTTACCGTTGGCCAGGCACCATTGGTGAACACCCGCGATACCTAGGCGGTAAATTTGTTGCGGGGTCAGTTGCAATTGATAGCCAAGCTCTGGCGCCGCATCGGCCTTGAACGGACCTTGCATGTACCACAGCCCGCCACTGGCGTAAGCAGTGCCCATCTGGCGGTCGATATACTGCGCAGCGCCGGCCTCGAGGGCCCCAGGCCCTAGCTCGTCGGCTGGAATGAGACGGCTGACCGCTGCTTGGACAAAAGCGAACTCCTCTGGGGTGAAGAACGCAGGATGGTAGGCAGTGGCAGCGGGCTTGGATTCGGGCTGGTCGGGCTGGCGTACCGGCTCGGCCAGTGCGGTGGCACTGCCCAGGCCAATGCCGGTACTGGCCACCGTTACCACTGGTATCAAGGTCAGGGTCTTGCGCAGGAAGTCCCTGCGGGGGTTGTCCGGTACGTGCTCAGACATGTGTAATCCTCATCATCAATCGGCTACCGCGGCCACGGCACGATGAAGACCATTAACAGACGGATGGCGTTCAGAAACGTTTTGAATTAATTGGTGGCTCACCGATAGTGAACACCCATGAACTCCAGCTTTCCTCTGCTGGGTAACAGGCCAACTGGAATACTCAGACTGATGATCCAATCCGATCTGGACCTGTTCGGGGCCCAACCGCAGCACCTGGCACCCTGCACAGTACTGTTGCCAGGCGTCGCGCTGGAAGATGTCGAGCACGTGCTGGATGCGCTTCGCCCGATACTGCGTTGCGCGCCCTGGCGGCACATGCGTACCCCTGGCGGTTTGAACATGGCCGTGGGCCTGACCAACTGCGGCGCACTGGGTTGGATCAGTGACGAACGCGGTTACCGATACAGCCCCGTGGACCCGCTGTCGGGTAGACCCTGGCCGGCGCTGCCGCCTGTACTGCTGACCTTGGCCACGCAGTGCGCTGCGCGTGCAGGGTTCGAGGGCTTCGTACCGGATGCGTGCCTGATCAATCATTACCAGCCAGGTATCCGCCTGAGCCTGCATCAGGACCGCGACGAAAAGGATTTCAGCCAACCCATCGTGTCCCTCTCGTTGGGTTTGCCTGCCGTATTCCTGATGGGTGGATTGCAACGTTCAGACAGAACCCAGCGTATTGCCTTGAATCATGGCGATGTGCTGGTGTGGGGGGGTGAAGACCGTCTACGCTTTCATGGTGTACTGCCCATCAAGCCTGGCGTGCATCCGCGCATGGGCCCGCGCCGCATCAACCTGACGTTTCGCAAGGCAGGCGCCTGAACGCCAACGCAATCGAATTGAACGCATGAAGCAGGATTGAACTCCCATGCAGCCTGCAGCCTCCTCACGTTTCTTCCCTAAAGGAGATCGTCATGACACATCGACATGCCCCAGCACGTACCACGGTCAGAGAGCAGCGTCCATGAGAATGCCAGGCCGCGCTCCTAATGCATCGGTACAACTTGACTACGTCCGCGATACCCTGTTCGGACCCGTGGCGCAAAGTGTCGAGTGCCAGTGCCAGCTCGCACCGCTCAACCTTCAAGGGCGGCCTGCACTGCGCCTGCACATCTGCCCGCCCCTGCCTAACAAGGTGCACCGAGCGCACAGTGTCGCATTCATCTGGGACGGACACAGTTACCATGGCGTTGTCAGAGACCAGGGTAAGTGCGGCGACGGTGGGCTCAACCTTCTGCTCGAACTGCAGTGACGGCCGGTTAGAAGCGTCGGTTGCGCCGCGCTGTCAGGCCAACTTCTTCGAGTACACGGGAGCGCCGTCGCGCATTGCGTGTAATTGGCCGACCAGATTGACCAGGTCCCTGCTGCTGTTGAGGCTGCTGAGCGGGACATCACAAAGCGTGACGGCTTGTGTCAGATCCTGACCATTTCCAAGGCGGATGGTCAGGTGTGCGCCGTCGGCGCAGCTGATTTCACACCGATCTGGCAAGCAGGCCTGCTCGATCATCTGTCGCAGTTCCAGTGTCGATACGCCTATCAGAGACATGGCAGAGCCCTCTTTGGATTAGCTGTGGGTGAATAGGCCTGGGTGTGAGGCACAGGATCACAGGAAGAGGAACCTGTCGGGGCGCATGCAACGATGCGGTATCGAAGTGCTGGGTTCCATCTGCACCTTAGTTGAAGAACACGCCGAGTGCTGGGTAGTTCGAGCCGTATCGAATCGGTGCGACGGGTGGTGGTCAGCGCCCTGGGACGGTGCGCGTTCAGGGCATCCGGCCAAACTTGCCTGACTTGAACGCTTCGATGGACTCGATGATTTCATCCCGCGTGTTCATCACGAAGGGGCCGTATGCCACCACCGGCTCGTCGATAGGCTCGCCGCTCAGCACCAGCACACGAGCGTCCTGCGGGGCTTCAAGCAGCACGTCGGCGCCGTCACGGGCCAATATCGTCACCGAGCACGGGCCAGCCTCACAGACCTGGTTCAGCCGCACACCGCCTTGGAGGCTCACCACTGCAGCCGTGCGGCCTGCCGGGACGGGCAGCACCAGTTTGGCGCCGGCCTCAAGGTTCAGGTCCCACACGTCCATTGGCGTGAAAGTGCGAGCCGGGCCGCTCGCGCCTTGATACTCTCCTGCGATCACACGCAGGCTGCCCACGCCCGCACCCAAGTCCACCGTGGGGATATCGGCGCTGGCCAGAGTCTGATAGCCGGCCGGCGCGCGCTTGAACCGGGCCGGAAGGTTCACCCATAGTTGCACCGACTCCAGCACGCCGCCGCTGCGGGCGAACCCACGTGAATGAAACTCTTCATGAACGATGCCGTCTGCAGCGGTCATCCACTGAACGTCACCCGGTCCTATGACCCCGCCAGCGCCAGTGGAGTCGCGGTGCTCGAGTTCGCCCTGGTACACGATCGTGACCGTCTCGAAACCCCGGTGTGGGTGAGATCCGACCCCGCGGCGCGCCGAGGTGGAGGCAAAGGTGTGGGGGCCGGCGTAATCGAGAAGCAGAAACGGGCTGGTGCGACTGACGTCGTCGTCATAGGTGAACAGGCTGCGGACCGGAAAGCCATCGCCGACCCAGTGCCCGGCAGGGTTGGAACGGGTATTCAAAATCGTCTTCATCGTGCGCTCCTCAACGTGCGGGTGCCACGATAACGTTGCATCGACTCACGGGCTAGCTACCTGGAACGGCCCAGCGTGTTCTATGGGTAGGACGCTGGATCGGAGGAAAGCCAGCACCTCCTGCGCCGCAGCCTCAGGATTTTCCTGCATGAAACAGTGTCCGCCAGCGACCTGCTGCGCACTGACATGAGGGTTGAGCGCTGCCAGCCGTATCGCCGAGGCCTGTACATACGAGTAGGTCTGGCTGCCGTACACCACACGCGTCGGCACGCTGATACGCGCCAGGCTCGACCACAGGTGGGACGGATAGGTACTGAAAATGTCCACTTCGCGGCTTGGACGGCACTTGAGCATTACACCCCCTTCGCCTTCGGCGATCGCGTGCGCCACGTAGGCCTGCAATGCCGCGTCGGTCCAGCCTTTGAAAATGCCCCGCCCTTGCAGGGAAGTCATGGCTGAGGGGCGGTCCGGCCAGGTGCTGCGCCTGCCGGCCGTTTTGCGCGCCAGCGCATGGTGCCGATTCAACCCGAAGCAGGCGGCCAGCTTCATCGAAAACAGCATGCGCCGGCTGAAGATCACCGGGTCGAGTAGCACCGCGCGCTCGAACAGCTGCGGCTCATTGGCCAGCAGCAACCCGGTGAGCACGCCACCGAAGCTATGACCGATGGCAAGCCGGGGTACGTTGCCATACTCAGCCACGTGTGCGCTGAAGGCTTCGGCGGCCAGCGCTGCCGTGCGGTTCCAGCCACGGAATGGGCCGCCGTGGTCACTGTCCCCGTGCCCCTGGACGTCGCTGAGCCAAAGATCGAAGTGCTGGCCCAGGTGCATCAGCAACGGTTGATAGGCCAGCGAGCAGAACCCGTTGCCGTGCAGAACGTGCAGCAGGGGTCGCCCTGCAGGCTCGCTGCGCCAGCCGCGCAGGGTGAACCTTTCGCTACAGTCGTGGGACCACGGTGTCAGTTGCATGATGGGCGCTGCCTTCTGCATCAAGGGTGAAACGCCGATTCTACAAACAGCAGCGGGTAGAGAGAAATGACCAGCAGTGCAGCCATCAGGACATTGAACAGCATCAGCCAGCGCGGGTTCTGCAGCAGACCGCGCAGCGCACTGCCGAACATGACCCATACCCCCACGCTGGGTAGGTTCACCAAAGCGAACAAGGCGGAGATGACCACCACGTTAGCGACGTAGCCTTGCGCCGGGGTATAGGTGGTTATTGCGCCGATGGCCATGACCCAGGCCTTCGGGTTGACCCATTGGAAAGCAGCCGCAGCCCAGAAGCCAATAGGCTTGGGCTCTGCCGCAGAAGCGGTGCCAACCGGCCCTGAGGTGGCGATTTTCCAAGCCAGGTAAAGCAGATAGCCCGCTCCGGCATAGCGCAGTACGGTGTAGAGCGCAGGCCAGGCCTTGAACACCTCTCCCAGGCCCAGGCCGACGGCAAGCACCATGACCATGAACCCTACGCTGACGCCCAGCGCATGTGGCACCGAGCGGCGCACACCGAAATTCACGCCCGAAGCCAATAGCATGGTGTTGTTGGGCCCAGGAGTGATGGAAGAAACGAATGCGAACAGGACGAAGGCGATCAGCAGGTCGAGCGAGGCGAGCATGACGGGTATTCCACTGGGTTCAGGAAAGGGTTCACACTAGCCCAGTGCACGCTTCACCCTTGCAGTACAGATGCAGAGAATTTTGTAGATACACATAGCTGTACCACTCGCAGCCGATAAAGGATAAGCGCTCGGTGAGTCTTGTAATTCGCCCTGCCCTACGCACTGACGCCCAACAGATTCTGGATTTCATTACCGAATTGGCCGAGTACGAGCGCGCCCGCGACGAAGTGCTGGCCACTCCCCAGGACATCGAGCGCAGCCTGTTCGACGCAGGCAGCACCGTTCATTGCCTGATGGCCGAACGTGAGGGCCGTGCGATTGGTTTTGCCATTTACTTCTACAGTTACTCGACCTGGCTTGGGCGCAATGGCATCTACCTGGAAGACCTCTACATCACCCCAAACGACCGTGGCGATGGCGCCGGACGTCAGTTGCTCCGGCACATTGCCAAGCAGGCGGTTGCCCAAGGCTGCGGCCGTCTGGAATGGAGTGTGCTGGATTGGAACGAGCCGGCCATTGGGTTTTATGACGCACTGGGGGCGCAACCGCAGAACGAGTGGCTGCGGTATCGGCTCGATGGTGAGCGGCTAATCGCCTTCGCTCAGCAATGATCGAGCGCTTGCCCGCCTCGCCTGTGCATTTGACGCAGCGCAGCGCTCGTGCTTTTCTATCGCATTGCGTCAGGTGCCCCAAGAGGGTGAAACGGGAAATCGGTGCGTCACAGGCCTGTCAGGCAGGCTTTGACTATTCCGGTGCTGCCCCCGCAACGGTAAGCGAGTGAGGCGTCTTTACCACTGTGCCAGGAAATTCGGCATGGGAAGGTGACGCTGCCCAGGAGATACACTCCTCCTCGCAAGCCCGGAGACCGGCCTGGCGTCCATCAACACCCCGCGGTGGGCGGGCGCTGTCGCATTCCTGCGGGTATCGCCTGCAGCTGCCGCGCCTGCCCGTCCCCAACACGCAGAGGAAGGCGCCAATGCCCATCACAACCCGCCCGCACGTTACCAGCATCGTTGCCCCCGTATCCCTCAGCCAACGCATTGTCGTCGCTGTAAGCGCCAGCCTGCTGGGCTTGTGCCTAGTCTACTTTGCCGGTTTCTCGCACATCGAAGCCGTTCACAACGCTGCGCATGACACCCGGCACAGCGCCGCCTTCCCCTGCCACTGAGTGCCACCCATGATCACGCACATTGCCCGTACGGCGGGCTTCAGCGGACTGCTGGCGGCACTGCTGCTGACCGTGCTGCAAAGTTTGTGGGTCAGCCCGCTGATCCTGGAAGCGGAGACATACGAGGCATCGGCCCCGGCACATGCCCATGCCCATGCCCAAGATACCGAGGCTGCCCATGAGCACAGTGACGAGGCCTGGTCACCCGAAGAGGGTTGGCAGCGCACGCTCTCGACCACCGGCGGCAACCTGGTCGTGGCGGTGGGGTTCGCTTTGATACTGGCTGGCTTGTACAGCCTGCGCCAACCGCGCACCATGGCCAGTGGTGCTGCCTGGGGCCTGGCCGGTTTCGCCGTGTTCTGCCTGGCGCCCACGCTCGGGCTGCCGCCGGAGCTGCCGGGCACCGCTGCGGCGGACTTGGCGCAACGCCAGGTCTGGTGGGCTGGCGCCGCGGGTGCCACGGCCGTGGGCCTGGCACTGCTGGTATTTGCCCGCCACTGGGCCTTGAAGGGGGTGGGCGTCATTGTCCTGCTGCTGCCGCACGTGATGGGTGCTCCTCAGCCTGAAGTGCACCAGAGTTTGGCTCCAGCGGCGCTGGAGACTCAGTTCCAGCTGGCGTCCTGGCTCACCAATGCAGCATTCTGGCTTGCCCTTGGCCTGATCAGCGCAGCGCTGTATCGCCGCTTCAGCCGACCAGAGTGAAGCCGTTCTACGTAGGGTTTGGCTGCCGCAGGGGTTGCCCGATGGACAGCTTGTTGACCTTGCTCGAACAAGGCCTCGCCCAGCGAGGCCTGGACCCTACGCACCTTCACGGTATCGCCAGCATCGATCTCAAGGCGCACGAGCCAGGGCTGCATGCACTGGCCAACCACCTGGCGCTGCCCTTGGTGTTCTACCCTGCACCGCACTTGAATCGCTTCGAAACGCATCTGAGCCATCGCTCAGCCGTCGCCTATGCGCACAGCGGGTGCTGGGGCGTGGCAGAGAGTGCAGCGCTGGCCATGGCTGACCAGTACAATGGCGACCCGCAACTGCTGGTCACGCGTCGAACGCTGGGCCCTGCGACCCTGGCCATCGCTCACTGATCCCGCTCACCCTTGTCAATCATTCAGGAATACCATGACGGTTTACTTCATCGGCGCCGGCCCCGGCGACCCCGAGCTGATCACGGTCAAGGGGCAGCGCCTGATTCGCACCTGCCCTGTCATCATCTATGCCGGCTCTCTGGTCCCCCTTGCCGTTCTGGAAGGCCACTGCGCCGATACCCTGATCAACAGCGCAGAGCTGCACCTCGAGCAGATCATCGATGCCATCGAGTGCGCCCATGCGCAGGGCAAGGATGTCGCGCGTGTGCACAGCGGTGATCCGAGCCTTTATGGCGCCATCGGTGAACAGATCCGCCATCTGCAGCGTCTTGGCATCGACTATCAGATTGTGCCAGGCGTCACCGCCGTGGCTGCCAGCGCCGCGTTACTGGGATGCGAACTGACCTTGCCCGACGTCGCCCAGAGCGTGATCCTGACCCGCTTCGCAGACAGCTCGCCCATGCCAGCCGGCGAGCAGCTGGAGGCGCTTGCGCGCCATGGCACGACGCTAGCCATTCACCTGGGGGTGAAGCACCTGGCACGCATCGTCGAACAGCTACTGCCTCACTACGGTGGCGACTGCCCCGTTGCCGTGGTCTACCGCGCCACTTGGCCGGACCAGAATTGGGTGCGAGGCACACTGGACGACATCGTCGAGCGCGCCACTGTCAAAGGTTATCGCCGCACCGCGTTGATTCTGGTGGGCCGAGTACTGGGCGACACGCCATTCGCCGAATCGGCCCTTTACCGTGCGGGGCATGCGCACCTTTACCGCGTCTAGCTTGCCAGCCAGTTCCGGTCCGGAACACACTGCGTGCAGACAGTCCCGACAGGAATCACGCTTATGCTGGAATTGCGCCCCAACTGCGAGTGTTGTGATGCCGCTCTGCCCGGTGACAGCCTCGATGCCTTCATCTGCTCATTCGAGTGCACCTTTTGCCGAGGCTGTGCGCAGGAACGTTTGCAAGGTCGATGCCCCAACTGCCAGGGGATGCTAGCAGCTCGACCCGCACGGGTTGGCAAATCGTTGATAGAGCACCCTGCATCGTCAGCACGCGTAAGTAAAGTACACACAGCGTGTAGCTGATCTTACGGTTTGGCGGCCAACAATAGGCCAAACGCCGCTGAATCGGCCTCCTTTTTGTAGGAATTTTCAACAGCCCCTTGAGGGTAATTCAACACCTCATATACTCGGCATTACTAAAGTTCGGTAATGGTCGTATCGTGCTGCGCTTCTGACAACCCGCTTACAGAAGTATTCCTGAGTACCTCAGGAGCTGGACCACATCTGAACAGGAGTTTTCCTAATGACCAACG
Source organism: Pseudomonas sp. WSY_20 (assembly GCF_043104335.1). Taxonomy (NCBI): domain Bacteria; kingdom Pseudomonadati; phylum Pseudomonadota; class Gammaproteobacteria; order Pseudomonadales; family Pseudomonadaceae; genus Pseudomonas; species Pseudomonas sp. WSY_20. Next base: position 77,020 of record NZ_JBICKP010000041.1, read on the forward strand.
TGCTGATCGTGGAGGACCACCCCATCGTCCGCTTATCTTTGCGCATGCTGCTCGAACATGAACGTTTCAATGTGATCGCAGAAGTGGGCAATGGCAGTGAAGTCGCGCAAGTGGCACGCGAGCTGAAACCGGACGTGGTGATTCTGGACATCGGTTTGCCTGGGCTGGACGGCATGGAAGTCATCAAGCGCCTGCAATCGCTCGATCAGGTGCCCAAAATCATGGTCCTCACCGGCCAGGCAACTGACTTGTATGTACGCCGCTGTCTGGGCGCAGGCATCGGCGCATTCGTGACCAAGGAGGAAGATCACGAAGCCTTGCTGTTCGCGCTCAAGGCCCTGGTAAAAGGCTATTCGACGTTCCCGCAGATGTCGGTCAACAGCAATTCGCTGGAAAGCGAGCCGGTGCGCTTGGCGAGCCTTTCCAACCGCGAAATGGAAGTCCTCAGGCGCCTGGCACGTGGAGAAAGCAACAAGAACATCGGCAGCTGCATGAACCTCAGCGCCAAAACCATCAGCACCTACCGCGGCCGGATCATGGAAAAACTCAAGACCGAGTCACTGGTTGAGATGGTCGATCTCGCCAAGCGTAACCACGTCTACTGAGCGGCGCATGACGATCAAACGCGTGCTGGCGAGCACCGTCCTGCTGATGGTGCTGGCGTGCGCCGTCGCGCAGTCGCTGGCCAGCGAGATGCGCAGTTTGCTGGCCCGTTCAGTAAGTGCCACGCAGCCTTTGAAGCTGCAAACGGCCGAGCGCCAGTGGCTGGACGCCCGCAAGCGCTTGGTGTTGGGCACTTCCCGGCCCGACTATCCGCCATTCGATATCAATGTCAGTCCCAATGACTACGAAGGCCTGACGGCAGATTACGTCGGCATCATTGCAGATTTGTTGGGTATAGCCGTTGAAGTCAAACGTTTCGATAGCCGCTATCAGGCCATAGAGGCGCTGCATGAAGGACGTGTGGACGTGCTGGGCAGCTCCAACAGCTTTGAGGCTGCAGACGCCGGGTTGAGCTTGACTACAGCGTATGCCGATGACCTGCCGGTGATCGTGACCCGGGAAGGCCAGCGCCTTGCACCTGCCCACGACCTTGCAGGGCTGCGTCTGGCCATGGTTGACCATTATCTGCCGGCCAATCGTGCCCGCGCCCTTTATCCGGCAGCGCAACTGATTTTATATCGCTCTACCCAGGCGGGTCTGGCCGCCGTGGCAATGGGCGAAGCCGACGCCTACCTGGGCGATGCTATCAGCACGGACTATCTGATTGGCAAGACATTCAAAGGCGCACTGCGGATCGATCACTTCTCACCGATTGTTCCTGAGGCGTTTGCCTTTGCAGTGGCACGCGATAACGATGCACTGCGTCAACTGCTCGACAAAGCACTGCGCCGGATTGGCGAAAGCGAGCGCCTGGCCATTCTCAAGCGCTGGAGCAACAGCAACACCAGTCTTTTGTTACAGCGCCACCTGAGTGTACTGACCGACGAGGAGCAAGCCTGGATCACGGCTCACCCGGTCGTAGACGTGTTGATCAATCCGGCCTTGGCGCCCTTGACGTTCTACGATGACCAGCAGCGGCCCAGTGGCATAACCCTGGACCTGCTCAAACAAATTACCCTGAGGACCGGACTGCAATTTCATATCAGGCAAGCCGAGTCCGCCCAGTCCATGATCGACCGCCTGGGCCAAGGCGACGCAATGATGATCGGCGCGTTGGGTTACGGCGCCGAACGGTCCAAGCACGTGCGCTTTACACGGCCCTACCTGATCAGCCCGCGTGTGCTCGTTACCCGCGCCGATTACCCGTCGCAGGCCGGTATCCAGCGCTTGGAACCGCAACGAATCGCGTTGATTCGCAGCTCTCCGCAGCGCGCCATGCTGCAACATCGCTACCCCCAGGCCCGGCTTGTCGAAGTCGACAACCCCCTGGACCTGATGGAGGCTGTGGTCAATCGCAGTGTCGATGCCGCTTTGAGCAGCCATATCAATGCAGCGTACTACATCAGTCACGTCTTCAAGAACCGACTCCAGATCGCAAGCATCCTTGACGAAGATCCGGCCGTTGCGGCGTTTGCCGTCGCGGCCGATCAGCCACAATTGCAATCGATCCTGGACAAAGCCTTACTGAGCATAGCGCCCGAAGAACTCGAGCAGTTGATCAATCGCTGGAGGACCAGCACCGTGGTCAGCGACAGCCCATGGCGCAACTACCGAGAACTGGCACTACAGGTGTTGGTCCTTGCGGCGTTGCTGATCGCAGGTGTCGTCTTCTGGAACAGCTACCTGCGCAAACTGATCCAGAAGCGAGTCGAAGCCGAGCGCGCCCTGCAGACACAACTGGCGCTGAGTCGTGGCTTGCTGGAGCAGCTTCGCCATGCCAAGGATGAAGCCGAGCAGGCCAGCCTCATGAAGAGTACGTTCCTGACCACCATGAGCCACGAGATACGCACCCCCATGAATGCCGTGATCGGCTTGTTGGAATTGGCGCTCGAGGACAGTCGCGACGGTCGATGCGATACCCACATGCTCGAGACCGCGCATGAGTCAGCACTGGGTCTGCTAGCGCTGATAGGCGATATTCTTGATATTTCCAGGATCGAATCAGGCCACATCAGTTTGCAGCCGACCCCCACCGACCTGGTGGACCTGGTGCGCGCTACCGTTCGCGTCTTCGAGGGCAATGCGAGGGCCAAGGGCCTTGAGCTTGCCTGTGACCTACCCATTGAACCTGTGTGGGTTCAGGTAGATGCTGCGCGCCTGAAGCAGGTGCTGTCGAACCTGATCAGCAATGCGATCAAGTTCACCGACCGTGGTGAAGTCCACACCTCGATGCACACGTCGTTGCAAGGAGAACGCCAGTGCGTCGAGCTTTGTGTCCGCGACTCGGGTATTGGCATAAGTCCTGCGGACCAGGCGCGTCTGTTCAATGCATTCGTTCAGGTCGACGGGCCCCGTGCGCGCCAGGGCACCGGGCTGGGTCTTGTCATTAGCCGGGCTCTTGCCGAGCTCATGGGCGGTACGCTGACGCTGCAAAGTGTCGAAGGCGTGGGCACCAAGGTACAGATCGTGATGGCCCTGCCCCAGTGCGCCCCTGAGCTCAGTGCCGACAAGCAGGACTCAGCCACGGACCTTGACGTTTGCACGATGAACGTTCTGGTCGTGGACGACTATCCGGCTAACCTGCTGTTGCTTGACCGCCAGTTGCGCGCACTGGGGCATCAGGTAACCCAGGCGCAGAACGGCGAAATCGCGCTGCAACTGTGGCGTGAAGCGCACTTTGACGTGGTGATCACCGACTGCAGCATGCCTGTGATGGACGGTCACGAACTGGCTCGCCGTATCCGTGCTCAAGAACGCCGGCAAGGATTGTCGCCCGTAACGATTCTGGGGGTGACCGCCAATGCCCAGGCCGAGGAGCGGGAGCGATGCCTGGCCAGCGGAATGAATGACTGCCTGTTCAAGCCTATCGGCCTGCACGGCCTCAAAGCACACCTGCCCCAGTTGGCTGGCAAGCCGCAAGCAGCCCCTGCACCTGCCCGGCCCGTTGGCTTGAACCTGGCCGAATTACGTCACTTGACCCGCGACGACGACGATTTGATCCGGCATCTGATCGAGCAGTTGTCGCAAAGCGTGGCCGAAGACCTTGCAACGCTGCGTACGCTTGACGGGCGAGCCTCGGATGGCGCACTCAAGGCGTTGGCTCACCGTATCAAGGGTGGGGCCAAAATGCTCAAGGTACGTCACCTGGTTGCCGACTGCGAAGCGCTCGAGCAGGCGCTTGCAGCGGGTGGTCCTGTAGACGACTTGCGTCGCGTACTCCAGGACACCCTGCAAGTGCTGCTGCAAGACCTGATTGCCACTTTGGAGACGATGCCCAAACCACCAGAGCGGAACTGAAGCGGTCGCATCACTTGGGTGTTGAATCTCAGGAGCTTTCTCGCACCATCAACTCAAACCCCAGGTCCTGCCGGGCTGGCGTGACGGCTTTGCCATCGAGCAGCGTCAACAATGCCTGGGCGGCGACCCGCCCCACCGCAGCCCTTGGCGTGCGAATGGAAGTAAGCCTGGGCACCATGTGCGCCGAAGCCGGCAGATCGTTGAAGCCAACCATGGCAACCTGCTGCGGGACATTGATGCCCTGGCGCAGCGCTTGAAGCACAGCGCCCTGGGCGAGGTCATCGTTGCAAAAGAAGATACCGTCCACTGCCGGCGCCTGCCTGATCAGGCGGCTGAACAGCTCACCGCCGAGTGCGATGGACGACGGTGCTGGGGTCAGGACCTCTCGCTCGGCCGCGTGCAACCCAGCTTCGGCCAACGCCTGACGAAAGCCCTCGGCCCGCTGCATGACCCGGGGATCGAGCTGTGCCGCAATGAATCCAGGCCGTGTGCAACCACGTTCGATCAGGTGTTGAGCCGCGGCCCGGCCCGCTTGGTGCTGGGAAAAGCCTACCGCCAACGCGTCGGCATCCCCATCCAGTTCCATCATGTGAACGCAGGGGACGCCACTGGCCGCGAGCATCTGACGTGAAGCGTCAGTGCGATCGAAACCCGTCAGCAGCATCCCACAGGGCTGATAGGCCAGATAGTTGCGGATGAGGTTTTCTTCCTCGGCGGTATCGTAATGGTAGTTGCCGATCAGCACCTCCAGCCCTCGTGGGCGCATCACATCATGGATGGCTTCGAGGGTGTCGATGAACAACTGGTTGGACAGTGACGGTATGAGCACCACGACCGAGTGGCTGCGGGCAGATGCCAACGCCCGAGCGGCGGGATTGGCCACGTAGCCAAGGGTCGTGGCCGCAGCCATGACCTTGGCAGCGAGTTCCGGGGCCACGGTCGTGACGCCGCGCAAGGCCCGGGATGCAGTTATGGGGGAAACCCCGGACATTCTGGCGACTTCAGCCAGGGTGGGACGACCAGTAGTGCGCGAACCAATGCGGGCCATAATGTTGTAATTTTACTACTTGCAAGGACTGGGAACGGCCTCTAAGGTAGCGCTGTCTCAGGACGTAGGCAACGGCTGTTTGCACGTTGCCCTCAGGTGATTGCCGCACGGCGTCCACACTGCGTAAGCACAAGATCAATAACATTAGGGAGATCGCGCTGCCCGAGCTTAAGACAGCGCTGTCCCACCCTGCAGGAGGTACAGATGAATTCTCCACTGCCCGCCATCGTGGTCATGGGTGTGGCCGGCTGCGGCAAGAGCTGCATCGCATCGGCCATCGCCGCTTACAGCGGCGGGCACCTGATCGAAGGTGACGCTTTTCACCCGCAGGCCAATATCGACAAGATGAGCGCCGGTATCCCCCTGGATGACAATGACCGTGCTGGTTGGCTGGTCCGTCTGGGCGAGGAAATGCAAGCGATAAGTCAGGCCGGCACTCGACCGATTCTCACCTGTTCCGCACTCAAGCGCAGCTACCGCGACACGCTGCGTTGCGCGATGCCTGGGCTGATGTTCGTCTTTCTTGAGCTCACCCCTGACCAGGCTAAGCAACGGGTTCTGGCGCGACCAGGGCATTTCATGCCGGCTAGCCTTATCCAGAGCCAGTTCGCCGCCCTTGAGCCACCCTACGATGAACCGCTTACCCTGACACTGGATGCCACCCAGCCGATCGTTGCGCTCGCCGAGGCGGTAGACGGCTGGCTCAAGCGCTGCGCCGAGCACAGTGTTGCGCAGACTGCCTGAGCCTGCTCGCACTTCGCATCGCCAAGACAGCGCTGTCTTACCAACGACTTACCCACCAAGCTCCGCCAAAAACAACGATAAGACCGAGGCCTACACACCATGTTCGGACTGGCTACTGATACCTTCCTGCTCCTCGACGCGTTGGTTACCATCGTCGGGCTGATTCTGCTTATCACCCATTTCAAGGTGCACCCCTTCGTCGCCCTCACCCTGGCTGCCGGTTTCCTTGGCCTGACCTCTGGCATGCCGGTAGCCAAGGTCATGAAGTCGTTCCAGGACGGCTTCGGAGGCGTGCTGGGGTTCGTCGGCATCGTGCTCGCACTGGGGACGATGCTGGGCAAGCTGATGGCCGATTCCGGCGGGGCTGACCAGATCGCTCAAACCCTGATCAGGGCCTTTGGCAAGAAGAACGTGCATTGGGCGATGATGTTCGCTGCCTTTCTGGTGGGCATTCCGCTGTTCTTCGAGATCGGTTTCGTCCTGCTCATCCCCCTGGTCTTCATCGTCGCGCGGCGCTCCGGGGTCTCGCTGATCAAGATCGGTATCCCCTTGCTGGCAGGCCTGTCGGTCGTGCACGGCCTGGTACCGCCGCACCCAGGGCCGTTGCTGGCCATCGGCATTTTCCACGCCGACATCGGCAAGACCATCTTCTATGGCCTGATCGTGGCCCTGCCCACAGCCATTATCGCCGGCCCCCTGTTCGGCAACTTCATCTCGCGCTATATCCCCGGGCACCCTTCCCAGGAGCTGATGGACCAGATCGCCAAGGAATCGGACCAGGCCAACCTGCCGAGCTTCAGCGTCACCTTGATTACCGTGTTGCTGCCGGTGGTACTGATGCTGCTCAAGACCTTCGCCGACGTGGTGCTGCCTGCCGAGCACATCGTGCGCCAATGGATGGACCTGATCGGGCACCCTATCACTGCATTGCTCGCCGCCTTGCTGCTGGCGTTCTACACCTTTGGCTCGGCGCGCGGTTTCAATCGCCAACAGATCATGAAGATGCTCGATCACAGCCTCGCGCCCACGGCTGCGATTGTCCTGATTGTTGGCGCCGGCGGCGGCTTCAAGCAAATGCTGGTCGATACTGGCGTTGGCAACGTGATCGGGCAAATGGCTGTGCAAGCCGAGATCTCGCCGATTCTGCTAGCCTGGTTGGTCGCTGCGGTCATTCGAATCGCCACGGGGTCTGCCACCGTGGCGACCATTACCGGCGCAGGGATCGTGGCACCTGTGATCGACCTGGTGCCTGGGGTGAACCGTGAACTGCTGGTGCTGGCGACCGGTGCCGGGTCGCTGATTCTGTCCCATGTCAACGATGCCGGGTTCTGGCTGGTCAAGCAGTACTTCAACATGACCGTGGCCGAGACCTTCAAAACCTGGAGCATGATGGAGACCCTGCTGTCAGTGGTCGGCATCGTGTTCATCATGGCGCTGTCGTTGGTGGTGTGACCGTTGATCGGGGTGCTGGCACTTTGAACTGCCGGGCAAGGCCATAAGGTTACGAACCTGCCCTGCCCGTCGCTAAGGAGATTGCCATGAATCGCCCCAGCATCCTGCTGCTTGCCCTGCTCGCCTCACCCCTGGCCCTCGCTGCCGGAACCGGGCCTACTTACCCGGATGACCCACACAACCAGGCACCCAAGCCAGGCGCAGACAGCACGCTCAACCCGATTGAAAAGCCTATGCCCCGTGATACGGATCCAAGGCTACAGGGCAACGATCCAGACAGCCCGCCAGCCCAGCTGAACGACAACCAGGATTTACCAGGCATGGACGGCACTGGCTCGGAAGGCACAACCGGCAAGGGTGCAAGCCAGCCCTGAGCTGTTGGGGGCGCCTGTAGCGCCCCATGCAGCTGCCGTATCGCCAGAAGGCGATAAGCGACGGGTTCATATCATTCGCCATGATATTAACCTTCAGCCCATTCGATTCGTTCCCCGCGCGCAACACACTCACACTCCGCCCATTCCTAATATATTGGCGGAGTTCTCCATGGAGCAGTCACTCAAACCTTTCGGCGTCCCACTTGCAGCCCTTGCAGTGGTAGCGCTCGGCGCTTGCAGCAAAACCCCCGATGCCGCGCAGGCCCCGGCGGCTACAAAGGTCACCGTGGCCAAGGTGATCGAGCAGCCGATCAACGAATGGGACGAGTTCACCGGGCGCCTGGAAGCGCCGGAAACCGTCGAGGTGCGCCCCCGTGTCTCGGGTCAGATCGACCAGGTGGCGTTCACCGAAGGCGCCCAGGTGCGCAAAGGTGACCTGCTGTTCCAGATCGACCCACGGCCGTTCCAGGCCGAGGTCCGCCGCCTTGAGGCCCAGCTGCAACAAGCCAAGGCCAGTGCCATCCGAAGCGCCAACGAAGCCCGCCGGGGCGAGCGGCTACGAGACAGCAATGCCATCTCCGCCGAACTGGCAGAATCACGCAACAGCGCTGCGGCCGAAGCACGCGCCGGCGTAGATGCCATCCAGGCGCAACTTGACCTGGCACGTCTGAACCTGAGCTTCACCCGGGTCACCTCCCCTATCAACGGCCGCGTGAGCCGCGCGCAGTTCACCGCCGGCAACATCGTCACTGCCGACGTCACGCCTCTGACCAGCGTGGTCTCCACCGACAAGGTGTACGCCTATTTCGATGCTGACGAACGCGTTTACCTCAAGTACACGCAGCTGGCCCGCCAAGGCCAGCGCGGGCAAAGCACACCGGTCTACCTGGGCCTGACCAACGAGACTGGCAACCCGCATCTAGGGCAGATGAACTTCGTCGACAACCAGGTCAACCCACGCACCGGCACCATTCGTGGCCGGGCCGTGTTCGACAACAAGCGCGGTGAATTCACCCCTGGCCTGTATGCACGCCTGAAACTGGTCGGCAGCGCACAGTACGATGCTGTGCTGATCAACGATGAAGCGGTGGGCACCGATCTGGGCAAGAAGTTCGTGCTGGTCATGGACAAGGACAACAAGGCGGCCTACCGCGCTGTCGAGCTGGGGCCAAAGCTCGAGGGCTTGCGCATCGTGCGCAGCGGGCTAGCCAAGGACGATCGCATCGTCGTCAGGGGCCTGCAGCGCGTGCGCCCGGGCTCTCAGGTCACTCCTGAAGAAGCGCCCATGGCCAGTGAGCAGACACTGGCCGCACTCGCCCAGCAACGTCAGGCGCTGGAAGCGAGCACCGGCACGGCCAAAGTGGCCGGCACCACCAACCAGGGCGCCAGCGCCCCTGCGCCGCGCGGTTGAGGAACCCCACCGATGAACTTCTCCAAATTCTTCATCACCCGGCCCATCTTCGCGGCGGTGCTGTCACTGGTGCTGCTGATCGCCGGCTCCATATCGCTGTTCCAGTTGCCCATTAGCGAATACCCCGAAGTCGTACCGCCCACGGTCGTCGTGCGCGCCAACTTCCCGGGTGCCAACCCCAAGGTCATCGGCGAAACCGTCGCCGCGCCCCTGGAGCAAGCCATCACCGGGGTCGAGAACATGCTCTACATGTCTTCGCAGTCCACCGCCGATGGCAAGCTGACCCTGACCATCACCTTCGCCCTGGGGACCGATCTGGACAATGCCCAGGTACAGGTGCAGAACCGTGTGACCCGCACGCAGCCCAAGCTGCCCGAGGAAGTGACCCGTATCGGTATCACGGTGGACAAGGCCTCGCCCGACCTGACCATGGTCGTGCACCTGACCTCACCGGACAACCGCTATGACATGCTCTACCTGTCCAACTACGCCATCTTGAACATCAAGGACGAGCTGGCGCGGCTGGGCGGTGTGGGTGATGTGCAACTGTTTGGCATGGGCGACTATTCCTTGCGCGTGTGGCTGGACCCTAACAAGACCGCCTCGCGCAACCTGACGGCCACCGATGTGGTTACCGCGATTCGCGAGCAGAACCGCCAGGTGGCTGCGGGACAGCTGGGCGCTCCGCCCGCACCAGGCTCCACCAGCTTCCAGCTCTCGATCAACACCCAGGGTCGCCTGGTCAATGAGGAAGAATTCGAGAACATCATCATCCGGGCCGGCGCGGACGGTGAAATCACGCGCCTGAAGGATATCGCTCGCGTCGAACTGGGCTCCAGCCAGTACGCCCTGCGCTCGCTGCTAAACAACCAGCCCGCCGTGGCCATCCCGATCTTCCAGCGCCCAGGCTCGAACGCCATCGAGATCTCCGATGAAGTGCGCGCGAAGATGGCGGAATTGAAGAAAGACTTCCCCGAAGGCATGGACTACAGCATCGTCTACGACCCCACCGTGTTCGTGCGCGGCTCGATCGAGGCGGTGGTGCACACGCTGTTCGAAGCACTGGTGTTAGTCGTGCTGGTGGTCATCCTGTTCCTGCAGACCTGGCGCGCATCGATCATTCCGTTGCTGGCCGTGCCGGTATCGCTGATCGGCACCTTTGCCGTGATGCACCTGTTCGGCTTCTCGCTCAACGCCCTTTCCTTGTTCGGATTAGTGTTGGCAATCGGCATCGTGGTCGATGACGCCATCGTGGTGGTGGAAAACGTCGAGCGCAACATCGGGCTGGGCCTCAAACCGCTCGAGGCCACGCAAAAAGCCATGAGCGAGGTGACAGGTCCGATCATCGCCACCGCCTTGGTGTTGTGCGCGGTGTTCGTCCCTGCAGCGTTCATCTCGGGGCTGACCGGGCAGTTCTACAAGCAGTTTGCCCTGACCATTGCGATCTCTACGGTGATCTCGGCGTTCAACTCGCTGACACTGTCCCCTGCCTTGGCGGCGGTGTTGCTCAAAGACCATCATGCACCCCGGGACACCTTCTCGCGGCTGCTGGACAAGTTGCTGGGCAGCTGGCTTTTTGCGCCGTTCAATCGCTTCTTCGACCGCGCCAGCCATCGCTACGTAGGCGGTGTTCGCCGAGTGATTCGCTCCAGTGGCATCGCGCTATTCGTCTATGCCGGTTTGATGGGCCTGACCTACCTGGGTTTCTCCTCCACGCCAACGGGTTTCGTACCTGCCCAGGACAAGCAATACCTGGTGGCTTTCGCCCAACTGCCAGATGCCGCCAGCCTTGACCGCACCGAAGCGGTGATCAAGCGCATGAGCGAGATTGCCCTCAAGCAACCGGGCGTGGCGGACTCTGTCGCGTTCCCGGGCCTTTCGATCAACGGCTTCACCAACAGCCCCAACAGCGGCATCGTGTTCACTCCCCTCAAGCCCTTCGACGAACGCAAGGACCCCAGCCAGTCGGCAGCTGCCATCGCCGCGGCGTTGAACGCCCAGTTCGCGGACATTCAGGACGCCTACATCGCGATCTTCCCGCCGCCGCCCGTGCAAGGTCTGGGTACCATCGGTGGCTTCCGCCTGCAGATTGAGGACCGTGGCAACCTGGGTTACGAAGCGCTGTACAAGGAAACCCAGAACATCATTGCCAAGAGCCATGAGGTGCCAGAGCTCGCGGGCCTGTTCACCAGCTACCAGGTCAATGTGCCGCAGGTCGACGCGGCCATTGATCGCGAGAAAGCCAAGACCCACGGCGTGGCCATCAACGATATCTTCGACACCCTGCAGGTGTACCTGGGGTCGCTGTACACCAACGACTTCAACCGGTTCGGACGTACCTACCAGGTCAACGTGCAGGCCGAGCAGCAGTTCCGACTCGACGCCGAGCAGATCGGCCAACTGAAGGTGCGCAACAACCGGGGCGAGATGATCCCACTGGCCACGTTCCTCAAGGTTACCGACACCTCCGGGCCCGACCGCGTGATGCACTATAACGGCTTCATCACCGCGGAAATCAATGGCGCAGCGGCGCCCGGATACAGTTCAGGCCAGGCCGAAGCAGCCATCGAGAAACTTCTGAAGCAGGAACTGCCCAACGGCATGACCTTCGAGTGGACGGACCTGACCTACCAGCAGATCCTCTCGGGCAACACTGCGCTGTTCGTGTTCCCGTTGTGCGTGCTGTTGGCGTTCCTGGTACTGGCCGCCCAGTACGAGAGCTGGAGCCTGCCCTTGGCCGTGATCCTGATCGTGCCGATGACGCTGCTCTCGGCCATCACCGGGGTCATTGTCTCGGGAGGCGACAACAACATATTCACCCAGATCGGGCTCATCGTCCTGGTGGGGCTTGCCTGCAAGAACGCCATCCTGATCGTCGAGTTCGCCAAGGACGAGCAAGCCAAAGGCCTCGATCCCCTGGCTGCGGTGCTCGAAGCCTGCCGTCTGCGCTTGCGCCCGATCCTGATGACGTCCATCGCGTTCATCATGGGTGTCGTACCGCTGGTGTTCAGCTCGGGTGCGGGCTCGGAGATGCGTCATGCCATGGGCGTGGCGGTGTTCTCCGGGATGATCGGCGTCACGGTGTTCGGCCTGTTCCTGACGCCGGTGTTCTTCTTCCTGATCCGCCGTTTTGTCGAGCGACGTCAGGCCCGCAAGGCCGAGCGCGTCCATCCGCTGGAGAACCCTGCATGAATCTGTTCAAACACCTGACACCGAGCCTGCTCAGCCTGGCCCTGGCGGCTTGCGCGGTGGGACCTGATTACCAGGCTCCGGCCACTGCTCCAGCCCAGCTGGAGGTCGACGCCCAAGCCAAGGCCTATGACCGCACCCGTTTCGAGAGCCTGTGGTGGAAACAGTTCGACGACCCCACCCTGAACCAACTGGTGCAGGCCTCGTTAGAGGGCAACCGAGATCTACAGGTCGCTTTCGCACGGCTTAAGTCCGCTAGGGCAATTCGGGACGATGCCGAAAACGATCAGTTCCCGGTCGTGACAAGCCGTGCCAGCAGTGAAGTGGGCAAAGGCCAGGTGCCTGGCCAGACCGACCACCGGGTCAATGCCGAGCGCTATGACCTGGGCCTGGACATGGCGTGGGAAGTCGACTTGTTCGGGCGAATTTCCAGACAGATCGAAGCCAGCCAGGCTCAGGAAGCAGCAGCGGCGGCCGACCTTCAGCAACTTCAGGTCAGTCTCATCGCCGAGCTGGTCGACGCTTATGGCCAGCTGCGCGGCGCGCAACTGCGTGAACACATTGCCTTGGCTAACCTCAAGACGCAGCAACAGTCACGTACCATCACTGAAACGTTGCGCGATGCCGGGGTGGGTAATGAACTGGACGTGGTGCGGGCCGACGCGCGCCTGGCAGGGGTTGAAGCCAGTGTGCCGCAGTTGCAGGCTCAACAGGCCAGATCGCGGCATCGCATCGCCACCTTGCTGGGCCGTCGGCCTGACGCAATCGGTGTGGACCTTTCGCCCAAGGCCCTGCCAGCCATTGCCAAATCCCTGCCTGTAGGCGATCCGGGTGAACTGCTTCGCCGCCGTCCGGACATCCGCAGCGCCGAGCGCCAGCTTGCCGCAGCCACCGCCAACGTCGGGGTGGCGACGGCAGATCTGTTTCCCCGGGTGAGCCTGAGCGGTTTCCTGGGCTTCACCGCAGCGCGCGGCTCTCAGCTCGGCTCCTCGGCAGCGGGCGCCTGGGGGTTGGGCCCCAGCATTACCTGGGCGGCGTTTGACCTGGGTAGCGTGAGGGCACGGCTGCGCGGCGCCAAGGCCGACGCGCAAGGCGCGCTGGCCAATTATGAGCAGCAGGTACTGTTGGCGCTGGAAGAGTCGGCCAACGCGTTCAGCGACTACGACAAGATCCAGCAGCGCCTGCTGTCGCTGATGCGTCAGAGCGAAGCCAGCCGCAAGGCGGCCGACCTGGCGTCGATCCGCTACCGCGAGGGGTCAGTCGATTATCTGGTGCTGCTCGATGCCGAGCGCGAGCGCCTGAGTGCGGAAGATGCGCAGGCGCTTGGCGAGGTCGACCTCTATCGAGGGATCGTTTCGATCTACAAGGCACTCGGTGGCGGCTGGCAACCCGACACGGTGGCCAGTTCGCACTGAGCAGCAGCACCACAGGCTCCTTTGGTGGGTCCATGACCGACCGTTTGCCCCGCCGATTCAGTTCTGCGGGGCTTTTTTTGCTCAGGCTTGGGGTTTCACGCCCAGCCCGCCACACGCGTGCCCAGCCCCGGTTGCATTTGCCCGTAGGCTGGCCCAAGCTTTGCCACTCCTGACACACGGACCGTCCGATGCCAAGACGTACCCGCTACCTGATTGCACTGCTGGCGTTGATGATGCTGTCAGCGCTGTTCGGCTATCTGTGGCGCGACGTGGAGCCTGAACAGCCAGCCCTGCCCCCGCACAGTTACGTGAAGGCACTGCGCCAGGCACATGACGGTCAGCCCGGCGCTGCACGGGTCTTGTACCAACAGCTGCAGCGCCGTGACCTACCGGCCATCCGCCGAGCGGCCCTGTATGCCGAGCTCCCCAACTACCCGTCTGCGCAAGCCTTCAAGCTGGCCCAGGCAGACCTGAACCATGCCGATGCCATCGTACGCCGCGCCGCCGTGTCCGCGATCAGCCGCCTGCTGCCTGGGCCTCAGCGGAGCCTGGTACTTGGCCCCCTGCTCGAAGACAGCGATCAGAGCGTTCGTTTTGCGGCCGTAGGGGCGCTGCTGGGCGTGGACCCTGACAGCATGGGCCTTTACATCCGCGCCTTGCACCAAGCCATTCAAGCGCAGGAACAGGTTCTGCTCGCCCAGCCCCAGGACGTCGATGCTCAGGTCCAGCTTGCCCGCCTGTACCTGCACGAGGACGAGTATGCCAAGGCGGGCGCTGCCATCGAGCGGGCATTGGCAGGCGATGACAGTAACCTCGATGCCGTGGCGTTGAAGGTGACCTTGCTTGAGCGCCAAGGGGCGCAGGATGCTTCACGTCAGGTGCTGGCCGATGCGCTGGCAGCAAACCCCGATTCGGCGTTCTTGCAGCATGAGCTCGGCCGTTGGCTGATTCGTCACGACCAGCAGGAGTACGCACTGCTGGCGCTGTCACGGGCGGTGGAACTAGAGCCGGACAATGCCGAGTATCGTCTGAGCCTTGCCAAGACCCTGCATGATCTTGAGCAACTGGATGCGGCCCAAAGGCAGTTGGAAGCCATTCTGAGCAGGACGCCCGCCAATCGGCAAGCCAGAGTCCTGCTGATCGAGTACTGGAAAGAGTCCGGGCAGTTGCAGAATGTGCAGGTGCTGCTCGCCGAACTCGAGCGCCAGAACCCGGATGATCCTTATCTGCAGAAAGACCTTTAGGCATACGGCAGCCCCGTATCAGTTGTCGATCATCTCCAGTACCTGCTCCACCAGCTGCGCCAGCTGGAACGGCTTGCGCAGAAGTGCCGTTCCGGGCTGTTGAATGGAGTCTGACTCGATCTCTTGCAGGGCATAGCCTGTGATGAACAGAATTTTTTGTTCGGGCTTGAGCATGCGCATGGCCCTGGCCACTTGCCTGCCACTGAAGCTGCCGGGTAACCCGATGTCGGTAACCACCAGATCGAACGGCTCATCCTGGCGAAAGCGCTGCAGAGCGCTATTGGCATCTGCGGCATCGGTGACATCGAAGCCAGATTCAAGCAAATATTCGCGCATCACCGTACGCAGGTTCAATTCATCGTCTACCAGCAATACACGCTCGCCGCTCCCCACCCGACCCGGGCTTTTTCGGCCGACGGGCGCTTCGTGAACGGCCTCAAAGCAGCGGGGGAACAGCATGCTCACCTTGGTCCCCTCGCCCACTGCAGACTCGATCCACGCATAGCCACCCGATTGACGTACGAAACCATAGACCATCGACAGCCCCAGCCCAGCACCCCGACCTGGAGGCTTGCTGGTGAAGAAGGGTTCGAAAGCCCTGGCCACGTCGCTGGCCGGCATGCCATGACCTTCATCGGCGACATGCACGGCCACATAGTCGCCCGCAGGCAGTCCTGTTTCATCCGGAAAAGGCACGCTCAGCCGTTCGTTGACGCTCCGAACTGTCACGGTGCCCTTGCCAAGGCATGCCTCGCGCGCATTGGCGCACAGGCACAGCAGTGCGTTTTCCAACGCCGCAACGTCCAAGGACACGACCCAGGATGCGACGTCCAGTTGCCAGTCAATGTGCATCTCGGGGCCCAGAGCGCTCAGCAGCAGTGGCTCGCTTAGGCGTAGTTGGCGATTGAGATGAAGCGGTCTCGGGGCCGACGGCCGATCACGAGAGAAAGCGAGTAGGCGTTGAGTCAGCTCCATGGCGCGTAGCACCGAATCACGAGAAAGCTTCACGTACTCCTCTACACGTTCCAGGCGCCCTTCCTGGAGCCGCAGTTGCAGTAACTCCAGCCCCCCCCCAATGCCTGCTAGCAGGTTGTTCATCTCGTTGCCCATGCCGCCGGCCAACTGCCCCACCGCCTCCATGCGCTCGGTGTTACGCATCAACATGCGGGACTGACGCATGGCGTCTTCGCGTGCGCCGGTGATGTCTCGCCCAACGATGGTCACCAATCTCGCACCCACTCGCGCACTCCAGCTGAACCAGTGGTAGTGACCCTCACGGTGCCGCAAGCGTGTCTCGATCGGGTGGGTATCGTTGCGATGCAGCAGCGATTCAATCGCTAGCTGGACCTGCGCAAGGTCTGCAGGATGGACCAGGGACAGAATGGGCAAGTGCTGCACCTGCTCCAGCTCCCATCCTAGAAGGCTTAGCCAGGTGGGATTGACATTGTGCAGCTTGAGGTCGGGGGTGACCGTCATCATGGCGTCGCTTGAGAGCTGCCAGAGCCTTTCCAGCTCACTGACATGAGAGGCAATCTGCCTCTCCAAAGACTTGGCCAGGCTTCGCCAATGCTCACGCCCTCCTTTGTTCGCACTGGTTTCGATAACTGTATGGACAAACCCTGCAACCTCCCCCAGCTCATCGTTCAGTGGGGTATAACCCAAGGCGCACCAAGGTCCTTCAGCGTGATCGCAATGACCGACGCGTACTGGCGCTTCTTCGATAAAACTGGAACGGCCCGCTAGCGCGTCGAACACATACGGGCCCAGACTCTCCCATTGGTCGTGCCACAGCGTATCGAAACGCGCGCCCAATGTGCCTGCCGCCCCCTTGAGCGCCACATAGGCGTCGTTGGGGATGACTGTCAGCTGATTGCCCCACACCACTGCACACGGAAAAGGTGAGTGACACATTGTATCGACGGCGATGCGCAGGCAGGCAGGCCAGTGTGGCAAGGCCCCTAGCGCCGTTTGCGACCAATCGAAGCGCATCACCTGTTCCTTCAAATCGCCCGAGAGTGCGCGTTTGGACAGCTCCCTTGCGACCGATGCGGTTGGGGCTCTAGTTCCTTTTTTGCCGACCAATGTGATTCTCCGTCATAAAGCAAAGGCTGTGGTCTGGATGTGGGCCTACGCACAGGGCTCGTGCGACGTGTCACGTTAGCATAGGCCAACGCCACACAATGACCTCCCTGCCCCGGATGCGCCGATGCGAGCGCGTCGATCGGCTGCGATACCGTTTAGATAAACGGATGACAGCTACACCAAGCCTAACCAAATCCCACACTTTCACGGCTCTCCCCCTACAGTGCCGCTTTTGACAACGACCTAGGATCAAACCAGCCGCCCATCCTGGGCAGCGCGAGGCTTGAGGAACGGTTATCAATGGACAAGTTCGTGCATGCGGGACGTAGCCTGCTTGAGTTGGTACTGCTGATGGCAGTAGGTCTGGTACCTGTCTTTTCGGGACTGCTGGTCATTAACTATCAGCAGGAGGCCAAGCTAGAAGAGAATGCTGAAGTGTCGGTGCGCGAGGCTGTTTTCAGCGTCGATCAAGCCCTGGACCGTGTGCATGAAGTCGCCATGAGTACGCTGCCACTAGCAGGTCAGCCTTGCAGTAGGATCAAACGCGCCCTGGTCGACCAAGTGACCAGCCGTTCAATGCTCAGGTCGCTCGCAGTTATCGAGGACGGCAAGGCCTATTGCAACTCCGCATCGGACTCGCTTGAAGTGCTGACTGAAATCGCCTCGACGGGAGAGTTCTTGACATTCGATCACCAAATGCTGGATGCGCAGGGCTATCTGTTGATGAACATGCACTTGCAAGGTGAGAGAACAGGCGTGATTGCAACAAGCTTTCCGATACAATTACGCTCTGAACTTGACGCTTTCAAAGACGGACTCACACTCGTGCTCGAGTTTGACAAGCACGCCGTATGGAAGGATGGCGATAGCCTGCACGGTGAAAGGCCTTCTGTCGCCGAATTTACCCATGAACTGGCATCCACTCATTACCCTTACCGGGTGGTGGGTGGCTATCCCGAGGGTTACATCGCCCAGGAAATCCGCACGGCCGTGTTCAACGTGCTCCCTTCATTGATGCTGGTGGGGCTCATGACGGGGTCGGTAATTTACGTGGTGTTGGGCAAGATGCGCGTCAGGCAGCGAGACAGTGCCGTCGATCGCCCAGGACGATGACGGCACTGCCGGCCATTACTCGACGCTCAGCACGCCACGGCGTACCTGGTCCCGCTCGATGGACTCGAACAGCGCCTTGAAGTTGCCTTCGCCGAAACCATCGTCACCCTTGCGCTGGATGAACTCGAAGAACACCGGCCCCAGCAGCGTTTCAGAGAAAATCTGCAACAACAGTCGTTTGTCCCCGGCTTGTGCTGCTCCGTCCAGCAAAATGCCACGTGCCTGAAGCTGATCCACCGGCTCACCATGGTCAGGGAGGCGCTCGGGAAGCATTTCGTAGTAGGTCTGCGGTGGCGGGGTCATGAACCGCATACCCAGCCCTTTGAGAGCATCCCAGGTCTTGACCAGGTCATCGGTCGAAAACGCGACATGCTGGATGCCTTCACCGTTGAACTGCATCAGAAACTCTTCGATCTGCCCCGCCCCCTTAGACGATTCTTCGTTGAGCGGAATCCGGATCATGCCGTCGGGCGCAGTCATGGCCTTTGAGGTCAAACCCGTGTATTCGCCCTTGATGTCGAAGTAGCGTATTTCGCGGAAGTTGAACAACTTCTCGTAGAAGCCGGCCCAATAGGCCATGCGCCCGCGATACACGTTATGGGTCAGGTGGTCGATGACCTTCAGGCCCGCACCGGTCGGGTGGCGATCCACGCCGTCAATGAAATTGAAGTCAATGTCATAGATCGAGCTGCCTTCCTCGAAACGGTCGATCAGATAAAGCGGGGCACCGCCAATGCCCTTAATCGCCGGAAGACGTAATTCCATGGGACCTGTTTCGATTTCGACCGGCTGAGCGCCCAGCTCGAGCGCGCGGGCGTAAGCGTCGTGAGCGTTGCGCACACGAAAGGCCATGCCGCAGATAGACGGGCCATGCTCGGCGGCGAAATACGACGCTACGCTTCTGGGTTCATTGTTCAGGATCAAGTTGATGTCGCCCTGTCGATACAGGTGCACATCCTTGGAGCGGTGGGTGGCCACCTTGGTGAAGCCCAACATCTGGAATACAGGCTCCAGAACACCGGGGGTAGGCGAAGCCAGTTCGATGAACTCGAAGCCCATCAAACCCATAGGATTGTCGAAAATATCAGCCATGTGCGTGTCCTCATCTGCAGCGGATTCAATGTTTGCCTGGGATGTCGAACAGCGCTGGCGGGGAGCACGGAATGCCCCGCACACTGCGCGCGAGGAAGTCGCCGATGATCAATCTGAAGCCAGGGTATGTCATAGGACCCGTACTCAGCAGGTGTGACTCCTCCGAAACAAAGGAGCCTTATTGTTTTTTTCGTAAATCGATTCTACACAGCGTAATTTGCTTTGTCCCGTATTTGTTCCTCGCCCCTGGGCACGGGGCTATGCTTTGTAGCGTCTCCCTAGATTAGTTGCCACTATGCCCCTTTCTAGAAAATCGCGCTCAGGCTTCGGCTGGCGAACCCTGCTGCCTTGGATGGTCGGCGCATTCCCTATCGCATGCGGCATCGCCGTGATGAACTGGCAGATCGAGCGTGATCTGCAAGCTGGCAGCCGAGCGTCTGCCCAGCAGGTCATCGAGCACGTCGAGCGCATCCTCGATGGGGCCTCACGTACTGCGATCGCGTTGCTGCCCTCGGCGGGTACCCCTTGCGCCGAGGCGCAGCTGCTGTTACGTGGCGAAGTCACCCGTAACGCCTTCATTCGCTCGACCAACCTGGTCAAGCAAGATCGGCTGTACTGCAGTTCATTGTTCGGCGCGTTCGATGAACCAGTGACAGCCAGCGACTATGTCGATGGGCACCTGTGGTTGATGGACGGTAATTCCGTTACACCTGGGCATCCGCTGCTGGTCTATCGCGCCAGTGACAAAGACCGTGCGGCGATCACCACGGTCGATGGCGATCATCTGCTGATGGCGCTGCGACTGCTCGGTGCAGGCCATGCGCTGTACCTGCGCGTGGGAAGCGCCTGGATGGGCCGAGACGGCATTGTGCACCAGGGTCCAGCCCCGGTTGCGATAAGCGCCCCTGTATTCATCGCGTCTGCACACTATCCGTTTAGCGTTGAAGGCGGCTACATGGCGCCGCAGTCGAGCCGGCTTTGGCGCAGTCACTATCTGGCGCTTCTAGGCTTGCTGGCAGTGCTGGGCGTTCTTGCCGGCGTTGCCTGCCACTGGCAGGTCAGGCGGGCTACCTCGCCGCGTGCCGAACTGCGCAGGGCGCTGGAAGCCGACGAGTTCCTGCCCTATTTCCAACCGGTGGTTCGTCGAGGGGACTACCGCTGGGCCGGTGCCGAAGTGCTCATGCGCTGGAATCACCCGAGCGAAGGGCTGGTAAGGCCCGACCTGTTCATTCCCTATGCCGAGCACAGCGGCCAGATCGTGGCGATGACCCGTTCGCTGATCAAGCACACGGCGAGCAGCCTGGCGCCCTACGCCGCCCTGATGGATGACGGATTCCACATCGGCATCAACATCACGGCCGACCACTGCCGCAGCCTTGAGCTTTTGGATGATTGCCGCGCATTCCTGGCCCACTTCCCACCGGGTCGGGTCATCCTCACGCTGGAGTTGACCGAACGCAAGTTGCTCGAACCCTCGCCCACGACGCTTGAGTTGTTTGAGCAGTTGCATGAGATCGGCGTAATGATCGCCCTCGATGATTTCGGCACGGGCCAGTCGAGCCTCAATTACCTCAGGCAATTCAAGGTGGATTACCTGAAGATAGATCAGAGCTTCGTTGCGCTGATCGGCGGGGACGCGTTGTCCGTTGCCGTTCTCGAAACCATCATCGAACTATCGGTCAAGTTGGGGCTCGGCATCGTGGCCGAAGGCGTCGAAACGCTAGTTCAGCGCGATTACCTCGAGCAACACGGGGTTCACTTCCAGCAGGGTTATCTTTACGCCAAGCCCATGCCTGCCGCCGAGTTTCTGCAGACGCTGGCGGCGCAGCCTGCCGCTTCGCGGTTGCCGCAAAGCACGCCCCCTGAGATCATGCGCGGCTGATCTCAACGCTCATCTCCTGTATACGAGGCACTTGTGTCAAAAGGGATTGTTACATCGGTCATGGCGTCCTGCCTGTTCGCCGTGATGTACTTTTGTACATCGCTGCTCAAGCCACTGGACGGCGAGGAAATCTTCGGTTGGCGCACGCTGCTCACACTGCCTTGCCTGACGCTGTTCATGCTGGTGTCCAAGGACTGGGCAAGGGTGGGCGAATTGCTGCGCAGGGTGAGACGTACACCCCAGCTGCTGCTGGGTATGGTGGGTACGTCCTGGCTGATGGGCGTGCAACTGTGGCTGTTTCTGTGGGCGCCGCTGCATGGACGCAGCCTGGAAGTGTCGATGGGTTACTTCATGTTGCCCCTGGCCATGGTGCTCACGGGCCGATTGGTCTACGGCGAACGATTGTCGCACTTGCAGAAGATTGCAGTGGGCTGTGCAGCGCTTGGGGTGGGCCATGAACTGTATCAGCACGGCAGTTTCGCCTGGGAAACCCTGGTGGTGGTTATCGGCTACCCGATCTATTTCGTGCTGAGGCGCCGCTGCGGCACGGATCATCTAGGCGGGCTGTGGTGCGACATGTGCCTGCTGTTGCCTTGGGCCATCTATTTCGTGGTGCAAGGGCCGCTCTCCAACGCCGACATGCAGGCCCATCCAGGCCTTTATGTACTGATCCCCGTGCTGGGAGCGATCAGCGCGTCCGCGTTGATCGCTTATGTCCTGGCCAGCAGGCTATTGCCGTTTAGCCTGTTTGGACTGCTCAGCTACGTCGAGCCGGTCCTGCTGGTCGGCGTAGCCTTGCTGTTGGGCGAAACCATCGGTCCAGACCAATGGCTCACTTACCTGCCCATCTGGGCTGCGGTAGTGGTGCTGGTCATCGAAGGGTTCAAGCACATGCTGCGTCACCGTCGGCGTTCGGTTTAAGCCGCACCTGACGTACCCGGCGCTCTTCCACAGCCTCGACGATTAGCGTCCAGCCGTTCCAGGCAATACGATCGCCTACCACCGGAAGGCGATCGAGCAAACTCATCACCAGGCCCGCCAGGGTCTGGTAGTCCTCGGTCGCACGAGCAGCGAAGCCCGTTCGAGCCTGCACCTGGGTCAGGTTCACTGCGCCACTGACGACAAAGCCCTCGCTGTCCTGAATGATCCCAGGCCCTTCGACTTCACTGGCGTCAGGTAGCTCACCGGCGATGGATTCGAGAATATCGGTCATGGTCAGCACGCCTGTGAAATCCCCGAACTCGTTGACCACGAAAGCAATATGGGTGGACTGGTTGCGCATCTGTTCCAGGGCGTTAAGGATGCTGAAGCTGTCCAGCAGGTTCAACGGGGCGCGGGCCATGCCCTCCAGGTCAGGCTGATTGCCCGACAACAGTTCCTTGAGCATTTCTTTCTTGTGCACGAAGCCTAATGGCTCGTCCACCCGACCATCACGAATCAGCGGCAGCCGCGAGTAAGGCGAACTGATCAATGCGTGTGTGATGGCGTCGGGCGGTTGAGCCAGATCGATCACGTCGACTTCCGAGCGCACGGTCATGACTGTCCGGATCGGGCGCTCGGCCAAGTTCAGCACGCCGCTGATCATGACCCGCTCGCGGCGATCGAACAGCACCTGTTCGCCATTGCCCTCTACCATGTCGGCGATCTCCTCCCCGATTTCGTCAGCTTCGACGCGACGACCGCCGAGCAGACGCAATACCGCATGCGCCGTACGCTCACGCAAAGGCCGATGCTGCTGCAGGCTGCGCTTGCGCCGCGCCCTGGCCAGCTGATTGAACAGCTCGATCAGAATCGAGAAGCCGATCGCTGCATACAGATAGCCTTTGGGGATGTGGAAGCCCAGGCCTTCTGCGGTCAGGCTGAAACCGATCATCATCAAAAAGCCCAGGCACAACATGATGACCGTCGGGTGGGCATTGACGAACCGGGTCAGCGGCTTGCTGGCCACGATCATGATACCGATGGAGAAAATCACCGCGATCATCATGATGGACAGGTGTTCGACCATGCCCACGGCGGTGATCACCGCATCCAGAGAGAAGACCGCATCGAGCACCACGATCTGCGCAACGATTGGCCAGAAGGCCGCGTGACGTACCGGGCCGCTGGTCTGGGCGACATGGCCCTCGAGCCGCTCATGCAATTCCATGGTCGCTTTGAACAGCAGGAACACACCACCAAAGAGCATGATCAGGTCGCGCCCCGAGAAACTCTTGTCGAACACCTCGAACAATGGCGCCGTAAGCGTGACCATCCAGGAAATACTCGCCAGCAGACCCAGGCGCATGATCAGCGCCAGGCTCAGGCCAATGATGCGGGCGCGGTCGCGCTGATGAGGGGGAAGCTTGTCAGCCAGAATGGCGATGAATACCAGGTTGTCGATACCCAATACCAATTCCAGGACGATAAGCGTGAGCAGGCCTAGCCAGGCCGTCGGATCAGCCAGCCATTCCATTAGCGAATACTCGTAGAGATTGAGGGGATTGAACGATGTGGCCAGCAAGGCCGGGGACTGGGAGGCTCCGCGAAGGTGCTCATAGTGACCTGAATAACAATTAGGGAAGATGATCCTACAAGCACAGCAGGTTTTCCGGTAAGCGCAAAACTATTACAAACCGTTAGCAACCTATGCCCGTGTGCAGCCGGTGCGTTCACCGGCGCCGGGTGGGCACTTTTGTTCAATACCGGACTGACGTTGTGGCTGGATGATGCCCGGCACATCACCCGTGAGTACTTTGCCATGAATCTAGCATTGTCCATGGCCGCCTTCGCACTGGCGGCCTCCATTTCGCCAGGCCCGGTTAATGTAGTGGCCCTGGCCAGCGGCGTTCGGCACGGCCTTCCCGCCAGCCTGGGCCACGCAGCAGGCGCGACACTGGGTTTTTGCGCGCTCCTGCTGCTGGTGGGCAACGGCCTGCATCAGCTACTGGCACATTGGGCGCCGCTACAGGGTGTGCTCCAGGCCGGGGGCGTGCTGTTTCTGCTTTACATGGCCTTGCGACTCGCCAGCGACGACGGCGCACTGGGCGCCGCTCATACCTGCGCGCCCCCTTCAGCCTGGTGCGGGGCAACCATGCAGTGGTTGAACCCCAAGGCGTGGCTTGCCGCAGTGGCCGGGGTGGGCGCCTATGCAGCAGGCGAGCAACAGGCGTTGTGGATCTTTACAGGGATATACGCACCGATATGCTTCGTGTCCGTGGCCTGCTGGGCTTGGGCGGGCAGCGTTGCAGGGCGGCACCTGCAGAGCCCGCGCCCGCTGCGCCTATTGAATCGTACGCTTGCTGCGTTGTTGATCGCCAGCGCAGTAGGGCTGGTCATATAGACTCTGCGGCTTACCGATAATGCCCGGGGGTGGCCGCCAGATGCCGCTTGAATGCCCGCTGCAAGTGCGACTGATCGGCAAAGCCCGCGTGCTGGGCTGCCTCGGCGATCGATTGCCCGTGGCGCAAGTGCGACCGGGCCAGTTGCACACGCTGATCGAGCAGGTAACCGTGCGGCGTCAGGCCGAAGCGCTTGCCAAAGGCACGGATCAGGTAGGCACGCGACAAGCCGCATGCCGTGGCAATGTCTTGTAGCGTTAGCGGATCGCTTCGGTGGGCGCGGATGAACGCTGCGGCCGCCTCAAGGCGCGGGTTGAGCGCAGCCTCAGGCGCCGGTTCATGGTCGAGGAAGCTGGGCAGGTCGCACAGCATCGATATCAGGCCTTGCTCACGCTCGGCCGCATCGGGGTCAAACAGCGTGGCGCATACCGATAGCACCTGCTGATACAGGCCTGGGGCTGCGCTGTATCGTTGGCTCGGCCAGGTAAAACCTACCGATGCCAGCCACGGCGTGTCGATGAACAGCATGATGTATGACCACGGCAGACCCGACACAGGATTGCACGCGTGAATCACGCCCGGATTGATTAACACGGTGCTGCCGGCCGCAACCTCGAACTGTTGGTTACCGCTGACGTAAGTACTGCGCCCGCCGGTGATCACCCCGAGCGAAAAGCTCTCGTGGGAGTGGGATGCGTGGCACACCTGGCGCCCGTCTCCCACCACACGCGCCTCGACGAAGGGCAGTGCCGGATCACGCCAGAACCGAGATACCTCAAGCATCGTCGCTTTGCCCCCATCCCTTGGAATCGGCCTATACTACACCGCCGGAGACGGGAACAGGTCCAGCGTTCGCTCCACTTCCTGGATGTCGATACGAAAGCCCTCCCCGTCGGGCAAGCCAACCACGAAACCGAAGTGCTGATGGTCGCGGTCGGTGAGGTACTTGTAGTAGCTGACGAAGCGGTTCGGCGGCTGCAGGGTCAGCAGGCACCCGCCCGCCTCCAGCACGTTCACGCCGTGAACCAATTGGCTCCCCTCCACCCCGATGACCACATGCGCCCCGGCGCAGGCTGCGACGATCGAAGGCACGTCGCTTTTCAACGGATCGACGACGCGAAACCCCCGGGTGACGCGCAAGTGTTCAGCCAGTGCCAGTTCGTTGCGCAGCAAGCGCAGGTCGCCATCGCCGCCGCGCAGCAGAAATACGCCTGGGTGCGAGGCGTGGGCCACATGCGCACGAAGCTTGTCGCCCATTGCCCGATACCGGGCATGACGGTCACGGTTATTGCTCTGGTCATCGAACAGCACCAGTTCGCGGAAGAACGCCGTGCGCAGGCGATGCGGCTGCATGCCAAGCCATGCTTCATAGGCAGGGGCCTGGGTGAAGATCGGGTATTTCACGGAGGGCGCGGTGGTGACGGGCATGCCCTCGTTGCAGGCCAGCGCGTAGGTCGGGCAATCCTCCATCAACCAGGTGCCGAACCACGCATTGCCGTTATGCGTGCAGTAGATGGCCCCGCGATCGATCTCATGCTCAACGCTCAGGGGCGCAAACGCGCTATGCCGGTGCGACAGCCACTGGGCAGCCTTGCCCTTGTACAACGCGCCGTCGATCAGCCACACGTCCCTGCACAAATAGCCGCGGGTCGGCCCATGCGCGGTCCGGATGCCGCCTTCCATGGTCGAGCGCGGATGCACGAAGGGATAGAACCGCTTGCCTTCCCAGCCCGTGACGCGCTCGAGCTGGCCTGGCAAAAATATCGCGGGCGGGGTAATGGACATTTCACCCGGCGCAATGTCCCACGAACGCTCGGCAATGCTCCTGATATCTGGCGAGGCCTGCCTGAGCAGACGCTTTCGCAACATGTACTGATAAGCAGCCAGGGTCCATAAGCGCGACGACGGGGCCGCGGGCAAAGTGCTGGGCTGCAAGCTATCACCTGCCATTGAACGTCTCCACGCGAAATTGTCGATTAAGGTGGCCGCTTGGCCCGTGCGTTGCCTGTACCGCAATCAGGTACAGGTGATGATCTCCATTGCCGGCGCTGATGGCAGGCCTGCATAACGCTGCTTGAGCGCCGTGACCAGCTGATCGCCCGCCTCCGCGGCACCATACAAGTAGATCTTGCTGAGCCCGCCAAAGACCATTTCGTGATAACGGCTGGCCAGCGCCTGCACGCTCGCGCCGTCTGGCACGCCAAGGTGCAGCGTAAGCTTGTCACTTTCGACTGCGAACAATGGCGTCTCCCACAGAAAATGGGCGATGCCGGATTTGGGCAGGCGCACGAAGAGGTGGGCATGGTTGCCAAGCGAGTCGATGTCGCCGCCTCTTCGACGCTTCCACCTCAACAGCCCGTCGTCGGGCCGCGCCAGACACAGGCCAATGTCGTAGTAATCGAAGCCCTGCCCAAGCGCCCACTCCAGCGCCATGTAAGTCGTAATAGAGTTGACTTCACGCAGACGCTTGGCATTGGAGAACACCGCCTCGCAGTAGCCGAAACGCAAAGTGCTCCAGTAGCGCTTGCCGTCGCGAACCACTTCACAACCCAGGTGACAACCGATCACGTGATCACCCTGGACGATGAGGTCGAGCCTGCCGACCTGCCTGGCGATCCTGAAGACTTCATCGGTCGGTATTTGCGACGCAAGAAGGCCCTTGCGGGCTGTGGCATAAGGGCGCAAGAACTCCCGGTCCGCCATCTCGATGTCCTCGTCAGACACCGCCTGGCGCATGTGGTAAAGGGGCCGGTGTTTGCGAATGCTGCGGCGCAACTCGCTGTCATAGCGCGCGGTTATGTCGTCTAGGGGGCGCCCCAACGGCACGACGGCACTCACGTAGTGAGGCACCGTCAGAGCACCCGCGGTAGGAATTTCGCTCACCATCACCACGGGACGTCGGGCGTTTGGTACAGGGCTGATCACTGAAGAGAGGGGGCTGGACAGTCCGCTCATCAGCAACTTTGCCATGTCGCGTTGCTGTTTGCGGCCCACATAAAGGATGTCATGGGCACTTTCGTGTTGTAGGCGAAACCGACTGATTTCCCAACGCCAGACACAGGCACGGGCGGCAATCTCACGGGCCTGGGTTGCCAAGTGCCGTAACCGATATCGCTGGGAGGGTGACAGTGAGCGACGAGTCACTGCCCAGAGCGTCTGTTTCATCAGATTCGACGTCCATTGTAGGTTCTGCGTTCTTGCAGACATATAAAAAGCCGAAGCACGACTAACCTATTGATTAATAGGGCATTGCATTACTTGAGGTTTCACATTCAGTAACAATTTAAGGTGCTATTAAAGTGTTTGGCAAGTAGCGAGCCTCTATAAAAGCCATATGTTTTATGGCGCCAATAATCCACGGCGCAGCCCGGTCGCGATTGGGTCAAGCTATGAGTTATAGCGCCTGGTAATAACCCAGTACCACCGCATCAAATACCCATGACGTGTGATAGCGCCTCAACAAAAGGAGCTCGCGCCACATGTCTGAAAGCAACTCACTGTCACCGACAACTTTGCCACATTGGGCTGCACGGGCCACCGCGCGTCAATGGCAGGCCCTCAAGCACACGCAACAACCCCCTTGGGAAACCCAAGACTGGTTCTGCAATGCCCCACCGGATCTGAGGGAAAGTGTTGCCGCCAGTCATCGGCGATTGATCAACGCGCAGGCAGCGCTGGGTCGAGCGATGCGCGGCCTGGAACAAGTTGCAGAATTCGCAGAGCGTGCCGTGCAGCAGGGCTTGCAGGCGCAAGGTTTGAATGTGGACTTGAAAGCCTGCGAGTTGCTGCGCGTCGAGCAAACCTGGCGATGGGTCGGCCTGCGCTATGTTTATAGCCACCAACGGGAAAACATCGTAAGGGCAGCACTGCAGAACTTTGCCGAGGATGAAGTTTTCTCTTCCCAGAGTGCAATCGCCCTGAGCAAGGATATTCACATCACGCCCGTCAGGGTGACAGGCACCGCGCCGATTGGCATGCAAGTGCCGAATGCACAATTTTCCATCGACTCGGAACGCTACCATGTAACTGCGTTGCCCCTCACGCCAGCCGCTTTCGCCGTCATGATGCGAGCGCTGGATTTGGGAAGTGCCTACCAGGCTCATCTGCAAAGGTATTTCGACAGCCCGGCGGTAAAAACGCACATGTTGCAGGTGTTCAAAGCTCGCCTGCAGATGGCGGCGGATCTGGCTGTGCTTAGGCACTTGATCAGCGGCAGCGCCCGCGATGACCTTGACCGCCTGTTACAGGGCGAGCCTTTGCCATGCTGGCGGCTGAGCCTGTTCGGCACCGTCCTGTACGAAGTCATGCTGATCGACCTGGGCCAGGCCGGCCTAGGTGTGTACCTGCCCAGCCACGAACCTGCATTGCGTAGCTGCAAGGACCTGGCAGCCGTGCATGAAGCGCTGGCCATCTTGCTGCTCGAGCCAGCAGCGCGTGAAGCGTTCGCAGGGTATGTAGCCCAAGACCAACGCGGCCACTTCTTCGATATGTTGCAGCAAAACCTGGACGCGAATGGCAATACCCCACTCGATAGCCCCTGGGAACGCGCCGTGGGCGCTGACCTGCGCCCGGCCCGTCAACCCATTGAGGGGGATCCATTTAGCGACTGCTATGTCCGGCACTGGGCACGTCTGCAGCACGAAGCCAGTCTGCTCGCCGTTCCCACCGCACAGTTTGACGCCAATGCCAGGGCCCAACGTCTGGCGACGTGGGAAAGTCGCGGCTGGGACCTGCTCAACATCGCCAGCTTTTTCGTACCAGCGGTGGGCACCTTCATGTTGGCCGTCACTGCTTGCCAGCTCCTGGACGAAGCGTTCGAAGGTTATGAAGCCTGGGAAGCCGGCGATCGTCATCTGGCGCTAGAGCACATCGAATCGGTTGGGATCAACCTTGCGTTGCTAGGCGGTTTCGCCGCAGCAGGACACGCGTTGCCGCGACTGTTCGGCAAACTGCGCGGTACGGCGCTGCAAGAGGTACGTGGCAGCGATGGCACATTCAGGCTCTGGAACCAGGACTTGGCCCCCTACCGTTCCAATGAAGCGCTGCCAACGCAGTTGCGGCCCAACGCGCTGGGCCAGTACCTGCATGACGGCCGGTACTTCATCAAGATGGACGGACACCTCTATGAGCAGCGGCTGGAGCCTTCACTGTCGCGTTGGCAGATCGTCCACCCCGAGCGGGCAGATGCCTGGCAGCCACCCCTTGAGCACAATGGTCAAGGCGCCTGGCGCGCCCAGCACGAGCAGCCAGGCGATTGGCCGCTGGCAACGCTGGTAAAGCGCCTGGGTGAGCCGTTCGAGGCATTTACAGCAGAGCACATCCAGCAAGCGTGCGATGTGACTGGCATTGACGCCCACAGCCTGCGAGACCTGCACCTTCGCGGGCAACCGGCGCCGCCGTTGCTACTGGATGTTCTGCAACGGCTGCGCATTAGCGCCGAATGCCCTTCGATGAACGCACAAGACGCGTCGCAGTGGTTCGAGCAGCGCTACAGCCCAAGCATGTCGCACGCCCCTGGCGTGGACCGCTTGCTATCGACCTACCCGCGCCTCACGCCGCCGTTGGCCAGGCAACTGCTGGGCCGGTTGGAGGCTGGCCAAGTTCTGGCCTGGGAACAGGAAGGGACACTGCCTGCCAGCATCCGCCAATCGGTAGAACAGGTGCACAGCGAGCTACCTCTGGTGCGGGCGCTGGAGGGGCTCGTACAGCCAGCGCTGGCCAATGCCGACACCCAGCGTCTGCTATTCAGCGCGCTTGATGCCATGCCGGACTGGCCCGCCGATATACGTCTGGAATTGCGCGCCGGTAACCCTGACGGCCCGATCCTGGCTCATACCGGCGTAGGTCCGCTCGTTCGTGTGATCAAATCAAGCCAAGGCTATGAAGGATTCCTTGGAGAGCGCCCTGCGCCCGGCATGGTGAGTATCGATATTTGCCAGGCCATCGAACAGGCACTGCCTCGCGCCCGTCGCGACCTGCTGGGTATCGAACATACGGATGGCGCCTCTCTTCGCCACCGAGTGATGACATGGGCCAAGGCAAACCGTGCCACCCTCGCACCCAGGCTTTATGGGCAGCGCAGCCAGCGCCTGGCCACACGAGGCTGGTTGCGTGGCGGGCAGCCGCTTGAGCCACTGCCGGCAGCGCCACGTCAGACCAGCTCGTTGAGCGCAGCCTATCGACGTCTTTTTCCCACTGCGACCGACGCAGAGTTTGCCGACTGGCTCAATGAAGAGGAGGACGAAGACAACCTACATGACATGCGCTCGCCGACCCAGCGCTTGCGCGACCTGCAAGCCCGTCTTGAGAACTTGCGTCGTGATCTGGCTCAGTGGGCCGCCCCTAATCCCCAGCACCCACATCAGCGCCACCTTGCCGTGCGCCCTGTCATCAACGCCTGGCAACGGGTGTCGCGCACGGTGCTCGATGGCGGCGGTCGTCTATACAGCCTCGAACTCTCCGAGCTGGATCTGACGCATGAAGACTTGGCTAGCTTGCCGCTAACCGATGATTTCAATCACATCGAGCACCTGTCTCTGCGCGGGAACTCCGCACTCAGCCAGCTACCTGCGGCCTTCCACCAGCGGTTTCCGAATCTCAGGCGGCTACTACTTGGCGATTGCCGCTTCGACCACCTGCCTCGCCTGGCCTTCGGCCAGCAACTGCGCTGGTTGGATGTGGAACGCAACCGCATCACCTGGGACGCCACGGACCAGACTACCCTGCAAAGTTACTCCGGCCTGGCCGTACTTGATCTTAGTGAGAATCCGCTGCTGGCCGCGCCTGACCTGCGCCTGAATCCAGGTATCAGGTCGCTGTTCCTGTCAGGATGCTCGCTGACCGAGTTGCCACAGGGGTTAGCGCAATTAACGGAGCCGCTCACCGTCGACCTGACCGATAACCAGTTCGTGCAGCTACCCGACGGCTTCGCCCTGCCCGTTCAGGTAGCCGACCCGCTGTCTATGGAAAGCAGATGGCTGGCAGGGCCGATACTGAGCCAGATCGAAGCGTACAACGAAATCCACGACGTGGACCTGTTGGTGAATGAGGCCGACTACACCGACTTCTTTGAACAGGCCGGCCCACCTGAATTTGCGCTGTGGCGCCGCTTGCCACTGCAATACCGGCGCGACCTCAGGGCGCTGCTGGAGGCTGGGCCGTTCCTCACCCACCCCGAACGAGCGCGCCGGGAGTTCTGGCGCCGGTTGGCCGTGATCGATAATGCAGGGCCGGACCGGCAATCCCTATTGGAACAACCTGCAGAGGGTCTATTCGAGCTCGACCTGTGACACCGTGATCACGCGCCGGGGGACCGGCGCACTGCTAAAGCGCTTGCTGTGCGCTGGTATTCTGACCGGGTCAGGCGCATGCTCGTCGCTGAACCGTTTCACTGTGCTAGACCCTTCTCGGCCACTGTGAGGTGCAGTTTCATGGAATCCTTGCTCGACAATCTTTATCCCAACGCCGCCGACGTTCCTCAAGCGTGGCAACTGGGTGCTCCGCTTGAACAACGTGACTACCTTGTGGGCGGTGAACTGCGCCATTGGGACGGACCGTTGGCCACAGTCCGTAGCCCCGTTTGGCTCAAGGACAACGGCCAGGAGCAACAAGTGGTGCTGGGCCACGCTCCGCTGCTCGACGCCGACACGGCCATGACCGCACTGGACGCTGCAGTTCAAGCCTATGACAAGGGGCGCGGAGCATGGCCGAACATGCGGGTAGCAGAGCGCATTGGCCATGTGGAAGCGTTCCTGGCGCGCATGCGCGAGCAGCGTCAGGCCGTGGTCAAGCTACTGATGTGGGAAATCGGCAAGAACCTTGCGGATTCGGAAAAGGAATTCGACCGCACCTGCGACTACATCAATGAAACCATCAATGCCCTCAAGGACTTGGACAGACGCTCCAGCCGCTTCGAGCTCGTGCAGGGCACCCTGGGTCAGATACGCCGCGCGCCTTTGGGCGTGGCGCTGTGCATGGGTCCGTACAACTACCCACTCAACGAAACCTTCACCACCCTGATTCCGGCCTTGATCATGGGCAACACCGTGGTGTTCAAGCCCGCCAAGTTTGGTGTGCTGCTGATCCGCCCGCTGCTCGAAGCCTTCCGCGACAGCTTCCCGCCTGGTGTCATCAATGTCATCTACGGCAAGGGCCGCGAGACCGTCAGCGCAGTGATGGCCAGCGGCAAGGTAGACGTCTTCGCCTTCATCGGCACCCACAAGGCTGCCAGCGATCTCAAGAAGCTGCACCCACGGCCCCATCGGCTGCGCGCGGCACTAGGCCTGGACGCTAAGAACCCCGGCATCGTGCTGCCCCAGGTCGATCTGGACAACGCCGTCGAGCAGGCCCTGACCGGCGCGTTGTCGTTCAACGGCCAGCGTTGCACGGCGCTCAAGATTCTGTTCGTCCATGAAGATGTGGTCGAGGCATTTCTCGACAAGTTCACGCGCAAGCTCGCCACACTCAAGCCGGGCATGCCTTGGGAGCCTGGCGTCGCCCTGACACCGCTGCCTGAACCCGGCAAGATCGATTACCTGGACGGCCTGGTGCACGATGCGACTGACAAGGGAGCACGGGTGGTCAACGAACACGGGGGGCGCAGCCGGGGTTCGTTCTTCTATCCAGCCCTGCTGTATCCGGTGTCGGCGCAGATGCGCGTGTACCAGGAAGAACAGTTCGGGCCGGTTGTGCCGATCGTCCCTTACCGCGATCTGCAGACGGTCATCGACTACGTTCTGGACTCGGACTATGGCCAGCAGCTGAGCCTGTTCGGCAACGATCCTGCCACCGTCGGCAGCCTGATCGACATCTTCGCCAACCAGGTCGGTCGCATCAACATCAATACCCAATGCCAGCGAGGCCCGGACACCTATCCGTTCAATGGCCGCAAGAACAGCGCCGAGGGTACTCTTTCGGTGCACGATGCCTTGAGGGTCTTTTCCATACGCACCCTGGTGGCAACGCGCTTTGAGGACGACAACAAGGCCTTGTTCAGTGACATCATCCGCAATCGGCGGTCGAGTTTCCTGACCACCGACTACATCTTCTGACGGTTGAAAGCGGCACCGCTTTGCTGGAAGCTTGAAGCTCATAGCACGGAGCCGCTCAATGCGTATCATCGACAAGACCGCCGCCCAGGTGCGCAGCCTGACGCCCGCCGAAGACGCGCTGCTGGTGGACTTTGCCACCGGCGGCTTGGCCGGGCCCCGCCTGCTGCAGGCCAACCAGATGCTGATGAAGGTGCGCAACGCTAACCAGTGGCTGGCCTGCGATTGCCGCACCGATGCCCTGCCTGTGCTCAATGTCACCCTCAATGGCAACACCGGTACGTTGTTTCTCAAGAACAACCCTGGCACGGCCGAACATGCCCCAGGCTGCCCCTTTACCAAAGATGAACAGGAAGCGGCCGAGCGTGCACAGGCACCTGTCCAGCCGGTGGCCTGGCTGCCCCCCGATACGCCGCTGCGGCTGATCGGCGATTTTCGCACGGGCGCAAGCACAAGCACTAACGGGCCAGGTGAGCGCCGCGAACAACAGCGGTTGCTGGCCTTGTTGCTGACGTGGATCGAGACCAGCGGCCTGAACCTTTACGCCACGCATTTGAAGCAGGACCTGACCGGGCAATTCGCTCAACTGCGTGCTGTGGCCAGTCGCTATCCGCTGGTGGAACGGGTACCGGCCAGCAACTACCTGGAAACGCGCCTGGACATGAAGCACATGATGATGCTCAAGGCGCGTCTGCGTGAGGCCACGATCTTTGGCAATCACCGGCGTCATGGGCTACTGCTCGACTGCATCGACCAGATCAAGGGCCGCAAGGTCTTTCACTACCGAAGCGAAGACGGTTTCGATTTCCAGGGCCACCATCTGTACTGGGGTGGTCAGCGCACCTGCGGCCCGCTGCTGACGCTGGCACTCTATTCACCTACGACTCCCGGCAGTCACTTCTTTGAGCTGATCCACGTGGCCAGCGTACCGGTGCTATCGCGGGGCCATCTGTTTCCGGTCTATCGCGATGAAGAACGCGAACCGCTCAAGGCATTGGTATCGCTGGTGGACTGGATGGCCAGCAAGGGCGTCAAGGTGCAGATGCGCCGTCCGGTGGTTGGCGGGCAGCTCATGGATGAACTGGTGATGACGTCCGACCAAGACCGTGTTCTGTCCATATCGCTGCTTGAACAACCCATCGGGCCCGAGCCGGATACCGAGAACTTCAAACGGTATGCCGACTTCAAGAGCCCTGAAACCTTCCGCAAGTTCGTGGCCGGTTTCTTCATGCGCGAGCGATGAACCGCCGCCTCAGCCGAGGAACAGCCGATAAGCCGGGTTATCCGTTTCGTCCCAGTAGCGATAATCCATCTGATCGAGCGCCACGAATAACCCGGCACGCTCATCGGCAGGCACTTGCAGCGCAGCGAACACCCGCGCATGGGCTGCACCGTGGTTGCGGTAATGGAACAGGCTGATGTTCCAGCGCTGGCCCAGGCGCTCCAGAAACGCCAGCAGTGCCCCGGGGCGCTCTGGAAACTCGAAACGCAGCACCTGCTCGTGACTGCCAGGCGCCATGGGCCCACCCACGGTGTGGCGCACGTGCAGCTTGGCC
Source organism: Pseudomonas sp. WSY_20 (assembly GCF_043104335.1). Classification (NCBI taxonomy): domain Bacteria; kingdom Pseudomonadati; phylum Pseudomonadota; class Gammaproteobacteria; order Pseudomonadales; family Pseudomonadaceae; genus Pseudomonas; species Pseudomonas sp. WSY_20. The sequence goes on from NZ_JBICKP010000041.1 coordinate 111,889, forward strand.
AGTTCATTGTCAGTCAGGTCCACAACGTCATAGCCTTGTGCTTTTAACCCGCTCAACAGCTGATCGCGCGGGTCCTGCACGGGGTGCGTTTGCACTCCAACAAACAGACGCGCAGGTTTGCCCGGCTGGCAGCGGTAGTTGAATTCCGTGACTTGGCGCTTGCCCAATGCTTGGCAGAACGCCCGGAAGCTACCGGGCTGATCAGGGATGGTCACCGCAATCACCGCTTCGCGCTGTTCACCCAGTTCGGCGCGCTCTGCCACATGCCTCAACCGATCGAAGTTGATGTTGGCCCCGGAATCGATAGCCACCAGTGTCTGCCCGCCAATACCCTCACGGTCCACGTACTGCTTCATGCCGGCAACTGCCAGAGCGCCCGACGGCTCGGTGATCGAGCGGGTGTCATCGTAGATGTCCTTGATCGCGGCACACAGCGCGTCGCTGCTGACCGTTAGTACCTCGTCCACAGAATGCTGGCATAGCTCGAAGCAGTGGGCGCCCACCTGGGCCACGGCCACCCCATCGGCGAAGGTGCCCACATGCGGGAGCACCACCCGCTCGCCAGCTTGCAGGGCGGCCTGCAGGCAGTTGGCATCTTCCGGTTCTACCCCGATCACCTTGACTTCGGGGCGCAGGTATTTGATATAGGCTGCGATTCCGGCAATCAAGCCACCCCCGCCAACCGGCACGAAAACGGCATGCAGCGGCCCAGGGCACTGCCGAAGAATCTCCATGCCGACCGTGCCTTGACCCGCGATCACATCCGGGTCATCGAAAGGTGGCACGAATGTGGCTCCTTCCAGGTCGGCCAGCTTCAAGGCATGGGCCAGGGCATGGGGGAAGCTGTCACCGTGCAGCACCACCCGTCCCCCGCGGGCGCGCACGCCCTGTACTTTGAGCGAAGGCGTCGTGGACGGCATGACGATCGTGGCCGTCATGCCCAGGTGCGCGGCGGCCATGGCCACGCCCTGAGCGTGATTGCCCGCCGAAGCGGTCACTACGCCGGCCTGACGCTGGCGGGTCGTCAACCTCGATAGTCGCGTATAAGCCCCACGGATCTTGAACGAGAATGTGGGTTGCAGGTCTTCGCGTTTGAGCAGTACCCGATTACCCAGCCTGTCGGACAACCCTGCGGCCTCTTGCAGCGGCGTTTCGATGGCCAGGTCATAGACGGGCGCGGCCAAGATACGCCGAACCTGCTCGGACAGCAGTTGCTGAGGGGTGATTGCTCGCGGGGCGGAACACAGGTTGGACATCGTCGACTCCTTGGCCGGTTAACGGTGCCCAGGAGTCAGATGAAAAAAACCCGCCTCCAGGGCGGGTTCGGTGCATGCTCGCGCTAGCCCGCCAATCCAATGATGGCGGTAATAATGCTGGCGAAGGCAGGCTGATAGCGGTTCATGCGCCGAACGTTAGCCCGAGGGCTGGCCGCACGTCAACACTTGGCCTGCTGCGCCGACAACGGCACGTCAAAAACCTTGTCGAAGCCCCACTGGAACACGAAGGCGTAGACGAAGAAGAAGACGAACAGGGCCAGGTTGGTCAAAAGCGCTGCCAGCAGGCTGACTTGCAGCCAATAAGCCACCAACGGCAGCAGGATTACCACCAGGCCACCTTCGAAGCCAAGCGCATGCAGCAAGCGGCGCATTAGTGTGCGCTTGCGCTGAGGCTGGCGCGCCTCCCAGCGCTCGAACACCCAGTTGTAGAGCATGTTCCAGCTCATCGCAACGCCTGACATCAGTACCGACAGCACGGTGGACTGCGCCATCCCCGCCCCGAACGCCAGCTCCAGGGCGGGGGCGACGCACGCCACGGCGATGGCCTCGTAGAGAATAGCCTGGACGATCTTGCGGGCCTTGCCTTGCATGTTCAGCTCCCTGAATGACGACCCGACACGCTACAAGATCCCGCCGGTTAAATGAAGAGGCTTACTATCAGGCATCAGGCCACCGTCCCGGCGGGCAAGCGAATACGGAACTGCGCTCCGCCCAATGGGGACTGGGCAACCGTCAAGGTCCCGCCCTGCCCCTCAATGGCCCGCCTGCTGATCGCCAACCCCAAGCCGAATCCACCCGTGCTGCGGTCACGGCTGCGGTCCAGGCGATAGAACGGCTGGAAGATTCGCTCACGCTCCTCGACGGGGATGCCGATGCCGTCATCTTCTACCGTCAGCAGGCATGCCCCGTCGGGCTCCAGGCGCAAGCGCAGCACCAGGCGCTGCTCGCAGTAGCGCATGGCATTGCGCACCAGGTTCTGCACTGCTCGGGCCGTCAGGCGCGGATCGAGCACGAAGCGTGGCAACTCGGCGTCGGCATGCACCTCCCACTGGATGCCACGCCCGTCCAACTCCTCGGCAAAGCTGCCTAGCACGCTGTCCACCAGCTCGAGCAACGACACCTCCACCCGCTCGCGCGCCTGGTCGGCATTGTACAAACGGCTGTAAGACAGCAACTCCAACACCAGTTCGTCCAGCTCTCGCACATGCCCGACCAGCTCCAGCAAACGCTTGCGGCTGGCCGGCGGCACTTCGTCAAATAGCAGCACCAAACCGAAATCCAAGCGTGTCAGAGGCGTGCGCAGCTCGTGGGACACGGCATTGAGCAACTCGCGCTGCTGATTGACATGGCGTTCAAGGTCGCTTGCCATGGTGTCGAACACCCTGGCCAGTTCGCCAATGTTCGAATGCGCCGAGATATGCGTGCGTTCGGACATCTGCCCTTGGCCCAGGCGCCGGGCAGTTTCCTTCAAGCGCTCCAAGTCACGCCAGTGCGGCCATACCCAGAGCAACAGGCAACCGAGCATCGCGGCCCCGATCAACACCGTCACGCCCCAGGACAGGACGTTGATGTCCAAAGGATCGGGCGGCGAATCCAGGCGTACCAGCCAATGGCTGTCCAATGGCGCCAGCAGGGTTTCGTAGTAGCCCCATTGGGCCAGGCGCACTGCCGACTCCCCCTGTGCCAATCGTGCGCGCTCCGTTTCATCCAAGCGGGCATGGTCAATACGCAGCAGCTGTACCTGCAAGGGCGCAAAATCGTCGGCAAGCGCCTGCGCCACGACAGGCCACTGGGACTGGGGAGCCTGGTGAAACTGACGCACGATCAGCGTCTGCACACCTTTGGTCTGGCTGAGGTTGTAGGCCATGAAGCGTTCCTGAAACAGCCCCACGATGGTGTCGGGTATGAACAGCAAGGCTCCGGCATAGGCCACGATGATCAGCAGATACAGCCGCACCAGGATCTTGAACATCGCGGCTTACTCCCACTCGACACGGCTGAACAGATAGCCTTTGCCCCAGACCGTCTTGATCTTGCGTGCTTCGCCTGCGTTGTCGTCGAACTTGCGACGCAGTTTGGAAATGGCCACGTCCACCGAACGGTCAGTGCCGTTGAACTCGATACCGCGCAGCTGTTGAAGAATGCGGTCGCGATTGAGCACCACCCCGGCATTGCGCGCCAGCACGACCAGCAGGTTGAATTCCCCGGCCGACAGGTCGACAGGCTCGCCGCGCCAGGTGACGGTGCGCTCGGCCAGGTCGATACACAACCCACCTACCACGATCAGGTCATGGTCCAGCCTGGGTTCGTTACCGCTACGGCGCAGCAAGGTGCGCACCCTTGCCAGCAACACCCGTGGCTCGCACGGCTTGGTGACGTAGTCGTCAGCACCCATTTCCAGCCCCAGCACCTGGTCATGGCTGTCATCGCGGGCGGTGAGCATCAGGATTGGCAGGCATTGGGACTGATGGCGCAATTGACGACACACCTGCAGGCCGTCCATGCCTGGGAGCATCAGGTCGAGAATCACCAGGTCGGGTTTGTCCCGGCGATATTCGTCCAGCACGTGGTCACCCCGGGCGATGACCCGGACCACGAATTCGTTGCGTTGCAGGTAACTGGCGATGAGCTCGGCCAGGGCGCTGTCGTCTTCGACCAGAAGTATAGTGGGCATGGGTCGCTTGGCAGGCAGATATAGGGACTTGCAGCACTGCGGCTCGGCATGGCCAGGTGAGCGCTGCGTTATAGTGGCCCAAGCTTATAGAAACATCACGGTGCACAACCCATCGTTTCACACTTTTTCACACTCCCCGTACAGCTGTTAACAGCCAATCATGACCCGGGTGCCGTAGCATAGCGCAGATCATCAGCGGAAGATCCCAATGTCCGACACATTCACTGTTACCCTGCGCCGCATGGCGCTTCTGGCGCTTCTGGCGCTTGTAGGCTCGAGCCTGGGCGGCTGTAGCGCTAGCGACGAACCCGAACAGCAAGCCCCGGTCCCGCATGTGCGCGTCGAGACGCTGCAACTGCAACCGTTGGCCATTACCAGCGAGCTCAACGGCCGCATTCTGGCGCCGCGTACCGCTCAGGTGCGGGCTCGGGTGGCCGGCGTGGTGCTCAAACGGGTCTACCGCGAAGGTAGCGACGTCAAGCAGGGCGATGTGTTGTTCCAGATCGATCCGGCACCCTTCAAGGCCGACCTGGACAGCGCTCAGGCGGCACTGGCCAGAGCCGACGCCACCCGTTATCAGGCTCGCCTGCAAGAGCAGCGTTACCGCGAGCTGGTCAACGACAAGGCCGTCAGCGGCCAGGAATACGACAACGCCAAGGCCAGCCTGCTGCAAGCCAACGCAGCGGTGGCCGAGGCCAAGGCAGCCGTGCAACGAGCCCGTCTGAACCTGGGATACGCCACCGTCACCGCCCCCATCGCTGGCCGCATTGGCCGCGCCCAGGTGACCGAAGGCGCATTGGTCGGGCAGAACGAAGCCACGCCGCTGGCGACCATCGAGCAACTGGACCCCATTCATGTCGACGTCACCCAGTCAACCCGTGAGATCACGGCGCTGCGCAAGGCCTTGCGTGCCGGCCAGCTTCAACGGGTCGACGCAGACCAGGCCAGTGTCACCTTGATCGAGGACGACGGCAGTGCCTACCCGCTGCCTGGCAAGCTGTTGTTTTCCGACATCCAGGTCGACCCTTCGACCAATCAGATCACCCTGCGCAGCGAGTTCCCCAACCCCAACCTCGACTTGCTGCCAGGCAGCTATGTGCGCGTGCGCCTGGCCCAGGCCGTGCAAGCGCAAGGCCTGAGTGTCCCGCAACGGGCGATCCTGCGTGACAGTGCAGGCGTGCCGAAGGTGCTGGTCGTGGATGCTCAGTCTCAGGTCAGCGAACGGCAGGTGGTCCTGGGCAGCGTACAGGGCGACCGCTGGGTAGTGCGCGACGGCCTGGCTGCCGGTGACCAGGTGGTGGTCGAAGGCCTGCAACATGCCAAGGCAGGCGAACGTGTGCAGATCGACACCGCGCCCCAGGCCACCTCCGTCACCCAGCACACCGGCCAGTGAGGGCTTGATCGATGCCGCAATTCTTCATTGACCGCCCTATTTTCGCTTGGGTGGTGGCGCTGTTCATCCTGCTGGCTGGCGCCCTGGCCATTCCTCAGTTGCCTGTGGCGCAGTACCCCAATGTTGCGCCACCGCAGGTAGAGATCTACGCCGTATACCCTGGCGCCTCGGCGGCAACCATGGATGAAAGCGTGGTCAGCCTGATCGAGCAGGAGCTCAACGGCGCCGACAACCTGCTGTACTTCGAGTCGCAGAGCAGCCTGGGCAGCGCCACCATCACCGCCACCTTCGAGCCGGGCACCGTGCCCGACCTGGCCCAGGTCGACGTGCAGAACCGCTTGAAAGTGGTCGAGTCGCGCCTGCCACGCCCGGTTACCCAACAAGGGTTGCAGGTGGAAAAGGTGTCCACTGGCTTCCTGCTGCTGGGCACGCTCACCTCCGAGGACGGGAAGTTCGACGAGACCGCGTTGTCCGACATCCTGGCGCGCAACGTGATGAACGAGATCCGGCGCATCAAGGGGGTCGGCAAAGCGCAGCTGTATGGCTCCGAGCGCGCCATGCGCATCTGGATCGACCCAGCCAAGCTGGTCGGCCTGAACCTCACACCCAACGACGTGGCCGAAGCCATCACCGCCCAGAATGCGCAGGTAGCGCCCGGCAGTATCGGCGACCTGCCCAGCCCCGCTACCCAGGAGATCACCGCCAACGTGGTGGTCAAGGGCCAACTGACCACACCAGAAGCGTTTGCCGCCATTGTACTGCGGGCCAATACCGACGGTTCGGTGGTGACCATCGGTGATGTAGCACGGGTAGAAATCGGTGCCCAGGAGTATCAGTACGGCACGCGCCTGAATGGCAAGCCGGCCACCGCATTCAGCGTGCAGCTGGCCCCGGGTGCCAACGCCATGGAGACGGCCACACTGGTGCGCGCCAAGATGAAGGACCTGGCGCGCTACTTCCCGGAGGGTGTGAAGTACGATATTCCCTACGACACCTCGCCGTTCGTCAAGGTCTCCATACAGCAGGTCATCAGCACGCTGTTCGAAGCGATGGTGCTGGTGTTCGCGGTGATGTTCCTGTTCCTGCAGAACCTGCGTTATACCTTGATTCCCACACTCGTGGTGCCCGTGGCGCTGATGGGTACGTTCGGCGTGATGCTGTTACTGGGCTTTTCGGTCAACGTGCTGACCCTGTTCGGCATGGTCCTGGCCATTGGCATTCTGGTGGATGACGCCATTGTGGTGGTCGAGAACGTTGAGCGAATCATGGCTGAAGAAGGCCTGGCGCCACGGGAAGCTACACGCAAGGCCATGGGCCAGATCAGCGGGGCGATCATCGGCATCACGCTGGTGCTGGTAGCCGTGTTCCTGCCCATGGCCTTCATGAAGGGCTCGGTCGGCGTGATCTACCAGCAGTTTTCGGTGTCCATGGCAGTTTCCATTCTGTTCTCGGCCTTCCTTGCCCTGAGCCTGACCCCGGCGCTGTGCGCGACCTTGCTCAAGCCTGTGAACCAAGGCGAGCATCATCAGCGCGGCGGTTTCTTCGGCTGGTTCAATCGGCGCTTCGAGGGCATGAGCAAGGGCTATGAGGGCTGGGTGTCCCAAGCACTTCGCCGCAGCGGGATCTACCTGCTGGTGTACGCCGTGCTGCTGGGCGTGTTGGGCTACGGCTTCAGTCAGTTGCCCACTGCCTTTCTGCCCACTGAAGACCAGGGGTACACCATCACTGATATCCAACTGCCGCCAGGCGCTAGCCGCATACGGACCGAGCAGGTGGCGGCCCAGATCGAAGCGCACAACGGCGGTGAAGCTGGCGTAGGCAATACCACGGTCATTCTGGGTTTCAGTTTCTCCGGCAGTGGCCAGAATGCAGCGTTGGCCTTCACGACCCTGAAGGACTGGTCCGAACGTGGCGCCGGTGACAGTGCCCAGTCCATTGCCGATCGCGCGAACATGGCACTCACCCAACTCAAGGACGCCATCGCCTTCGCCGTACTGCCGCCGCCGATTGACGGCCTGGGCGAGTCCACCGGCTTCGAGTTCCGCTTGCAGGACCGGGGTGGGCTGGGTCATGCCCAACTCATGGCTGCACGTGACGAGCTGCTGGCCAAGGCGAGCAAGAGCCCGCTACTGACCAACGTGCGCGAGGCGTCCCTGGCCGAGAGCCCGCAAGTGGAGCTGGAGATCGACCGCCGTCAGGCCAATGCACTGGGGGTCTCGTTCGCCGATATCGGCTCGGTGCTGGACGTAGCCGTGGGTTCGAGCTACGTCAATGACTTTCCAAACCAAGGCCGCATGCAGCGGGTGGTTGTGCAAGCTGAGGGCGATCAGCGCAGCCAGGTGGAAGACTTGCTGAAGATTCACGTGCGCAACAGCGCCGGCAAGATGGTGCCGCTTGGCGCCTTTGTCCAGCCCCGATGGGTCAGCGGTCCAGTCCAGTTGACGCGTTACAACGGTTACCCAGCGGTGTCCATTTCGGGTGAGCCGGCAGCCGGACAAAGCTCCGGTCAGGCCATGGCCGAGATCGAGCGAATCGTGGCGCAGCTGCCGCCCGGCGTAGGGCTGGAATGGACCGGCTTGTCGCTGCAGGAAAGGCTTTCGGGCAGCCAGGCGCCGGTACTCATGGCCCTGTCGCTGCTGGTGGTGTTCTTGTGCCTGGCGGCATTGTATGAAAGCTGGTCGATCCCCACTGCGGTGCTGCTGGTGGTGCCCCTGGGCATTCTGGGTGCGGTGCTGGCGGTCACACTGCGCGGCATGCCCAACGACGTGTTCTTCAAGGTGGGCTTGATCACCTTGATCGGGCTTTCGGCAAAGAACGCCATCCTGATCATCGAGTTCGCCAAAAGCCTGGTGGACCAGGGCATGGAAGCCACCCAGGCTGCACTCGAGGCTGCCCGCCTGCGCCTGCGGCCCATCGTGATGACGTCTCTGGCGTTCATCCTTGGGGTGGTGCCACTGGCCATCGCCACCGGTGCCAGCTCGGCAAGCCAGCAGGCCATCGGTACGGGGGTCATTGGCGGTATGTTAAGTGCCACACTGGCGGTGGTCTTCGTACCGGTGTTCTTTGTCGTGGTGATGCGTTTGTCCGGGCGCCGACGACCACTGGAGCCTTGCCACGAGCCAGCCACGCGCGGTCACTGACTGGACAAGCGAAGCGTGAAGTGGGAGGGTTTCGGGCATTGACTGCCAGGAACCCTTTTTCATGCCTGCTACCCTGCCCCCTTGCTCTGTCCTCATGCTCGCCGGCGGCCGTGGCCAACGCATGGGTGGGCGTGACAAAGGGCTGATCGACTGGCAAGGCCGTCCTCTGATTGCCCACGTTCATGCGGTGGTTCGTGGGCTCAGTGATGACCTGATCGTTTCGTGCAATCGCAATCAGCAGGTATACCAGCGGTACGCAGAACAATGCGTGAGTGATGTCGAGGCCGGCTTCCCCGGCCCACTGGCTGGCGTGCTTGCCGGGTTGGCGGTAGCGCGGCACGGGTGGGTGGTGGTGCTCGCCTGCGATGCGCCACGGGTCGATCAGGTATTGATCAACGACCTGCGTCGCGCCGCCTTGGCGGCCAACAATGCCGCCATGGTCCGCCAGGGTGGGTATTGGCAACCGATGTTCAGCGTGCTGCCCCACGCCATCCTGCCACTGCTTGCGCAAGCCTGGAACGCTGGAGAGCGCAGTTTGCAGAGAGCCTTGCTCGGCTCGCCTGTAGCGGCGGTTGATTGCGCTGAAGAGGATTGTCGGTTGAATAATTTCAATAGCCCGCAGTGGCTTGAGGACTGACAAGGTGGCTGTCGGGGTTTTCCCGGTACGAAGAGCAACGGTGGGCTGTGGCGCGGCCCCAGGAATTTAGCTTCGCAGCATAGATTGCCGGGGCTGTCTCGCAACCTATTGCGGCCTGTCAGGCGCCCCGGCAATGTCGCACTTAAGTGCTATATACGTCAGCAGATATCGTGAATACTGTTCCGAATATAACTATTAAGCGCAACCAGACACCTCTACTCAAAGTTAAAACAGGTTACTGTTTCTTTTTGTGCTTCTGTTGATCTTGATCTTGATCTTGATCTTGATCTTGATCTTGATCTTGATCTTGATCTTGATCTTCGCGACTTCAGAAGGCCGAACG